>NZ_CP130831.1:0-300000 GCF_030549525.1 Stenotrophomonas sp. 704A1 | reverse complement strand
CCAGCGCCACAGCGTGTCGAGCACGACCGAGGCGCCGATGCTGTCGCGCGCGGTCGACCCGCCCGTTCCATGGGACTGCTGCAGCTCCACGCCGATGCGGAAGTCGTCCACCGAGGCCCGCGCCTTGAAGCTGATGGTGACGGTGCGCCCGGCCAGGGTCCGGACGTCCTCGATGCGTTGCTGGACCAGCGCCATGTTGCCGGCAGCGGCGACGCTCTGCACGTCCAGCCGGAGCAGATGGCGTGATCCGGCCAGCAGGCGCCCACCTGGGCCGCCGCCGGCGGGTACGTCTTCGCGTGTGACGGCTACTGTGGTGCCGGTGGCATTGGCCAGCCAGCGATCAGCGATGTAACGCGGGCCCGTGGATGCAGGGAACGCTGCCCCGCGCTGCCAGAGCCGGAAGTCGCCATTGATGAGTGCGTTCCTTCCGGCCATGCGGCCTTCCAGGTGCATGAGCGCCGATTCCGCGTCATCCAGTCCGGCATAGATCTCGGCGAAGTTGTCGTTGATCTTGGTGAACGCCGGGCGCTGTGTCTCACCCCGTTTGCCATTGGGCTGGACGGTGTCGAGGTCGATGATTTTCCTTGCCATGAGCGTTTCTCTAGATTTCTGCGGGTCCGCGCACTGGCGGAACACTGTCGGAAGTCCCGCACAGCCAGTCGAACATCTCCGGTTGCGGCAGCCGTTGCTTGATCTGATCCCAGTTCTGCGCATCATCAGGCGATGCGATGGTCAAATTTTTCAATGCCAGAGTGACCGCATCGCGCCACGCCACCATCGCTCGGGCCTCGCAGGCCAGCCCGGGAATCACACTGCTGGTGTAGCTACAGCAGCTTTCCACCGATGAATGGCCCAGTGTCTGGGCGTACTCGCACATCCATTGCTCCGCCTGGCGCCGCAGCTGATGCAGGTGCTCGGCAGATCCTGCCGGATAGGGCAGCGGCACCGGCGAGGGCGCGTTGCCAGCCAGTATCCACGCCTCGTAATCCCGCCACATCCAGTGGCCACGCGGAATGAATGCTCCGGTGTCTTTACACTTGATGATGTCCGGCTCCTGCGTCAGTTGATACATGTCAAAGCTCCGAATCTGCAGTCCAGTGGAAGGAGGAACCCCAGTTCCCGGGTGCCGACACATAATTGACCTGGGCACCGGACTGGCCGGGATTGACGATCGATGTCACCGTACCGGCACCACCGGATGCACCCGAAACTTGGCCGGCAATGCCGGTTGTGTCGTTGTAGACGGTGTAAGCGGGTGTCGCCCGCTTCAGTACACGGCATCGGATGTGCGAGGTGCTGCCCACGCCGATCGTGCGGTCATAGAACTGGTTGTCCCGCCCGGATACGTCAGCGGTCCCTGGTGGTACATCAATGTTGTAGCTCTTCTCGAAGTAGCGCTGGCACAGCAGCAGCTCCAATGCATCGGGTCTACGCTCGAAGTCGGTGGCTGCCGCGCCGTCTTCCAGCTGCACCATCGCGATGTCGAAGTTGCCGGTCTGATGGCCCAGGCCAGGTACCCGGTCGCTGAAATCCGGACCGGTGGACATCCACAGCGAGACCCACGTGCAGTGTCCAGCACCGTTGGTGTTCTTTCCGGAAACACTGGGTACATCGAACGTCATCGCGTACCTGGTCCAGGCTCCCGTCAGCGTGGCGATGCCTGCAAATGTCTGTGTCGAGGCATCCTGGCCACGTAGATCCTGCTCGATCTCCACGGCAATTCTGGCGCCAAGGGCTGCCTTCGCATAGAAGGAAAGCGTCAGCTTCCTGCCGCTGAGGAGTGTTACGTCTTCGATCAGTTGCGAAACACGCTGGTAGCTGTTCCTGGCTGAGGAGGCGCCTACGTTGACATTCATGTACCAGCGTGGATTGCCGGGAATCGCGGTCTGTCCTGGTTCCAGTGGGAAGCGCGCCATGGACAGGGTTCCATTGCCGTTGTCCCGCTTCCAGCGATCGGCCAGATAGGTCGAGCCTGTGCCCTGTGCCAAGCCCCACCCGCGCTGCCAGAAGCGGAAGTCACCATTGACGAGGTAGTTCCTGGCCAGTGATCTACCGGCCAGTGCTGCATCCAGGGTGGCTGGAATGGCGGCGACTGCCTCCTGAGCATCAAGCAAGCCGCTATAGACTTCGTCGAAATTCTCGTTGATCTTGGTGAATGCCGGGCGCTGCGTTTCACCCCGTTTACCATTCGCTTGAACGGTATCGAGGTCAATGATCCTTCTTGCCATGTCGGGGTCCTGTTGTCTTGGAGAGAGGCCTACGGATCAGAACTCTGCATCCGCCCACCAATGCCACCAGCCACCCCAACGCCCTGCATTGTTCGACCAGCTGACTTCGTAGCCTGAGTTGGACGCGTAGTTCACAACGCACGGCACCCTTGAGATATTGTCTTCGGCGATATGCCCGTTCTGCTGCACAGTGTCCGCCGAAATGATCATCACGTACGGGTGAGCACGCTTGGAGGTCTGGAATCGGATGCTCTGGTAGTGGGCGATACCCGGCGTATTGGATGAGAACGCCTCGCGACCTTCGTTTGTCGCCGTGTTCGGCGGCACGTCCAGCTTGTAGCTCTTCTCGTAGTAGCGCTGGCAAAGTGTCAGTTCTACACCAACTGGTCGCCAGTCGAAGCGCGACGCCGTGCGTCCTGCTTCGACCTGGAACTGGGTGAAACCAAATGAACCGTTCTGACCCAGCAGCTCTCCGCCATGACCCGTACTGCAAAGGTCGAACACCACGTACAGATGGTCGTTTCCATCGCTGCCGAGCGTCTTTCCTTTGGTACTTGGCAAGCTAACGGTGATGCAGTGTCGGCTGGCCGCCGTACTCAGTGTGATCACCCCCACTTCAGCAACCGTCTTTGGCGAAGGCGAACCGCCCGTTCCGAAATCCTGAATGACACGCACGCCAACCTTGCGTCCCGGGGCATCGCTGTTTGCCCATACCGATATCGTAATATCACCGCTCGCACTGCGGACCCCTTCGATCCTCTGTCCCATCCAGGCGCCACTGCTGGCAACGGCATTGGACACCGTGCAGACGAGGATAGAACGGGTGTCCTCCGGGAAGCCTGCCTGCCGGCCGTCATAGACAACGCGCTGGACGTCCTGATTACAGCTCAACGCAGAGTTGGAGAAGCGGTCCGCGAAGAAGGTCTCCGCCCCCAAAGTACCTGCCCCGCTGCCGACACGACCGGAGGTCCGTCGCTGCCAGAACTGCAGACCACCGTTTATGAGGAGATTTCTGCCTGGGATACGCTCGGTGATCACCGCGTCGATGCTCTGCGGAACCGATTCAAGTGCGTCGTATA
The DNA here is from genome assembly GCF_030549525.1 of Stenotrophomonas sp. 704A1. Classification (NCBI taxonomy): domain Bacteria; kingdom Pseudomonadati; phylum Pseudomonadota; class Gammaproteobacteria; order Lysobacterales; family Lysobacteraceae; genus Stenotrophomonas; species Stenotrophomonas tuberculopleuritidis. Next base: position 296,693 of record NZ_CP130831.1, on the reverse strand, counting down.
GCTCCGCGAAATTTTCGTTGACCTTGGTGAAAGCCGGACGCTGCGTTTCGCCCCTTTTCCCGTTCGGCTGAACGGAATCTAGATCGATGATTTTCAATGACATGTCTAGTGTCTCCTTGTCATTTGAGATGTGGCACGAAGCCGTGTATGTCGCGAGCGTTCTTGCGCATTTTCAGATTTCCGCGTCCAGGTTGATTCCGGTACCTGCGCCGGCCGAGTCGCTGCTCTGAAGGATGCCGGCCTGACCTGCAGCCCCGTCGGTCAAGGAGCCGACAATCGTCATCCGCGTTGATGAAATCTCTACGGCCTCGATCGACGTCAGGCTCACAGCTCCGGTGCCAGTGAGAAGCCGCCACTGCGGCAGGCTGGAAAATCCAACCCTGGGAATGGTTCGCATGCGTTGGCTGAAGCGATAGGTCAGGTAGACCTTGTTGTCACCTCGGATGAGTCCTACACCAGCGTTGAAGCGACTACCACCATCGAAATGGCTTCCCGTGGCATCGGTCTGGTAGTAACGCCGACAGCGCTGCATCTCTTCGGCCGGCGGACGCCATTCGAAGTCCGTGCCCATCGCACCGCCCTCCCACTGGAACTCGCCGAAGTACAGCTGGCCCTGCTGCCCACCAAGGCCGGCGGTGCGGTTGGCGAACTGTGTGCCCGCCGAGACCCAGACGCAGACAACTGCGGCCCCCTCATCAGATAGTGTCTTTCCTGAGATCGAGGGCAACGTCACTGTCTTGCGGATTCTGTTCAATCCCGGGGCGAGCTCGAAGACCTCAGGCGCAATGGCCAGTACCGGAGCGCTGCCCGTGGCGCCGAAGGTCTGCGCGAACTCCAGCGCGATCCTGCGCCCTCCCGCACCCGCGTTGAATACCAGGAAGGACACCGTGCTTTGGGCATCCGCGAAGTTGCGCACGTCCTCCACACGCTGCTCGAAGACGAAGAAGTGCTTCTCTCCGTCGGTGTTTCCGCTCGAGCTGGTGGACAGCGTGTACCTGCTGCGGGGAAAGTTATTGTCCCCCACTGCCGTGGGATTCCGCCGGAACACCGGATCTGCGATGCCGTGCATCTGCAGGAACCAGCGATCGGCCGTGTACGCCCCCCCTGTATTGAAGCTGATACCCCGCTGCCAACAGTCGAAGTTCCCGTTGATCAGGCGATTTCTTCCCGAGACGGCCCGTGCAACTGCCTCGGGAACTGCATCCAGCGCCAGGGCAACTTCTTTGAAGTTCTGGTTGATCTTGGTGAAGGCCGGGCGCTGGGTTTCGCCCCGTTTACCGTTGGGTTGGATGGTGTCCAGATCAATCTGCTGTAGATCCATGTCTGCTCCTACGGCTGATGTGTCTGTTCAAATGCCGCGGTAATGCTGAACATCGAGCCGCCCAGATGACTGTCGGTGTAGGAATCACAGGTATACAGCCCCTGCCCCAGTGGCCCATTCCACAGGAAGCTGCGGCCGGCATGACCATCCAGGAACGTCACGATCTCGTTGATCGTCCTGCGGTTGCCGACGAACTGCAGCTGGTAGCTGCGCGAGGTGGCGTTCAGACCATCGGCAGCGGCCTGCGCATAACCATCGCCGAACTTCGCACGCTTCACGGCGGCGGTAGTGGTTCCGGTGCTCTGGCTGGTTGCCGGCCAGGTAAAGGTATCGGTCATTGCATGGCACTCCTGCTGAGCACGCCGCCCGCCTTCAGGTCACGACTCTGCAGTTCGCGGTACTTGCGTTCCACGAACTGGCCGATCTCGTTGCCGAACTGCTGCAGCATGCTTTCGTTGGTGGTGACTTCCTTGCCGCCGTTGTTGTCGATGCGGATGCTTACACCCACGCCTCCGCTACCGCCGCCACCGTGTGCGGCTACGCCGAGACGACCGTCCGGCCCGCGCCGCAGCGGCATGATCGCTTCCGGTCCCGCTTCGCCGAAGACGCCTGCGCCCTTGGCGAAAGCGAACAGCTGCGGGGTGTTGTAGACGCCACCGGAGTAGGCGGAGAGGCTGGGCGATGCATAGACACCGCCAAGCGCATTGGGGGTCATGTTGCCGCTGCTCAACCAGCCGGTGTTGTTGCCGAAACCGGCAGCGAACCCTGTGGAAGGAGCTGAACCTGCGCCCGCACCCATGCTCCCGGCGAAAACACCGACGACACTGTTGATGATGCCCATCAGGGCTTGCTGGGCTGCAATTCGTGCCAGGTCTGTGATGATCGAATCGGCCAGATCGCTGAAGTTTAGCTTGCCAGTTAGAACGAACTTGGTCAGCGCGTCTTCGGCACCCTTGAATGCCTTGCTGAAGAGTTCCTGGGTCATACCCGCTGTGTTGGAAGCGGATTCGCTGTAGTCGTCGAAGGCGCTGCGCGCGCCATTGCGCCAGTCGCCCATCTCCTCCATTCGACGCCCTTGGTAGTCCTGCTCATCGCTCAGGCGTCGATCACGGCTTGAGCGAAGCGCGTCAGACTGCTGGCGGAAGTTGCGGCTGTCCTCGGGAATGCCGCTGTCGCGCAGTGCTTTCATGCCCTGCTCGTACTCACGCTGGATGCCATTGACACGACCGAGGCGCGCTGCAGCTTCTTTACCGTGTCCGAGTCCGAGCAACTCCTGTTCGTTTGCCTTCCGACGCGCCTCTTCGGCGTCCATCAGCGACCTGTTGAGCTTCTCAAGCTGAGTGGTAGCCGCAACCTCTTCGCTGTGCAGTGCAAGTTGCTGCTCGCTCGCCTGCAGGTTCTTGAGCGCCAGTTCCAGGCGTTGCGCGGCGGTCACGTTGCCGTCTTCTGTCGCATCCTTGAGCGCAAGCTTTGCCTGCCGCTGCAAGCGCTCGCTGGCAGACAGCTTGTCCATTCCCAGTCGCTGGCGCTCATTCTGGTCGATCTGTTCCTGGATCTGATCGAACAATGAAGGAACGGACGGCGGAGAGGCGATGGTTTGGGCCGGGGCAATCGACGGGGGGCCAGGATTGGGCGCAGGCGTTCGTGCTTGACCGGGCTTTGGAGGCACCGTCGCCTCGATCAGGATGGGCTTGAGGTTCTTCTGCAGCGCGCGCAGCGCCTCCTCCGCTTCCTTCTTGGCACGACTGTACTCGGCCAGGCTGTAACTGGAGCCTGTGGTTCCGTCCAGCGTGGTGTAGCTCCAGCGACGAACGCTTGATTCGGCATCTGCCAGGTTCTTGCGCAGATCGTCGACGCTGTCCGCACGGAATGGCTCCTTCACCATGTCCCACAGGTCGGAGAAGACAATCTTCGCCCTGCGCCAGGCGCCTTCCATCAACGTAGCGCTGTCGATGACCTTGGGTGCAACCTCCCCGATCTTGCCTGCGTAGGCCTGCATCAGCAGAGCCGACGCATCTGCCTGGTTTCCCTGCGCGATCAGCGATTGGATCTGCTGCTGCTGTGCGAAGGTGAGAACGTCGGTCTGCTGCTCCAGTTCCTTGAGTGCCGCGACCGGGTTCTGCTTGATCTTGACGAATGACGCAATGACTTCTTCTGCACTGCTGACGCCTGCTTCCTGCCATTGCAGTGCGGCCTGCGCGACCAGTCGCAGTTCATCACCGGCGAACTGGCCGGTCATCGCGACCTGGCTCAATGCTTCGGACGCTTCACTCATGGTGATGCCATCAATCCGCCGCATTGCCTGCGCGTAGCCTGTCAATTGCGCTTCGTTGACGTTGAGGCGATCACCGACGATCAGGAGGGATCGCTCGAAGGAGGATGACTCAGCGCTGGCGGAGTTCCACGCTATGGCCACGCCGCCGACCGCGGCGGCCAGCGCTGCCGCCGCTGCTGCCATCGGATTGGCCAGCGCAGGGAAGCGGCCAACCAGGCCGGAGACAACCTCCGCTACATTCTCGTATGCGCCCTTCAGCTCGCCCGCTTTGCCGAGCTGATCCAGGAACGACGAGCCCGCGGCTGCACTGCTGGCGCCAGCCGATGAGGCGGTGGCGTTGTCCGTAGTGCTTGCCAGCGCCTCGGCTTCACTGCGGTATGCCCGCATCTCATTGCGTGCCGCACGCATGGCGCGTTCGTTGCTGGCCATCTGACGGGCCATTTCATTGATCAGTACTGCGCTGGACTTGAGGACGGCATTGAGCATTTCCTGTTCAATGCGCGTTCTGTCCACCTGTGCGCTTTGCTGGAGCAGCATCTGCAGGCGTGCGCGCTCGGCCCTGTCCAGTTGCTGGTACTGCTGCTGTGCAGAGGCCGTCATGTCGGCCAGGCTTCGTTTGGCAGCCTGCGTGGCAGCGCCGAGGTTGCTGTTGACCTCGATATCCACCCGCGCAACACCGAGCGGTATGTCGCTCATAGGGGTTTCCTCAGAAAAGAATGACCCCGCCGGATGGCGGGGTCGGAGTGAGCCAACAGATGGCTCATTGGCGGTGCATCTCGTCCAGTGCGGCCCGCTCTATCACGCGGATGCCTGCCATTGCTTCTGCGTGCTTCTCGGCAGTAAGCCCTTCACGCTCGAGTTCCTGGTAGACCACGTTGTAGTCCAGACCCGTCGGGCCACCGGCGCCGATACGCCACTGGGTGGAGACCCGCGAGAAGATGTCGATGGGAAGTGCACACTCCGGCCAGAGTTCGACCTGTGGCGGTGGAAAGTGCTTTGCTTTCAGACCGAGCTGGTTCAGTTCGGCCTCGGTGGGGGCACGCCAGTACAGTGCCCCCACCGCCTCGATCAGTTTCCCTTGCGAGCGACCTGCAGGGCCTGCACGTAGCCACCAACAATGGCGCCGTCCAGGCCGATCTGCTGCTGGAGAGCCAGTTCGACACCGGCTGTATCCAGTGCCACATCCGCGTCCCACTCGGCGACGATGTCCAGGATCGCCTGGGCAGGCGTCACCTCCCCCCCCGCCAAGCGCTGCAGCAGGTCCGCATAGGCGGCCTGCTGCAGATGACGGTAGGTCAGGTTGAGCTTTTGCTCGCGCCCATGGCCGGCAATGGTCAGGGTGCTTTTGAAAGTCTCAGGTGCCTTGACCTGGAACATCAGACATCCTCCACCAGGATGGAATCGGCCAGCGCGGTGAACGTCGCGGTGGTACCCATCGGGGTGTTGGCGGCCATGGTCGGGTCGCCGTTGTAGCTCAGGTAGCCGTACCAGTACAGCACATCGCCACCGACCAGCTTGGCGCGCAGGATCACCGGCTCACCCTTGGCGTCAACGTTCTTCAGCGCCGAGTACCACGGCTTCTTCGGATCGTAGAACAGCGGCAGGGTGATGGTCTTGGCGTTCTTGAAGGTCGGCATCTGCACCTGGCGACCGGTCGGGTCTTCCAGCAGCGTGCCGCTCCAGTACTGCTGCTCGCCACCGGCGGTGGTCGGGTCGCCCTGCTGGTCCAGGTCGACGAAGGCGCCGGCCTTGCGCAGTACGCCGGCACCGCTGGTGCCCGGGAACAGCACGGTGTCGGTGGTGTCGATGCCCAGCAGTTCAACGCTGCCGGTGGCTTCGGCACCGGCGCGGGTGGCGCGGTTGTTCAGGGCCGGCCAGCCCGGCAGTTCGATGACCACCACATCACCGGTGTCGACGCTGTTGGCGGCGACGCTGGCCAGTGCCGGTGCGGCCTTGGAGATGGCGGTGACGGCGATGGCGGTGGAGACCACCGGAGCGAAGCCGAACTGGGTGCCCTTGGGGAGCTTGAGTGCCATGTTGCATTTCCTCGTTTGGATAGAAAAAAAAGGCCCGGCGCATGCCGGGCATCAGGTGGTACGTGGAGCGGTGGAACTACGGGTTGGCGTACCACAGCCCGAACTCGAGCCGTGCGCCGTACTTCTTGAGTGCCGGCTCATGCACGGCAATGGGTGCGCCAAAGGATTCAGACTTCGGCAGGCCCGCGCATACCTGGTCCTCGATCTCACGGATCAGGGTGTTGGCCTGGGCACGACTGTCTGCCCAGACGGTCAGCTGCACGCGAGCGTGCTTCTGTCCGGGAATGGAACCTTCGTTGAACCACACGGACTGTCCGCCCACCTGCTGGTACACAGCACAGGGGTAGATGACCGGTTCCGGCGGAACGTCGGGATGCAGCCGGCCCTGCAGCAGCGGGCCCAGCAATGCGTGCAGCTGTGCTTCGTAACTCATCGGGGTGTCCTGGTTGGCGTCGCTCAGGCCATGCCTGAGGATTGTTCGGTGAACAGCACCGTGGTCTGGCGCCTCCCGAAGTCGGGAGCAACACCGGTGATGTCGAAGGTGCGGCCGTCATGCACGATGCGCATGCCGACGTGGATGCCGGCCTGCCGCGCGGCCGCCAGGCGCAGATGGAACCGCTGGCGGCGGACCGTTGCCGGCAGGCGGCTTTCCAGCGTCAGCCGTTGCACGCTGTCACCGCCATCGGCACTGATGGCAGCCCAAAGTTCGGCCACCGGCTGCCAGGCGTCCAGCGGCTGCCCCCATGCATCGCGCTGGCCGTCCTGGCGCTCGATGCGGATGCGACGATTGAAGTGGCCGGCGGTCATGGCGTTGCTGCCTGGCGATACGGATCGAGCAGCGCGGCCACGCCGAACGGCAGTTCCATCGCAATGGCGGCGGTCGCTGCCGGCGCATCGATGGTATGCGCGGAGACAACGACGGCTTCGCGGTGGGCGTACAGGTGGCCCAACAGCAGGCGCACCGCGGCGCGGATGCTGTCGTTGGCCGGCATGCCCAGCAGCAGGCGCGCGCTGCGTGCAGTGGCCACGGCCAGGCGGCGGTCGGCCACATCACGCATGGCCTTGGCCTTGGCCGTGTTGGTTTCGGCATTGGCGGCGGCAACCGCGGCGTCATGCCCGGTCACCGCCGCCGCCATGTCCTGCGGCAGCTGATCCAGTGCCTGGTCCAGCGTGGCCTGGTCGGCGTACAGGTCGCGGCCCAGGTAGGCAGCGGCTGCGTCGCTGGCTGCAGCCAGCAGGTCACCCAGGATGGCGTCGTCGTAGTCGCCGTCGATACGGCAGTGCGCGCGGCACTGCTCAAGGGTCAGCAGGGGCATCGAATCCTCCTTCGTTGATGGATGTGGAGTGCCCCGACCCTGCGCGCACGGCGGCGCCCCACGCGGTCACCAGGACGGCGCGGGACAAGCAGGGTCGGGGCGGAAAACGGAACGGCCGCGACGGGGACGTCGAAGCCGGTGGCGATGGCAACGCAGCGCGCGGGGGCGCAAACGAAAGAAGCCCCCGGGGTCACCGGAGGCTTCTATGTCATCGTGGTACAAACGATACGCTTCAGGTGTGCACCCGTCAATCCGCAAACGGTTACCAGTCTGGTGACGTCTGCGGACCCTGTGCAGCTGCGGTCACGGCGGGGTGCCGTGGGCTGGATAGAATGGCGGCGCGCTGCTCCCGCAGCACATGTCCCGCTGGATGCCCGCATGCCTGCCACCGCCGAACGCTTCTTCGATACGCGCACCGAACAGGGCGTGCTGCGCCTGTCCATCGCAGGCTCATTGCTGCTGGCTGCTGCCGCAGTGGTGTTCGGCCTGCTGGCCAACTCCTCGCTGATCATCTTCGACGGCATCTACGGCCTGATCGACGTGGTGATGACCTGGTTGTCGCTGCTGGTCGCGCGCCTGATCGCACTGTCCACGCAGACCGACGCGCTGCAGTCGCGCCTCAACCAGCGCTTCACGATGGGTTTCTGGCATCTGGAACCGATCGTGCTGGGGGTGAGTGGCACACTGATGATCGGCGCGGCGCTGTATGCCCTGGTCAATGCGGTGGACGCGCTGATGTCCGGCGGCCGCCACATCGCCCTCGGGCCGGCCATCGCCTTCGCCGGGCTGTCGATCGTCGGCGAAAGTGCGCTGGCCTGGTTCGTGCTGCGTGCCAACCGTCGCATCGGCTCGGAGTTCATCGCGCTGGACGCGAAGAACTGGGTGATCGCGGCCAGCATGTCGGCCTGCTACCTGCTGGCCTTCCTCGGTGGCGTGCTGGTGCGCGGCACGTCGCTGGCCTGGGTCGGGCCGTACATCGATCCGGCCATCCTCGCCTTCGTCTGCGTGCTGGTGATGGTCGCCCCGCTCGGCACCGTGCGGCGGGCGCTGGCCGGCATCCTGCTGGTCACGCCGCCGGAACTGCAGGCGCACGTGGATGCGGTCGCGCGCGGCATCGTCGCCCGGCACGGCTTCGTCGAACACCGCAGCTACGTGGCGCAGGTGGGCCGCGGCGAGCAGATCGAGCTGTTCTTCGTGGTGCCGGAAAACGACCCGCCGCGTCCCCTGCGGGAATGGGACCAGTTGCGCGACGAGATCGGCGATGCGCTGGGCGAGGCGTCGCCGGACCGCTGGCTGACCATCATGTTCACCACCGACCGCGAATGGACGATCTAGGCCGGCAGGACGATCGATCAAATTTTTCGTACGCCTTGCAACCCAACGTACCCGGGAACCGGGCAAAGTAGGCTCCAACGCACCACCCACCCACTGACCAGGAGCATCCCATGTCCATCGAAAAGGTTCTGTACACCGCCCAGGCCACCTCCACCGGCGGCCGTGAAGGCCGTTCCATCTCCTCCGACAACGTGCTGGACATCCAGCTGTCGACCCCGCGCGAGCTGGGCGGCGCCGGTGGCCCGGGCACCAACCCGGAACAGCTGTTTGCCGCCGGCTACTCGGCCTGCTTCCTGGGCGCGCTGAAGTTCGTGGCGGGCCAGGCCAAGGTAGCGCTGCCGGCCGAGACCACCGTGACCGGCAAGGTCGGCATCGGCCAGATCCCGACCGGCTTCGGTATCGAAGCCGAGCTGACCATCAACGTGCCGGGCGTGCCGCGCGAGCAGGTGGAAGAACTGGTGCAGAAGGCGCATATCGTGTGCCCGTACTCGAATGCCACCCGCGGCAACATCGACGTGACGCTGATCGTTGCCTGATGCGGTGATGCCGGCCAGCGGCCGGCACTATCACTGCAAGAGCAAAAAAATGGGCGGATGCCGGTCGAAACCGGGCATCCGCCCATCCCACCTCGGGTGGGCCCCGGCACAGGGCCGGGGACGCATTCGCTTACTTCTCGCTCGTGATGAGCTGCACGACGCTGGAGAAATCCAGCTTGCCGCGGCCGGCCTGGTGATTCATCGAGTACAGGTTGCGGGCCACTTCGCCCAGCGGGATCGAGGCGCCGACACTCATCGCCGCTTCCACGGCCAGGCCCATGTCCTTCAGCATCAGGTCGCTGCCGAAGCCGCCGCTGTAGCCACGCGAGGCCGGCGCGTTTTCCAGCACGCCCGGCCACGGATTGCACACTTCCGTCGCCCAGCTGCGGCCGGTACTGACCGCCATCATCTGCGACAGCACCTTCGGGTCCAGCCCGTGCGCCACGCCGAGTGCGATGGCTTCACCGGTGACGGCCATGATCACGCCCAGCGCCATGTTGTTGCACAGCTTGGCGACCTGGCCGGCACCGCTGGCGCCGACGTGAAAGATGTTCTTGCCCATCGCCTGCAGTACCGGGCGCGCGCGTTCCAGCGCGTCCTCTTCGCCACCGACGATGAAGGTCAGGGTGCCGGCCTGGGCACCGGCGGTACCGCCGGATACCGGCGCATCGATCATCTGCAGCCCACGCGCGGCGGCGGCTTCGGAGACCTTGCGGGCGCTGGCCGGGGCGATCGTGCTGCAGTCGATGACCAGCGCACCGGCCGGAATGGCGCCGAGGATGCCATCCTCGCCCAGGTACACGCCCTCGACGTGGCGGCTGGCCGGCAGCATCGAGATCACCACCTCGGCGTCGGCCAGGGTCTCGCGCGCCGACGCCGCGGCACTGGCGCCGGCATCCACCGCCGCCTGCACGGCGGCCGGCACCAGGTCGAACACGCGCACGCTGTGGCCGTTCTTGACCAGATTGGCGGCCATCGGGCCGCCCATGTTGCCCAACCCAATGAATGCAATACGGCTCATGCCAGGCTCCTTTCAACGACAGGGGTGCCCAGGTCGGCCAGCGGATGCGCGGCGTCGGCCCAGGGAGAAGCGAAGAACGTATCGGCCCACGCGGGGGTGGCCTCGGTCAGGGTGGCCGGCTTCCACTGCGGAGTACGGTCCTTGTCGATCAGCAGCGCGCGGATGCCTTCGGCGAAATCCCCGTGCGCGGCGCAATGCAGGGCAACGATGTACTCCAGGCGGTAGACGCTGGCCAGGTCCTGGCCCGCGCTGCGGCGCTGCAGTTCGAACGCCAGGCGTGCCGAGCCCGGCGCACCCGCGGCGAGGGTTTTCTGTGCCGCCTGCAGCCAGGCGTCGTCGGTCTGCAGGCCGGCAATGCGCGCGACGATCGCTTCAAGGTCATCGCCTTCGCACAGCGCATCGACCTGCGCGGCGTGGCCCAGCAGCGGACCGGTCGCCGCGTCCGTGGCGAAGGACATCAACAGCTGCGACAGGCGCTCGTGGTTGCGCGCGGCGTCGGCAGACCACGCCACCTGCAGCAGCGCATCGAACACCGCGCTGCGGCGTTCTTCGGCCACGTGCACGTCGGCCAGGCCGGCATAGATGGCATCACCGGGATTGAGCAGCGCGCCGGTGAGCGCCAGGAACAGGCCGCCCTTGCCCGGAACGCGCGGCAGCAGCCAGCTGCCACCCACATCGGGGAACAGGCCGACGGTGATTTCCGGGAAGGCCAGCTTGGAGCGCTCGCTGACCACGCGATGGCTGGCGCCGGACATCAGGCCGATGCCGCCGCCCATCACGATGCCATGGCCCCAGCACAGGATCGGCTTGGCGTAGGTATGGATGAGGTAATCGACGCGGTACTCGACGTCGAAGAACTCGGCGGCGTAGTCGTTCTCGCGGATGTCGCCGTGGCCGGCTTCGCGGAAGGCGACCATGGCCTTGTACAGGCTGTGCAGGTCGCCACCGGCGCAGAACGCCTTTTCGCCCGCGCCCTGCAGCACCACCATCGCGATGCCATCGTCGTCTGCCCAGGCATTCAACTGCTTCAGCAGCAGGTGCGCCATCGGCAGCGAGAAGCCATTGAGCGTACGCGGCGCGTTGAGCGTAGCGATGCCGATGCGCGTGCCATTACCGGCCACGCGCTCTTCGAACAGCACCGGTGCGTCGGCAGCAGCGGTGTCGGTGCTCATGCGTTCTTCCACTGCGCGGTGCGCTTTTCCAGGAAGGCACTCACACCCTCGACCTGGTCGGCCGTGTCGAACAGATCGACAAAGGCTTCGCGCTCGGCCACCAGGGCCGCGGCATGGGTGCCGGTGCGGGTGGACTGCACCAGCGCCTTGCAGGCAGCAATGCTGGTCGGGCTCTGCTTGCCGGCCTTGTTCGCCCAGTCCAGCGCCAGTGCCTTGGCTTCGCCCTTGCCGACCTTTTCCTCGGCAAGACCAATGCGCACGGCGGTTTCAGCGTTGATGCGCTCGCCCAGCAGGATCATGCGCTTGGCCCAGCCTTCGCCGACCAGGCGCGGCAGGTTCTGGGTGCCGCCGGCGCACGGCAGCAGGCCGACGGTGGCCTCCGGCAATGCCACCTGGGCGTGCTCTTCGATGATGCGCAGGTCGCAGGCCAGCGCGCATTCCAGGCCACCGCCCATGGCGTAACCGTTGATCGCGGCGATCGACACGCCACGGAAGCCGGACAGCGCTTCGAAGGCTTCACCGAACCGGCGTGCGGCTTCGCGCGCGGCGGCCTTGTCGCCCGATGCGAACTGGTTGAGATCGGCACCCGCGGAGAAGAATTTTTCGCCGTCGCCGGTGATCACCAGCGCGTAGATGTCGCGGTCTGCGTTGAGCGCGCCGACCAGGTCGCGCAGCGCCGACAGGCTGTGCACGGTCCAGGTGTGCGCCGGCGGGTTGTGCAGGGTGACCACGGCGGTGTGGCCATCGGCCTCGACCTTCAGGCCCACGTGCTCCTGGGTACGCCAATCCTTCATCGCAGTTCCTCTTCGGTGTTGAGCAGGTGACGGGCAACGATCACCCGCATGATCTCGTTGGTGCCTTCCAGGATCTGGTGCACGCGGCTGTCGCGCAGCAGGCGCTCGATCGGGTATTCGCGGATGTAGCCATAGCCGCCGTGGATCTGCAGCGCTTCGTTGCAGATGGCGAAGCCGGCATCGGTGGCGAAGCGCTTGGCCATCGCACACCACACGTTGGCATCGCTGGCACCGGCATCGAGCTTGCGTGCGGCGGTGTGCACCATCTGCCGCGCCGCGACCAGCTGGGTGACCATGTCGGCCAGCTTGAACTGCAGCGCCTGGAATTCCGCCAGCGCCTTGCCGAACTGGCGGCGCTCGCCCATGTAGCGGCGTGCGGCATCCAGCGCACCCTGCGCCGCACCCAGCGAGCACGCGGCGATGTTGATGCGGCCGCCATCGAGCCCCTTCATCGCCAGCTTGAAGCCGCCGCCTTCCTCTCCCAGAAGGTGGCTGACCGGCACGCGGACGTTCTCGAAGGTGATGCCGCGGGTGGGCTGGCTGTTCCAGCCCATTTTCTCTTCCTTGCGGCCGAAGCTGATGCCCGGCAGGTCGGACGGCACCGCGATCGCGCTGACACCGCCCGCACCGGCACCGCCGGTACGCGCCATCACCACCAGCAGTTCGGTGGCACCGGCACCGGAAATGAAGGCCTTGGCGCCGTTCAGCACGTAGTGGTCGCCATCGCGCACCGCCGTGGTTTTCAACGAGGCCGCATCGGAACCGGCACCCGGTTCGGTCAGGCAGTACGAGGCCAGCTTGCTGCCCGAAGACAGGTCGTTGCCCCACGCATCGCGCAGTGCCGGCTGGCCCCACTGCGACACCATCCACGAGGCCATGTTGTGGATGCTGATGTACGCCGCGGTCGACGGGTCGACGTTGGCGAGCTCCTCGATGACGACGGCGGCGTCCAGGCGGCTGAGGCCGCTGCCGCCGACTTCCGGGTCCATGTACAGACCGCAGAAGCCCAGTTCACCGGCCTTGGCGATCGCCTCGCGCGGAAAGATGCCCTCCGCATCCCATCGCGCGGCGTGCGGCGCCAGTTCGGCCTGTGCGAAGTCGCGCGCGGCTTCGCGGTACGCCTGCTGCGCTTCGTCCTGTTCCGTCGTCATCGAGTGGCTCATGGCTGTTCCCTGCTTACTTCAGGCTGATCGTGGTGTTGACGCCGTGGCTCAGCGTCTCGTCGTCGAACCAGCGCGCGGTGACGGTCTTGGTCTGGGTGTAGAACAGCACCACCTGCTTGCCGTACGGGCCCAGGTCACCCAGCTTGGAGGCGCGCGAACCGGTGAACGAGAACAGCGGCACCGGCACCGGGATCGGCACGTTGATGCCGACCTGGCCGACATCGATGTCTTCCTGGAACCTGCGCGCGGCCGCGCCGCTCTGGGTGAACAGTGCGGTGCCGTTGCCGTTCGGGTTGCTGTTGACCAGCGCGATGGCCTCGTCCAGCGTTTCCGCTTCGAGGATGACCAGCACCGGCCCGAAGATTTCTTCCTGGTAGATGCGCATGTCGGTGGTGACACCGGCAAAGATGGTCGGGCCGACGAAGTTGCCCTTCTCGAAGCCATCGACCTGCGGCGCGCGGCCGTCCAGCACCAGCTTGGCGCCCTGCTCCACGCCCGAGGCGATCAGCCCCTCCACGCGCTCACGCGCGCTGCAGGAAATGACCGGGCCGACATCGGTGCCGGCCACGGTGCCACCGCTGACCTTCAGGGTCTTTGCCTTGGCCACCAGGTCCTGCACCCAGCCACGGGCCTCGCCCACCAGCACCAGCGTGGAAGCGGCCATGCAGCGCTGGCCTGCGGCACCGAAGGCGGCACCGACCATCGCATTGAGGGTCTGTTCCTTGTTGGCGTCCGGCAGCACCACGGCATGGTTCTTGGCGCCCATCATGCACTGCACGCGCTTGCCGGCCAGCGAGGCACGGTTGTAGACGTGGGTGCCGACGCGGGTCGAACCGACGAACGACACCGCCTTGATGTCCGGGTGGTCGCAGATCGCGTTGACCACTTCCTCGCCACCGTGGACGACGTTGAGCACGCCCTTCGGAATGCCGGCTTCCAACGCCAGTTCGACCAGGCGCATGGTGACCATCGGGTCCTGTTCGGACGGCTTGAGGATGAAGGTGTTGCCGGTGGCGATCGCCATCGGGAACATCCACAGCGGGATCATCGCCGGGAAGTTGAACGGGGTGATGCCGGCGCACACGCCCAGCGGCTGCATGATGCTGTAGGTATCCACGCCATTGGCCACGTTGTTGGCCAGCTCGCCCAGCTGCAGGTTGCCGATGGCCGCAGCATGCTCGACCACTTCCAGGCCACGGAACACATCGCCTTCGGCGTCGGGCAGGGTCTTGCCCTGTTCGGCGGTGAGGATGTGCGCCAGCTCGCTCATGTGCTCGCGGATCAACTGCTGGTACTTCAGGAAGATGCGCGCGCGGGTGCCGATCGGGGTCTTGCGCCAGGTGGTGAAGGCTTCCTTGGCGGCAGCGACGGCGGCGTCCACTTCGCCGGTGGTGGCGAACGGCACCTGGGCCAGCACGTCCTGGGTGGCCGGGTTGATCACGTCCTGCCAGTGGGAGGTGGCCGATTCAATGAACTGGCCATCGATCAGCATGCGGATACGGGGCGCTGCAACAGTCATGACGACAATCCCACAGGGTGCGAAAGATGCTTGGCATTATTCACAGCGCCGGCCTCGATTTCCGGACTGAATCCGCTTAATCTGGCCAACACGCCAGACGATTCCTGTTAATTCTGTGAATTATTCAGCCACCCAGCGGCAACTCGGCCTTCGCCTGCTGCGGCTGCGAGAACAGCGCGGCTACAGCCAGGCGGCCCTGGCGCAGGCGCTGGGGCTGTCGGCAAGCTACCTGAACCAGATCGAGCGCAACAAGCGCCCGCTGACGCCTGCGGTACAGAAGAAGCTGGGCGAGGTACTGGGCGATATTTCGGCCCTGTTCGACGAGGATGAGCCCGCGGCGCTACAGGAAGCGCTGGGCGAGACCCTGCGCGACCTGGGCCTGGCCGAGGTCAGCGCCACCGAACTGCGCGCGCTGGCCGGCAACCTGCCGCAGGTCAGCCGCGCGCTGCTGGACCTGCATCGCCGCCACCTGGCCCTGCGCGAGCACGCCGCCGCGCTGGAATTCCAGCTGGGCGAGCCCGGCGCCGGCAACACCCTGCCCGCCGGCGACCAGGTGCGCGAGTTCTTCAACCGCATGCACAACCACATTCCCGAGCTGGACGAACTGGCCGAACAGCTGTTCGCCGAGTGGGGGTTGTCGCCCGGGCACGTTGCGCCGCGTCTGCGCCAGCTGCTGGCCGATCGCCATGGCGTGCTGGTGGAGGTGGCCGCGCTGCAGGCCGGGCGCGAGAAGCGCCAGTACGACGCCGGTGCGCGGCGGCTGTGGCTGCCCGATTACCTGGAGCCGGGCCAGCAGGCATTCCAGATGGCCGCCGAACTGGCCCTGCACGGGTACCTGCCGCAGATCGATGCGGTGGTGGCGCGTGCCGGCTTCAGCGATGACGCGCGCATCGCGCAGGCACGTATCGGCCTGTCGAACTACTTCGCCGGCGCGCTGGTGATGCCCTACATGCGCTTCCTGCGCGCGGCCGAGAGCAGCAGCTACGACATCGAACTGCTGGCCCATCAGTTCGGCGTCGGCTTCGAAGCGGTCTGCCATCGGCTGAGCACGCTGGCACGGCGCAGCGCACCCGGCCTGCCGTTCTTCTTCATCCGCGTGGACCGCGCGGGCAATGTGTCCAAACGCCACTCAGCGACCGATTTCCACTTCTCGCAGGTGGGCGGCTCGTGCCCCCTGTGGATCGTCTACGAGGCCTTCAACCAACCCGGGCGCATCCTTACCCAGACCGCGCGCATGCCTGATGGACGGCGCCACTTCTGGCTGGCGCGGCAGGTCAGCAGTGGTCCTGTCGGCCATGGCCAGCCACGCAAGACGTTTGCGGTGGCGCTGGGCTGCGATCTGCAGCACGCCGAGCGCCTGGTGTATTCGCTGGGGCTGGATGTGCAGAGCCCGGGCAACTCGGTGTCGATCGGGCCGGGCTGTCGGGTGTGCCCGCGCGAGGACTGCATGCAGCGCGCGTTCGCGCAGCTGCCGGGCCGGTAGCGCCGGTCCATGTCCGGCGAGCGCAGCGGCAGCTGGCGCACCACCGGCAACGCGGTCTGAAAACAGCGTCAGATCCCGCGTCTTGCGCCAAGCGGATCTGAGCCCACCTGCATCAATCCCAGAACACGGTCAGCACGCGATGGCCGGCAGAGGGCACCGGCGCGTCGATGTGCTGCCCGTACGGCCAGCCTTCGCCAACGCCGTCGCATTCCAGGCCCTGCAGCCAGCCTTCCACGGTTGCGGCATCGGCGCGGGTCAAGACGTGAACGTTCTCTGCGGCGGGCCATTCGCTGTCGTCTTCCAATGCACTGCCCCAGTCCTGGTGCAGGCCCACGTAGACGCCTTCCACTTCAGGCTTCCCGGCGATCGCAGCCAGGCGTGCGTACAGCTCGGCGATCGGCGGGCGACCGTAACCCCACTGGTTCGGTGCGATGCACGCTTCGCAATCGTTGCCTTCGAAATACGCAGCCAGCGGTACCACCGGCAGGTGCTCCGGATCGCGTGCGTCGAGGCGTTCAAGCAGGTCCAGCAGGTCCTGGCGGGCGGACATGGGGCATTCCTTGCAAGGAGGGGCGGCGATTGTATCCGTCGCGGTCAGTAGATCGGCGTGACCTTCATCTGCGGCAGCGGGCGCGGTGCGCCGTCGGTCAGGTCCGGGCCCAGGTCTTCCCAGGTACGGCCCTGCTCCACCATCAGGCCCCACAACCGCTGCGATGCCAGCCGCTTGTCCTCCGAGCCCAGCTTGTATGACGGGGGATTGGGTTCACCACGGGCGACCATCGAGTAAGCGGCGTGGTAGGCCAGCACCTGCTGCGCCGGATCATCGGTACGCGACACCTCCAGCGTGTAGCGCTGGTAGGCCGAGGCCAGGTTGCGCCAACGGATCCAGTAGTGGTTCTGGAACGAGAACGCACAGAAGCGCGCACCGGCCAGACTGCCCTTGTCGGCGATGCGGGTCAGCACCTCCTGTGGCATGTCCAGGTTCATGCCGCCCTCGTCGCCCTGCAGGCTCACGTGCACGATGCGGTCGCGGTAGCCGGGCGCGCGCGCCTGCAGCAGATCGCGCCAGTTCTGCATGGTCGCCACCACCGCGAACAGGAAGCGGCCCAGCTCGGCAGCCGCCAGCGGCGTGGCGATCGACTGGTAGGTGCGCTGCCAGCCATGGCGGTTCTCGGTGGGCAGGAAAACCGCATGTTCCAGTGCCTGGCGGCCACTGCCGCGCGGGTTCATCTCTTCGGCATGCTGCGGATAGACCAGGTTGATGGCGAACGTCGGCCAGCGCGGCAGGGCCGCGTCGAACAGATGGATCGGGAAGTTGCTGCTGATGCCGCCGTCGGAGAACCAGCAGATGCGGAACGCGGTGATCACTGGGCCGCAGGCCTGTCCGGCACTGGTCAGGCCTTCCATGCTGTCGGCCACGTTGTGCTCCTGGTCCGGTGCGGCAGCCGACGGTTCGCAGCGGCGCTCGCGGCGCGATGGCTCGTGCAGCGGCACTGCGCTGATCAGCAGCGGGAAACTCAGGCTCATGCGCGTGGCCACCAGCACCGGCAGCTGCGGGCCCTGCGGCAGGTGGAAATAGCGCCGCCCTTCCACCTCCAGCGGCGGGCCGGCCTGCGTCACCAGCCACTGCACCACGCTGGCGGGGAACAGCTGCTCGAACTCCTCGCGCAGGAACCAGAACTGCGCGCCGCCCAGCGGCAGCGTGCGTGGTTCGTTGTGCGAGATGCAGGTGGTGATCATCTGCAGGCTGATCGCATGCGGGCTGTCCGGCTCGCCGGCATAGCGCGGTGCAGCGTGCAGGTCGGCGAAGGTGAGCGGCGCGTCCAGCGGCTTGCCGGACAGCTGCTGCAGGCAGGTGTGCAGCCACTCGGTCAGCGCGGGCGTATCCGCATCGCGACCCAGCCCGCTGCACAGGCCCAGCAGGTTGCGCCGCGCCACCCGCGCCACCCGCAGCGCGGCAGCAGCCACGCCCGCACCATAGGCGCACAGCACCGACGGCAGCAGCGTCGCCGCCACGCCGCTCCAGCCGCCGCCCCACCACCCCAGGCCCAGCAGCAGCGCCAACGACACCAGCACCTCCAGCGGCGCGATCTCGAACACGGCGACGGCCAGGCACAGCAGCTTGCGCGGCAGGCTGGCATTGCCGGTCAGCACCACCAGCAGCCGATAGGCGGCACGTGCACCGCGCGCCGGCTGGAACAGGCGGTAGATGAAGCCACGCTGCGACAGCTGCGCCGATACCGCCGACAGCCCGCCATAGCCGGCATCGTCGGGCAGCTGCTCGCCGGCCTGCTGGCGGCGATCGCCGCACGCCGCCGCCGCCGCCACCGCCGCGGCGATGGCCCCGGCCGAGGTGCCGCCGATGCTCTTGAAGCGGTAGTCACGGGCCAGCGCCAGTACCGCATTGGGGTACACGATGCCGCTGGTGATGCCGCCCTTCATGACCAGATCGCAGTACTTGTCCGCCACTGTCGTGCCCCATGCATGCCGTCCGCCGCGTGGATGCCAGTATGGCGCAGAGGCTTCTCAGGGCCTGAGAACGGCAGCCCAGTCCGGGCAGCACGCCGCGGCGTTCAGCAGACGGCATGGCTGCGGGCTTGACCGCCTGCACCATCGGCGTAGCATCTGCGGCAAGCCAAGGGACAGACCCGCGGCTGCCACAACGACATGAGGGATTCTCATGGAATTCGACTATCTGGTTTTCATCGGGCGTTTCGAGCCCTTCCACAACGGCCACGCCGCCGTTGCCCGCCTGGCCCTGAGCCGGGCCCGCAAGCTGATCTTCCTGGTCGGCTCTGCCGATACCCCCCGCAGCCTGCGCAATCCCTGGACCGTGGCCGAACGCGCCGTGATGATCCAGGCCGCCCTCGACGGCCACACCGACCGCCTGCTGATCCGCCCGCTGCGCGACCACCTGTACAACGAAGCGCAGTGGATCGCCAACGTGCAGCGCCAGGTGGCCGAAGCGCTGCGCAACGACGGTGCCGCCGCCGATGCGAAGGTTGGCCTGATCGGCATGGACAAGGATGCCTCCAGCTACTACCTGCGCGAATTCCCGCAGTGGCCGCTGGTCGATGTGCAGCACACCGCCACCCTGTCGGCCACCGAACTGCGGCGTTACCTGTTCGAAGCCGGTGACGTGGATTTCCACGGTGCGCTGCTGATGCTGCGGGGCAACGTGCCGGCGCCGGTGTACGACATGCTCGAAGCGTTCCGCAAGAGCGCACCTGCCTACGGCCAGCTGGTGGCCGAGTACCGCTTCATCGAACAGTACAAGGCGGCCTGGAAGGATGCGCCCTATGCGCCCACCTTCGTCACCACCGATGCGGTGGTGGTGCATTCGGGCCACGTGCTGCTGGTGCGGCGCCGTTCGGAACCCGGCAAGGGCCTGTGGGCGCTGCCCGGCGGCTTCGTCGGCCAGGAGCAGAGCCTGCTTGACAGCTGCCTGCGCGAACTGCGCGAGGAAACCCGGCTGAAGATCCCACTGCCCGTGCTGAAGGGATCGCTGAAGGGCCAGCAGGTGTTCGACCACCCCGACCGCAGCCAGCGTGGCCGCACCATCACCCACGGTTTCCACTTCGAGTTCCCGGCCGGTGAGCTGCCGCCGGTGCGTGGCGGCGACGATGCCGACAAGGCGCGCTGGATTCCGGTCAGCGAAGCGCTGGACATGGGCCCGCAGCTGTTCGAAGACCACCTGCACATCCTGGAGTATTTCCTCGGCCGCGGCTGACAGGCCCGGCTTTCCCACTGGCGGACAGACCGCCGGTGTCACTCGACGCGAAGGAGCTTCCGTCATGCAGTACCTCGATAATCTTCTCCTCAACACCGACAGCTACAAGGCCAGCCACTGGCTGCAGTACCCGCCGGGTACCGATGCCACGTTCTTCTACGTGGAATCGCGTGGCGGCCTGCACGACCGCACGGTGTTCTTCGGCCTGCAGGCGATCCTCAAGGATGCGCTGGCACGGCCGGTCACCCACGCCGACATCGACGACGCCGCTGCGGTGTTCGCCGCCCATGGCGAACCGTTCAACGAGGCCGGCTGGCGCGACATCGTCGACCGCCTGGGCGGCCACCTGCCGGTGCGCATCCGCGCCGTGCCCGAGGGCAGTGTGGTGCCCACGCACCAAGCGCTGATGACCATCGAGTCGACCGATCCGGCGGCGTTCTGGGTGCCCTCGTACCTGGAAACCCTGCTGCTGCGTGTGTGGTACCCGGTCACCGTGGCCACCATCAGCTGGCATGCGCGGCAGACCATCGCCGGCTTCCTGCAGCAGACCAGCGACGACCCGCAGGGGCAGCTGCCGTTCAAGCTGCACGACTTCGGCGCGCGCGGCGTATCCAGCCTGGAATCGGCCGCACTGGGCGGTGCCGCGCACCTGGTCAGTTTCCTCGGTACCGATACCGTGTCGGCGCTGTGCCTGGCCCGCGCGCACTACCACGCGCCGATGGCGGGTTATTCCATTCCCGCTGCCGAGCACAGCACCATCACCAGCTGGGGCCGCGAGCGGGAAGTGGAGGCGTACCGCAACATGCTGCGCCAGTTCGGCAAGCCAGGCGCGATCGTCGCAGTGGTGTCGGACAGCTACGACATCTTCCGCGCCATCAGCGAGCACTGGGGCACGACGTTGCGCGATGAAGTGGTGGCCTCGGGTGCGACACTGGTGATCCGCCCGGATTCGGGTGATCCGGTGGAGATCGTTGCCGAAAGCCTGCGCAGGCTGGACGAGGCCTTTGGGCACACGCTCAATGCCAAGGGCTACCGCGTACTCAACCACGTGCGCGTGATCCAGGGGGATGGCATCAACCCCGGCACGATCCGCGCGATCCTGCAGCGAACGACCGGAGACGGCTATTCGGCCGACAACGTGGCCTTCGGCATGGGTGGCGCCCTGCTGCAGCGGCTGGACCGGGATACCCAGAAGTTCGCGCTGAAGTGTTCGGCGGCCCGCATCGATGGCCAGTGGGCCGATGTCTACAAGGATCCGGTCACCGATGCCGGCAAGACCAGCAAGCGTGGCCGCATGCGCCTGCTGCGGCGGGTCGCCGATGGCAGCCTGCACACGGTGCCGCTGCCCGCCGACGGTGATGAGCGCCTGCCGCCCGGCTGCGAAGATGCGATGGTGACCGTGTGGGAAAACGGCCGCCTCCTGCACGACCAGCGCCTGGATGACATCCGCGCGCGCGCCGCGGCCCAGCACTGAGACCGCCACGCCCCGGGCCCGGCCGGCGATGCACGCCGCGCCGGGTCCTCTGCTGCTGGCTGCCGCCCCTTGACCATTGCCGCCAACCGGCCTACCTTGTGCACGCCGAAGGTATCCATCTCTTCATGCGAATGAAGGGATGGATTTAAACGGGAATCCGGTGAAGGCGCGTCGCGCGCCCATTCCGGAGCTGCCCCGCAGCGGTGAATGGAAACGAATCCTGCCAACAGCACTGGGCATGCGCCTGGGAAGCGGCAGGTACTAGGTGGGCCGCACGGCCCGTGTCCATCAGCCCGAATACCGGCCCCGGCCGGGGGACACGACCGTCCCCTGACTCGACCTGGACTCTCCGCGGGGAGGGTTGCCGGGACCAGCGACGTCCTGCCTGAGCGGGATGCGTGGTCACGTGCGCCCTTTTCACGGCATCCGGTTCGCCCGCGGGGGCGAAGGTCGCTGGCAAGGCGCCCGTGGACCGGCAACGGTACGCGTCGCCCTGCAGTTCCTTCGTTCCTCAATGCCGATACGCAATGAGGACACGCTGCAATGACCACTGTTACCAACCTGGGCTTCCCCCGCATCGGCGCCAAGCGCGAACTGAAGCGGGCGCTCGAACGCCACTGGGCCGGCGATGACGATGCCGCCACCCTGCTGGCCACCGCCGCCGCACTGCGCGCGCGGCACTGGCAGCTGCAGATCGAGGCCGGTGTGGATGTGCCGCCGAGCAACGATTTCAGCCTGTATGACCAGGTACTGGATACCGCCTGGCTGTTCGATGCCATTCCCGAACGTTACCGTGCGCTGGCGGCGCGCGATCCGCTGGCCGCCTACTTCGCCACCGCGCGCGGGCTGCAGCGCGATGGCACCGACCTGCGCGCGCTGGAAATGACCAAGTGGTTCGACACCAACTATCACTATCTGGTGCCGGAACTGCATGCCGGCCAGGCGTTCACGCTGCGGGGCGACAAGCCGCTGGCCGAGTTCAACGAAGCCAGGGCGCTGGGCATCCATACCCGCCCGGTGCTGCTGGGGCCGGTCAGCTTCCTGCTGCTGTCCAAGACTACCGACGGCAGCAACGCACTGGCCCTGCTGGACGCACTGCTGCCGGCCTACGTGCAGCTGCTCGGCCAGCTGGCCGATGCCGGTGCCGACTGGGTGCAGCTGGATGAGCCGCTGCTGGTGCAGGACCTGGGCCCCGATGCGCACGCCGCCTTTGAACGGGCCTATGCGGCGCTGGCCGCGGCGAAGCGCCCGAAGCTGCTGGTCGCCACCTACTTTGGTGCGCTGGACGACAACCTCGGCCTGGCGGCGCGGCTGCCGGTGGATGGCCTGCACGTGGACCTGGTACGCGCACCGGAACAGCTGGATGCACTGCTGAAGGTCCTGCCGGCCGAGCGCGTGCTGTCTGCCGGCCTGGTCAACGGCCGCAACATCTGGCGCACGCACCTGGACAACGCCCTGATCCTGGCCCGCTTCGCCCACGTCAACCGGGGTGCCGACAAGCTGTGGCTGGCACCGTCGTGTTCGCTGCTGCACAGTCCGGTCGACCTGTCGCTGGAGAAGAAGCTGGATGACGAACTGAAGGGCTGGCTGGCGTTCTCGACCCAGAAGCTGCAGGAACTGCGCCTGCTGGCCGATGCGCTGGACGGCAAGGCCAGCGCCGATGCCGGGCTGGCCGCCAACCGCGCCGCGCTGGAGGGCCGCCGCCGTTCGCCGCGCGTGCACAACCCGGCCGTGGCCGCGCGCCTGGAGGCGCTCACCGCCGCCGATGCCCAGCGCCACAGCGCCTACCCGCAGCGCCGCACCGCGCAGCACGCCGCGCTGCAGCTGCCGCTGCTGCCGACCACCACGATCGGCTCGTTCCCGCAGACCCTGGAGGTGCGCGAGGCACGTGCCCGGTTCAAGTCCGGCAAGCTCGGCCTGGCCGAGTACGAGGCGTTCCTGGAACAACAGACCGCGCAAGCCGTGCGCGTGCAGGAAGAGCTCGGCCTGGACGTACTGGTGCACGGTGAGTTCGAGCGCAACGACATGGTGGAGTATTTCGGCGAGCAGCTGCAGGGCTTTGCGTTCACCGGCAATGGCTGGGTGCAGAGCTATGGCTCGCGTTGCGTGAAGCCGCCGGTCATCTTCGGCGATGTCAGCCGTCCGCAGCCGATGACCGTGCGCTGGTCCAGCTACGCACAATCGCTCACCGACAAGCCGATGAAGGGCATGCTGACCGGTCCGGTGACCGTGCTGCAGTGGTCATTCGTGCGCGATGACCAGGAACGCGATGTCACCTGCCGGCAGATCGCGCTGGCGCTGCGCGATGAAGTACACGATCTGGAGGCGGCCGGCATCGGCGTGATCCAGGTGGACGAACCGGCGATCCGCGAAGGCCTGCCGCTGCGACGCGCGCAGTGGCGCGCCTATCTGGACTGGGCGGTGGAATCATTCCGCATCAGCACCAGCGGCGTGCGCGATGCCACCCAGATCCATACCCACATGTGCTACTCCGAGTTCAACGACATCATCCACTCGGTCGCCGCGATGGACGCCGACGTGATCTCGATCGAGACCTCGCGCTCGCGCATGGAACTGCTGGACGCGTTCGTGAAGTTCAACTATCCCAACGAGATCGGCCCGGGCGTGTATGACATCCACTCGCCGCGGGTGCCGGACAAGGCCGAGATGGTTGACCTGCTGCGCCGGGCGCTGGCCGTGCTGAAGCCGGAACAGCTGTGGGTGAACCCGGATTGCGGGCTGAAGACCCGCGGTTGGCCCGAAACCCGCGCGGCGCTGCAGGCGCTGGTCGCCGCCGCAGTGGAGCTGCGCAGCGAACACGAAGACGCCCGCGTCGCCTGATTCTTTCCCGCAATCCGATGCACGGGCCGCCGCCGTTGCCGGCGGCCCGTGCGGTACTGAACGATGACCGAACTCCAGCGCCCCACCCTGACCCTGCCCGACAACGGCCAGCGCCTGCTGCTGCATTCCTGCTGCGCACCGTGTTCGGGCGAAGTCATGGAGGCGATCACCGCCTCCGGGATCGACTACGCGATCTTCTTCTACAACCCCAACATCCACCCGGTGAAGGAGTACGAGCTGCGCAAGCAGGAGAACATCCGCTTCGCCGAGCAGCACGGCATTCCCTTCATCGACTGCGACTACGACACCGACAACTGGTTCAGCCGCGCGCGCGGCATGGAGAACGAACCCGAGCGCGGCATCCGCTGCACGATGTGCTTTGACATGCGCTTCGAGCGCACCGCGCTGTATGCGCATGAGCACGGCTACGACACCATCAGCTCGTCGCTGGGCATTTCGCGCTGGAAGAACATGGCGCAGATCAACGAGTGCGGTGTCCGCGCCGCTTCGCGCTATGAGGGCCTGCAGTACTGGGACTACAACTGGCGCAAGGGCGGCGGTGCCAGCCGCATGATCGAGATCAGCAAGCGCGAGCAGTTCTACCAGCAGGAGTACTGCGGCTGTGTGTACTCGCTGCGCGACGCCAACCGCCACCGCCGCGAGACGGGCCGCCCACGCATCCAGATCGGCCTGCTGTATTACGGCCAGGACAACGACGCGCCCGGCGGCGATTGACGTCCGTGCGAGGGGCGGCCACGCTGGTCGCCCCTCTTCCGTTGTACGGACCTGCCATGACCGCCCTGCCCGCCGACATCGCCCTGCTGGTGATCGACCTGCAGCCGGACTTCATGCCCGGCGGCGCGCTGGCCTGTGACCAGGGCGACGCCCTGGTGGCACCGATCGCCCGCCTGCTGGCCGAGCGCCGCTACCGCACGGTGGTGGCCACCCAGGACTGGCACCCGGCCGACCACGCCTCGTTCGCCAGCCAGCATCCGGGGCACCTGCCGTTCGAAGCCATCCTGCTGCACGCACAGCCGCAGACCCTGTGGCCGGACCACTGCGTGCAGGGCAGCGACGGTGCCGTGCTGCACCCGGGCGTGGACTGGACCGTGGCCGACCTGATCCTGCGCAAGGGCACCCGCCAGCAGGTGGATTCGTACAGCGCGTTCCGCGAGAACCATGGCCCCGATGGCACCCGTCCGGCGACCGGCCTGGCCGGCTGGCTGCACGAGCGCGGTATCCGCGAAGTGCATGTGTGCGGCCTGGCGCGCGACTACTGCGTGCTGTGGAGCGCACAGGACGCGGTGAAATCCGGGTTCCGGGTGACGTTCCTGTGGGAACTGACGCGGCCGGTGACCGAGGCCAATGACGGGATGGTGCGCGAGGCGCTGGCCAAGGCGAAGATCGCGATCCTGTAGGCGGCGTGTCGCCTCTGCCGCTTGTGTGCCTGATTCGAACCCGGCAGAATCGAAGCCATCCAGCCCTCCAAGTACGCCCCCCAACAGATCGCGGGACGGCCGAACCGGGGGCTTTTCATTGGATGAAGCCAGGAGGGCAACGGTATGCCGACGGCAGTTCTCATTGATGGCGGCTACTTCATCAAACGCTTTCGTCGCATCGAGCCCCACAGCGCCTACAACGCTCAACGCGCCGCCGAAGTCGCCCATCGATGGGCCATCGCCCATCTCAAGCATTCAAGTGGCGATCGACGGGATCTCTATCGCATCTTTTTCTACGACTGCCCACCGCTGCGCAAGAAGATGCACAACCCGATTTCCGGCCTGTGTATCGACTACTCGCGATCCGACGAAGCACTTTTCAGATCCAGCCTGCATGAGGCATTGAAGCAGAAGCGCAAAGTGGCCCTGCGTCTTGGCCACCTCACCGACTTCAGTTCGTGGACGACCGGATCACGAACCTTCGACGACCTCCTCAAGGGCAAGCGAGCGTTCGGCGATCTTCAAGCCGATGAGCTGCAGCCCAATGTGCGGCAGAAGGGCGTGGATATGCGCATCGGCATCGACATTTCCTCACTCGCACTCAAGCGCCAGGTGCGCCAGATCATTCTGATGGCCGGCGACGCCGACTTCGTACCGGCCGCGAAGCTCGCCCGGCGTGAAGGGGTGGATTTTGTGCTCGATCCGATGTGGTCGTCCATTCTCAAAGGACTGATGGAACATATTGATGGCGTGCGCTCGACCTGCCCCAGGCCCTTGGAGCAGCAGCGTGGGCATCCTGGGCACATCCCCTGTTCAATCCCCGGTACTGCCCGCGTTACCTGAACACCACCGTGCGGTGTCCGTTGAGCAGGATCCGGTGCTCCACATGCCGGCGTACCGCGCGCGCCAGCACCTGCGATTCGGTATCGCTGCCCAGCCGCACCAGTTCGCGCGGGCCCATCGCGTGGTCCACACGGGCCACGTCCTGCTCGATGATCGGGCCTTCGTCCAGATCCTCGGTGACGTAGTGTGCCGTGGCGCCGATGATCTTGACCCCACGCGCGTGCGCCTGGTGGTACGGCTGCGCGCCCTTGAAGCTGGGCAGGAAGCTGTGGTGGATGTTGATCGCCCGTCCCGCCAGGGCGCGGCACAACGTCGGCGACAGGATCTGCATGTAGCGCGCCAGCACCACCAGGTCGATGCGTTCGCGCTCGACCAGATCGATGATCTGCTGTTCCTGCGCCACGCGCGTTGCCGCATCTACCGGCAGGTGGTGGAACGGCACCTGGTAGGACGCGGCCAATGCCGCGAAGTCGCTGTGATTGGATACCACCGCCGCGATGTCCACCTTCAGCTGCCCGCTGTGGGCGCGGAACAGCAGGTCGTTCAGGCAGTGCCCCTGCTTGCTGACCAGTACCAGCAGGCGCGCCCGGCGCCGGCCGTCATGCAGCTGCCAGTCCATGCCGAAATCGGCGGCCAGCGCGGCCATTGCCGCATGCACGGTGTCCAGCGCCAGGCCGGCATCACGGTCGAAGTGCACGCGCAGGAAGAAGCGGCCGCTGTCCTCGTCGCCGAACTGCTGGGCGTCGAGGATGTTGCAGCCATGGTCGAACAGCAGGCCGGACACGCGGTAGACGATGCCGGTGCGGTCGGGACAGGACAGGGTGAGGATGGAATCGGGGCGCATCGCCCGAGTGTAGGGCAGCGCCGCGGCACGGTGGCCGATGGTCACCATTGCAACCGAATCGCTTCGGACAGACCCAAGCGATACTTGCGCTTCCGCATGGCAAGCTGGTCGGTCATGAACCTGTTGCAGCTCATCCGCAGCTTCACCCGCACCGCAGAGACCGGCAGCATTGCCGCTGCGGCCCGTACCCTTGGCATCAGTGCCACCGCGGTCGGCCAGAACATCAACCGGCTGGAAGCCCACCTGGGGGTGCGCCTGCTGAACCGCAGCACGCGGCAGCTGGCACTCAGCGAAGCCGGCACGCTGTACCTGGCCCAGGTGCGCCACATCGAAGCTGACCTGGCGCGTGCGCAGGCGATGGTCACTTCCGGTGACATCGAGCCGGCCGGGCCGCTGCGCATCGCCAGCAGCCGGGCGTTTGGCCGGCACGTGCTGGCGCCGTTGCTGCCCGCGCTGCAGCAGCGCCACCCGCAACTGCAGCTGGAACTGCGGCTGACCGACCGGGCCGTGCAGCATGGCCCGGAAACGGTCGACGCCAGCATCCGTATCGGTGCACAGCTGGAAGACGGCGTCGTGGCACGGCAGCTGGCGCGCATCCCGTTCGTGTTCTGCGCATCCCCGGCCTATCTGCAGGCGCACGGGACGCCACAGCAACCGGCGGAGCTGGCGTGCCACCGTGGCCTGCTGCACCGCTTCCCCACCGATGGCCGGCCGCTGCGCTGGGGACTGCTGAAGGAGGGCCAGCGGGTGGATGCGGCGCTGCCGCCGAGCATGGTCTGCGATGACATCGACGCCCTGGCCGAACTGGCCGCCGCCGGTGCCGGCATTACCCGGCTGGCGGCGTTCGTGGCCGCGCCCTACCTGCGCGACGGGCGTCTGCAGGCGGTGTTCGATGCCGGCAGCCCCTGGCAACCGGCACCGATGGAGGTCTTCTTCTGCGTCAGCGACCGCCGCGACTTCACCGCCAAGATCCGCGCGCTGTTCGAGCACCTGCAGGCCGGCCTGCCGCCGGCCTGGCGGGTGTAGGCGTCAGCGCACGCTGAACACACCGCGCGCATCGCGCGGTTCGCAGCGCAGGTACTGCGGCGACGGCACCACGCTGTCGCCCAGCGCGGCAGCGGCATGCCACGGCCAGCGCGGGTCGTACAGGATGCCGCGGGCCAGCGCGATCGCATCGGCCTGGTTGTGGCGCAGGATCGATTCGGCCTGTTCCGGTTCGGTGATCATGCCGACCGCGATGATCGGCATGCGCACCTTCTTGGCCTTGATCGCCGCAGCGAACGGCACCTGGTAGCCGGGGCCGGCACTGATCTTCTGGCGCTCATCCAGACCGCCGCCGGACACATGCAGGACGTTGCAGCCGCGGGCATCGAGCACCTGTGCCAGCGCCTCGCTCTGCACGATGTCCCAGCCACCCTCCACCCAGTCACTGGCAGAAATACGCACGCCCACCGCGACCTTGTCCGACACCGCCGCACGCACCGCGTCGAACACTTCCACCAGCAGGCGCAGCCGGTTGGGCAGCGAGCCACCGTAGCCATCGGTACGGCGGTTGCTCAGCGGCGACAGGAACTGGTGCAGCAGGTAGCCGTGCGCCGCATGGATCTCGATCAGTTCGAAGCCCAGCCGTTCGGCGCGCACGGCACTGGCGGCAAACGCGGCCACGACCTCGGCGATACCCGCCTCATCCAGTTCCTGCGGCGCCGGATCGCCGGCATGGAACGGCAGCGGCGACGGCGCGACCGTGGCCCAGCCACGGGCGTCGTCGGCCGGCAGCTGGCCCCCGCCGTCCCAGGGGCGCTTCACCGAGGCCTTGCGCCCGGCATGGCCCAGCTGCACGCCCAGCGGCATCGACGACCAGCGCCGCACGCTGGCCAGCACCTGCGCCAGCGCGGCTTCGGTGCCGTCGTCCCACAGGCCCAGATCGGCCCAGCTGATGCGGCCGCGCGCTTCCACCGCCGTGGCTTCCAGGATCAGCAGGCCGGCGCCGGACTGGGCCAGATTGCCCAGATGCATGGCATGCCAGTCGCTGGCGCGGCCATCTTCGGCGGAGTACTGGCACATTGGCGCGATGACAATGCGGTTGGACAGGGTCAGGGGGCCGAAGGAAATCGGCGAGAACAGCTGGCTCACGGCAGTGGGGGTGTAGCAGAGGGGGGGCGTATTGCACCGCTGTGCGGCGCGCGGATCAACCGTCTGGATGGATCGCTGTTTCGTGCGACCGCGCTGCGCGCTCGCCGGGCTTGGCCCGGCGCTACCGGCTGACGAACCCGACCAGGGCCTCGGCGCAATCGCGTTCGTCCTTGAACTGCAGCAGGTCGTCGGCCCGGGTACGCCCCCGGTTCAACGCGGCCACCGGCAGGCCTGCGCTGGCCGCCGCCTGCACGAAGCGGAAGCCGGAATAGACCATCAGCGAAGAACCCACCACCAGTACGGCGTCTGCGCGCTGCAGGTGCTCATGCACCGCCGCCACGCGCTCGCGCGGCACGTTCTCGCCGAAGAAGACCACATCCGGCTTCAGCAGGCCGCCGCAGCGCGTGCACTCCGGCACCACGAAGGCGGAGAAGTCGGTTTCCAGGTCGGCATCGCCATCGGGCGCGGTGCCCGCCTCCAGCGCGTCCCAGCCGGGATTGGCGTCAAGCAGGCGCTGCTGGAACAGCTCACGGTCGCTGCGCTGTTCGCAGCCCATGCAGCGCACCTGGTCCAGCCGTCCGTGCAGATCGATCACGTTGTGGCTGCCGGCGCGCTGGTGCAGGCCGTCCACGTTCTGGGTCAGCAACACCTGCAGCTTGCCGCAGGCTTCCAGTGCGGCCAGCGCCTGGTGGGTGCCGTTGGGCCGGGCATGGCCGAAACGCGGCCAGCCCAGCAGGCTGCGCGCCCAGTAGCGCTGGCGGGTGGCGGCCTCGCCCATGAAGGCCTGGTAGGTCACCGGCGGCGTACGCTTCCACTGGCCATCGGTGTCGCGGTAATCGGGGATGCCCGAGGCGGTGCTGCAGCCGGCGCCGGTCAGCACGAACAGGCGCTGGGCGCGGTCGATGAAGTCGGTCAGCGGCGGGCTCATGAGGGTCAGATGGGGGCGCCGGGGCGCCCCTGCAAGCAGGGCCTCAGGCGGCCGGTACGCCGGGCAGGCGCGGCACGGCGGTGGGCTGGCCGTCCTCGCCCAGCGCGATCATCACGAAGTGGCCGCGGGTGCACAGCTGGCGCTCGCCGCTGTGCAGGTCCTCGGCGATCAGTTCGACCTCGACCTTCATCGAGCTGCGGCCGACCTCGACGATGCGGCCGATGGTTTCCACCATCTGGCCGATGCGGATCGGCAGCTTGAAGTCGACCTGGTCGCTGCGCGCGGTCACCACGGTGCGCCGCGAGTAGCGGGCGGCGGCGAGGAAGGCCGCCTTGTCCATCCATGCCAGCGCCTGGCCACCGAACAGCGTGCCCATGTGGTTGGTGTGGTTGGGGAAGACGATTTCGGCCATGCGCACTTCAATCGGCGGCACGGTCTCGGGGATCGGGGTCATGACGATGCTTCGGGGGTGGGGTGCCGATGATTTTACGGCAGGGCGGTGAAGGTACGGCGTTACAATCGGCGAGCCCTCCAGGACCGCTCGCCATGCCCGCCACCTCCGATCTGCTGGCCTTCGCCCTGGTGTCGCTGGCCATGGTGCTCACCCCGGGCCCGAACATGATCTACGTGATCTCGCGCTCGATCTGCCAGGGGCCGATGGCCGGCTTGATCTCGCTGGGCGGGGTGGCGCTGGGCTTCGTCTTCTACATGCTGTGCGCGGCACTGGGCATCACCGCGCTGCTGATGACCGTGCCGTTTGCCTACGACGCGCTGCGCATCGGCGGTGCCCTGTACCTGCTGTACCTGGCCTGGCAGGCGCTGAAGCCCGGCGGCCGCTCGCCGTTTGCAGTGCGCGCGCTGCCGGTGGACGGCCCGCGCAGGCTGTTCGCGATGGGCTTTCTGACCAACGTGCTGAACCCCAAGGTGGCGGTGATGTACCTGTCGCTGCTGCCGCAGTTCCTGCACCCGGACAGCGAAGGCAGCGTGCTGCTGCAGTCGGTGGTGCTGGGCTCCACCCAGATCGCGGTGAGCGTGACCGTGAACGGCATCATCGCGTTGATGGCCGGCAGCATCGCCGGCTTCCTGGCCGCGCGGCCGACCTGGCAGACGGTGCAGCGCTGGCTGATGGGCACGGTGCTGGCCGGGCTGGCGGTGCGCATGGCGGTGGATGGACGGCGGTAGCGCAGGGCCATGCCCGGCGAGCGCGCAGCGCGGCCAGCGCTTCCCGTGGCGTCGGTTGGAATGTGCCGGGCATGGCCCGGCGCTACCCACAAAAAACCCCGGCGTTGGCCGGGGTTTTTTGTTGCGACAGGGCTGACCGGTTCGATCAGAAGTTCATGTCGAACGCCACTTCGCCCTGCACGCCCACCTGGTAGGCCGAGGCGCGACGTTCGAAGAAGTTGGTCAGTTCCTGCACGTCCTGCAGTTCCATGAAGCTCAGCGGGTTGCGCACGTTGTACTTGCGCTCCATGCCCAGGCGGTGGAAATGGTTGTCGGCGCAGTGCTGCAGGTACTGGCGCATGTCGCGGGTGGAAATGCCCGCCACGCCGCCGGACAGCACGTCTTCGGCGAACTGCACTTCGCACTCGATGGCCTCGGCCAGCATGTCGTAGACATCCTGCTTCATCTTGTCGTCGAACAGGTCCGGCTCTTCCTCACGGATCACGTCCACGCACTCGAAGGCGAAGTCCATGTGCGCGCTTTCGTCGCGGAACACCCAGTTGGTGCCCGACGCCAGGCCGTTGAGCAGGCCGCGCGAACGGAAGTAGTACACGTAGGCGAACGCGGCGAAGAAGAACAGGCCTTCGATGCAGGCGGCAAAGCAGATCTGGTTGAGCAGGAACTGACGGCGCTGTTCGCGGGTCTCGATGCGGGTCAGGTCCTGGATCGAGTCGATCCACTTGAAGCAGAAGTCGGCCTTCTTCTTGATCGAGTCGATGTTCTCCACCGCGGCGAAGGCTTTGACGCGCTCGTCCGGATCCGGCAGGTAGTTGTCGAGCAGGGTCAGGTAGAACTGCACATGCAGCGCTTCTTCGTACAGCTGGCGCGACAGGTACATGCGCGCTTCGGGCGCATTGAGGTGCTGGTACAGGTTCAGCACCAGGTTGTTGGACACGATCGAATCGCCGGTGGCGAAGAACGCGACCAGGCGGTGGATCAGGTGGCGCTCACCCGGCGACATCTTGCTGTGCAGGTCGCTGATGTCGATCTGGAAGTTGATCTCTTCCACCGTCCAGGTGTTCTTGATCGCGTTCCGGTACATGTCATAGAACTGCGGGTAGCGCATCGGGCGCAGGGTCAGTTCAAAACCGGGATCGAGCAGCATCTGCTTGGGCTTGTCGGCCATGGGTGTTTCCTTGTCTTCTCGGGTCAAAACGCCGGGCGTGGCCCGGCGCTACCTTGGTGTTTTCTGCAGTCGAGCATGGCTCGACTCGACAGAGGGGTGTGCCGGCCAAAGACCGGCACGGCCACGCTTACTGGCAGGCCTCGCAGGCTTCCGGGTTCTCCAGCGAGCAGGCAATCGCCTCTTCCGGGCTGAACACCTTCTCCGGGCCGGCGTTGGCGGCATGGCTGACCGTGGTCTTGGCAATCTTGGTGGCCGGACGCGAACGCAGGTAGTAGGTGGTCTTGATGCCCTGCTTCCAGGCGTACATGTACATGGACGACATCGCACCGATGCTCGGGCTTTCCATGAACAGGTTGAGCGAGGCGGACTGGTCGATGAAGGCGCCACGGTCGGCCGCCATGTCGATCAGCGAACGCATCGGCAGCTCCCACGCGGTGCGGTACACGTTGCGCAGGGTTTCCGGGATCTGGGTCAGGCCCTGGATCGAACCTTCGGCCAGCTTGATCGCATCGCGCATTTCCGGCGTCCAGTGGCCCAGCTTCTTCAGCTCGTTCACCAGGTAACGGTTCACCTGCAGGAAGTCACCGGACAGGGTCTCGCGCTTGAACAGGTTGGACACCTGCGGTTCCACGCACTCGTAGCAGCCGGCGATCGATGCGATGGTCGCGGTCGGCGCGATCGCGATCATCAGCGAGTTGCGCAGGCCGTGCTCCTTGATGCGCTCGCGCAGGGCATCCCAGCGCGCGCTGTCCTCGGGCACCACGTTCCAGGCGTCGAACTGCAGCTCGCCGCTGGCCGCACGGGTGTCGGCGAAGGACGGGTGCTTGCCGCGCTCCTGGGCCAGTTCCACCGAGGTTTCCAGCGCGTGGAAGTAGATGGTCTCGGCAATCTTCTTCGACAGCGCGCGGGCTTCGGCGCTGTCGAACGGCAGGCGCTTGCGGAAGAACACGTCCTGCAGGCCCATGCAGCCCAGGCCGACCGGACGCCAGCGCAGGTTGCCGCGGCGTGCCGATTCGATCGGGTAGAAGTTCAGGTCGATCACGCGGTCGAGCTGGCGCACGGCCAGGCGCACGGTGTCGGCCAGCTTGTCGAAATCGAACTCGCCGTTGCCGTCGAAGTGGTTGCCCAGGTTGATCGAACCCAGGTTGCACACCGCGGTTTCTTCGGCCGAGGTGACTTCCAGGATCTCGGTGCACAGGTTGGACAGGTGGATCACGTTGCCCGGGCGCAGGGTCTGGTTGCTGGCGCGGTTGCACTTGTCCTTGAAGGTCATCCAACCGTTGCCGGTCTCGGCCAGCGTGCGCATCATCCGCGAGTACAGCTTGCGCGCGGAAATGGTGCGGTTGGCCTTGCCCTGTGCTTCGGCCTGCAGGTAGGCAGCTTCGAAGGCTTCACCGAACAGGTC
The DNA here is from genome assembly GCF_030549525.1 of Stenotrophomonas sp. 704A1. Taxonomy (NCBI): domain Bacteria; kingdom Pseudomonadati; phylum Pseudomonadota; class Gammaproteobacteria; order Lysobacterales; family Lysobacteraceae; genus Stenotrophomonas; species Stenotrophomonas tuberculopleuritidis. Next base: position 262,738 of record NZ_CP130831.1, on the reverse strand, counting down.
GGTGAACTCGGGCACCACGCGCGGATCGAACAGCGACCATTCCTGGTCGGCCTCGACGCGCTTCATGAACAGGTCCGGGATCCAGTTGGCCAGGTTCAGGTTGTGCGCACGGCGCGATTCGTCGCCGGTGTTGTCACGCAGCTCGAGGAAGTCCTCGATGTCGGCGTGCCAGGTTTCCAGGTACACGCAGGCCGCGCCCTTGCGCTTGCCGCCCTGGTTCACCGCCGCCACCGACGAATCCATGGTCTTCAGCCACGGCACGATGCCGTTGGAGTGGCCGTTGGTCGACTTGATCAGCGAACCACGCGAACGCACGCGGGTGTAGCTGACGCCGATGCCGCCGGAGAACTTGGACAGCTGCGCGATGTCGCCGTACTTGGAATAGATCGACTCCAGCGAGTCCTGCGGCGAGTCCAGCAGGAAGCACGAGGACAGCTGCTCGTGGGTGGTACCCGAGTTGAACAGGGTCGGGCTGGACGGCAGGTAGTCCAGGTTGCCCATGCGCTTGTACAGCGCCAGGGTTTCCGGCACGTCCTCGCTGAGCGCGCTGGCGATGCGCAGGAAGAACTGCTGCGGGGTCTCGATCACCTTGCGGGTGTGCGGATGGCGCAGCAGGTAGCGGTCGTACAGGGTACGCAGGCCGAAGTAGTCGAAGTTCAGGTCCAGCGATGCATCGATGGCATCGTTGAGCTTGCGCGCGTTGGTCTGCACGAAGTTCAGCAGGCGGTCGTTGATCAGGCCCACTTCGTGGCCACGGCCGACCGACTGCGAGAAGGCGTAGATCTCCTGGCCCGACACTTCCTTGGCGATGTAGTTGGCCAGCAGGCGCGCGGCAAGGCGGCCGTACTCCGGCTCTTCACCGATCAGCAGGGCGGCGGTACGGATGGACAGTTCGTCCAGCTCGCGGGTGGTGGCACCGTTGTACAGGCCGGAAATGGTGCGCGTGGCCACGCGCATCGGATCGACGGCGTGCAGGCCTTCGGAGGAACGCTGCACCGCGCGCACGATCTTGTTCAGATCCACCAGTTCGGTCGTGCCGTTGCGCTTGGTCACACTCATCGCGTTGGCCGTCGGCGGCGACGTCAACAGGAACTCGTTTTCCTTTTCGATGGTGGCGCTGGTCTCGGTGGTCACGGCGTGTGTCCTCTTGGCGTGATGGGTAGTGGCTCGGAGCATCGGGTGACGCAGCCCGGGACATGACAGCCCAGGGTGGCAGTTCGGTGTCGCAGGGGGTGAGACCTTGCGCCTGCCGCTGCCGTCGGCGGTTGTGGACGGGTACCGCGGGGGGCGGATCTGCCCTGACCGCACGGGTCCTGGCGATCTCCCGTGAACCCGGCGACAGGGGGTCGCCGCAACCGACAGCCACAAGATAGTGGGGGTAGTTGGACCCGTCAACGCCAAATGTAGTGAAATTCGGCAATCCCTTGCGCCGCAAGGATCGTGCCATCGGCGCCGGGTTTGGACGCTTTGGACCTGCTGGAACGGGCTGCGCAGTCAAGCCCGAAAAGCGTCGCTGCGGTGGCAATCAGCGCCCCACCAGCGGAACGATGACAGCTTCACATGACAGTGATGAAACTGGCCAGGGACAACCCTGTGGATAGGTGGTGGGCAGCCGGTGGGCAGCCGGTGGACCGGCGGTTGCGACGGCCGGCCAGCGCAGGCGGGGCGCAGCGCCCGTGCCGGCCAGCGGCCGGCGCGAGCCGGGGGCTCACGCCCGGTGCGGGGTACCCAGGTACTCGGCGCTCTGCATTTCGATCAGGCGCGAGGCAGTGCGCTCGAAGGCGCCCTGCAGGCGGGTGCCGGTGTACAGCTCCACCGGTGAGGTGCTGGCGGTGCAGACCAGGTTGACGTGGCGGTCGTACAGCTCGTCGATCAGGTTGACGAAGCGGCGCGCCGCATCCTCGTTCAACCGATCGAAGGCGGGAATGCCGCCCAGCAGCACCGTGTTGAACTCGTGGGCGATCTCGATGTAATCCGAGGGCCCACGCGGGCCCTCGCACAGCGCCGGGAAATCGAACCAGGCAATGCTCTTGCCGCGGCCACGGACGGGAATCTTGCGGCCTTCGATCTGGATGTTGCCGGCCTTGGCCGCCTGCCCGCCGCTGAGCTCGTTCCAGCGCGTGGCCAGCCAGTCGTCGCTGTCGGCGGACAGCGGCGCGCGGTACACCGGCGAGCGGGTCAGCGCGCGCATGCGGTAGTCCTCGGTGCCCTCGGCGTACAGCTCGACGCAGAAGCGCTGCAGCAGGCCGATGGCCGGCAGGAAGCTCTCGCGCTGCAGGCCGTTGAGGTACAGGTTCTCCACCGCCGTGTTGGAGGTGGTGACCAGGGTCACGCCCTCGGCGAACATCCGTTCCAGCAGGCGCGCCAGCAGCATGGCGTCGCCGATGTCGGTGACGAAGAACTCGTCCAGCACCAGCACGCGCAGGTTGCTGCGCCACTCCTGGGCGATCTTCGCCAGCGGGTCGCTCTGCCCCTGGTGCTCGCGCAGGCGCTCGTGGACGCTGCGCATGAAACGATGGAAATGCGTGCGGTACTTCTGCTTGATCGGCAGCCCGTCGTAGAACAGGTCGACCAGGAAGGTCTTGCCGCGGCCGACGCCGCCCCAGAAGTACAGGCCCTTGACCGGCTCGGGCTTCTTCCAGAACGAGGACAGGCGGTCGAGCCAGCCGTCCTCGGCGCTGTCCACCAGGCCCAGATGGATCCGGTCCAGCTCGGCCAGGGCCGCATGCTGGGCCGGGTCGTCCTGCCAGTCGCCGCTGGCAACCCCCGCCGCGTAGCGCTGCGACGGGATCAACTCGGGTGCGCTCATGCCGCCGCGCCCAGCCAGTGCTTGACGCCGTGGGTCAGTGCACCGCGCAGGTCGATCAGCTTGCGGTGGAAGAAGTGGCTGGTCTCGGGCATGCGCACCAGCTCGTGCGGGGCATCCACGCTGTCCAGCCACTGGTAGACGGCCTGCGGGTCAACGATTTCATCCTGCTCGCCCTGGATCACCAGCCAGCGGGCCGGCGGCTGCACGCCATCGAAGTCCCAGCGGCCGGCCGGCGGCGCGATCGAGATCAGTGCCTCGGGCTGCAGTTCGGCGGCGGCCTTCAGCGACACGAACGCACCGAAGCTGAAACCGGCCAGCCACAGGCGGTCATCCGGGCGTTGCGTCCGCACCCAGGCGGCGACCGCTTTCAGGTCGTCCTGCTCGCCCACACCGTGGTCGAAGGTACCGGCCGAGCCGCCAACGCTGCGGAAGTTGAAGCGCACCGTCGCCACGCCCAGCTCACGCAGGCTGTTGGCGGTCATGGTGACGACCTTGTTGTGCAGGGTGCCGCCTTCGGTGGACAGCGGGTGGCAGACGATGGCCACGATCGGCTGCACCGGCACATCGGCCTTGGGCAGGTCGACGACCACTTCCAGCGGACCAACCGGGCCATCCAGCACCAGGCATGCAGTTTCGCCAGCGGCGACAGGGAACGAGGGCTTGTGCATGGCACCATGATAGCGTCCCCCGCCCCTGCCCTGTGCCCGCCCCATGCTCTACCTGTCCCTGGCCGTGATCTGCAGCGTGTTGGTCTCGGTGCTGTTGAAGCTGGCAGCCCGCCGCCCGCTGGATGTCGCGCAGATGGTCACCTGGAACTACCTGGTGGCCGCAGCGATGACGGCCGTGGTGCTGCAGCCACCGCTGGAGGCGCTGCGTGCACCGCATGCGCCGTGGCTGGCACTGCTGGCGCTGGCGGTGGTGCTGCCGTCGATCTTCCTGGTGCTGGGGCGGGCGGTGGCCGTGGCCGGCATCGTCCGCAGCGACGTGGCGCAGCGCTTGTCGTTGCTGCTGTCGCTGGCGGCAGCCTTCCTGTTCTTCGGCCAGACCGCCACACCGTGGAAGCTGGTCGGGCTGGGCCTGGGCCTGCTGGCGATGGTGGCGATCAGCCTGCGCCCGCGCGGGCCGGCGGCGGCAACGACCACCGGCGGCTGGGGCTGGCTGCTGGGCGTATGGGCCGGCTTCGCGGTGGTCGATGTGCTGCTCAAGCAGGTGGCGCTGTCGGGCACGCCGTCGATGGCGGCGGTGCTGGCCAGCTTCAGCGTGGCCTTCGTGCTGATGCTGGTGCTGCAGCTGTGGCGGCATGCCCGCGGCCGCAGCCGGCTGGCCTGGCGCAATCTGGGCGCCGGCGCACTGCTGGGCCTGCTCAATGGCGGCAACATCCTGTTTTACGTGCATGCGCACCAGGCGATGCCGGACAGCCCGGCCACCGTGTTTGCCGGCATGAACATCGGCGTGGTGGTGCTGGGTGCGCTGGTGGGCATGTTCGCCTTCGGCGAACCGACCACCCGCTGGAACCGCGCGGGCCTGGCGCTGGCGGTGCTGGCGATCGGATTGATCGCCTGGGGCTGAAAGCCCGCCGGGCATGGCCCGGCGCTACCCATTCAACCAACGCACCACCACCGGTAGCGCCGGGCCATGCCCGGCGGACGTTACCGGTCGAAACCCAGCAGCAGCGGGTCGTGGTCGGAACTGCGCCATGGGCCCTGCACGTTGCGGCCCTGGTATCCGCTGGCCTCCTGCTCATCGGCATTGCTGTGCCATTCGGCGGCGCCGGCCAGGCGCCGGGCCATGGCCGGGCTCAGCAACGCGTGGTCGAGGCGGCCGCTGTAGCCGTTGTAGACATAGCTGTAGGGCTGTTCGACCCGGGCCACCTTGAATGCGTCCTGCCAGCCCAGGTCATGCAGGGTGCGGATGGGATCTTCCATCGCGTAGGCATTGAAGTCGCCCAGCAGCACGATGTCCTTCACCTTCAGGCGCGCGGCTTCGGCATTCACCCATTGGTTGAGCTGGCGCGCCGATTCCACGCGGGTGGCGTTCCAGCAGCCCTGGCCATCGTTCTGGTCGGCATCGGCACCGCTGGCATCGCGGCAGCCCTTCGACTTGAAGTGGTTGGCCACCACCATGAACGGCGCGCCCTTGCCCTGGAAGGCCTGCGCCAGCGGCGCGCGGCTGTGCTCGGCAAACGGGCCATCGATCCGGGTCAGCGGCTTGCCCAGCGGCTTGAACGACCCACGCTTGTAGATGATGCCGACCCGGATCGGATTGGTGCCCGGGCCTTCACCCGGATCAACCGCCACCCATTCGTCGTTCGGGTCGGTGCGCGGCAGTGCATTGAGCGCGGCCAGAAGTTCGGCGATGGCCGACTGCGGACCGTAGCCGTCGTTTTCCAGTTCCATCAGCGCGGCGATATCAGTATCGAGGGCGCTGATGGTGGCCACCAGCTTGGCGACCTGCGCCTTGTGCTCATCCAGCGTGCGCGCGCCGCGCAGGGTCGGGAAGCCGCCGCCCTGGCCATCACCATTGAAGAAGTTCTCCAGGTTGAACGCGGCGATCTGCAGGCTGCCCGGCACCTGCGGCACCGGCGGGCGCTGCAGTTCCGGCACCTGCAACGCGCCGTCCACCTGCAGGCGGGCACGGCCCTGCGCGTCCACGCGCACGGTGCCTTCCACGTTGCGCAGCTGCATGCCGGTACGCAGCACCGGATTGCCCGGCAGATAAGCCACGCTGCCGGGGTCGCGGGCATCGCTGCCGTCATCCAGCAGCAGGCGGCGGCGCTGGTTGTCGGCCATCACCTGCTCACTGCCCGCGGTGCCCGGTGCGGCCACCTCGGTCGGCTGCCACAGGCGGCCATCGAAGGCGACGGTGAGCTGGCCGAAGCGTTCCAGGCCATCGGTTCCCGCCAGCGTGAGCGGCGCGGCGATGCGCACGTGCTGCCCGTCCAGTGTGCGCCAGTCGGCGGGTGCCGCGGTGAGCACCACGGTGGCGCTGCCGCGCGCGGCCGGATCCGCGGTCGGCGCGGCCTGCGGCTGGGCCTGGGCGAACGCGGCGGCCGGCAGCAGCAGAGACAGGGCAAGGGCGAGGGAACGGCGGCGCATCGACGGGCGACTCCACGAAAGGGGCGCACAGACTAACCCCGAAATGTGCAGCGCCGCTTGCTGGCCGGGATCCGGCCTCGGTAGGCAAAGGCAGAGCCGGCCGCTGGCCGGCACGAGCCGTTACTTGAGGTTGCCCAGCATCCAGTCCACGGTGGCGTGGATCTGCTCCTCGGTCAGCGCCGGGTTGCCGCCCTTGGGCGGCATGATGCCGCCATCCGGGCCGGTGTAGCCCTCGATGGCGTGCTTGTAGAGGGTGTCCTTGCCCTGCGCGATGCGCTTGTCCCAGTGCGAGTGGTCCAGCGTCGGCGCCATGCCCACGCCGGTGGTATGGCAGGCCGTGCACAGGTTGTCGAAGATGACCTTGCCGTCCTTGGTGCCGCCGTAGGCCACCTGCGAGGCGGCCTTGGCCAGCGCCGCGGCCTTGGCGGCGGCCTGCGCGGCGGCGCCGGTGCTGCCGGCATAGACCGCGCCGGTAGGCGAGATGCGCTGTTCGGTGCGCTTGACCGCGGTGGGCGACACCTCGGGCGGAATCCGGGTATGGATGAACGCGGCAAGGAGGATCAGGCCGAGAGTGATGGCCATCAACAGCGCGATCACCATGGAGAAGCGTTTCAGGAACTCCAGATCGTAATTCCGCACTCTTCGTTACCCCTGGCTGGTAGTCGATGGACCACGGCTGAGCGACTGCGTGATGGGCCGAGTATAGAACGCCCTCCGCGCGCGACAACAGGCATCGCAGCTGGTGCGGCGCAGCATGCGGCCGTGGCCGCATGCGGGCAGCGCCGGGCCGCGCCCGGCGAGCGTGCAGCGCGGCAAGAGCCGCCGGGCATGGCCCGGCGCTACTGGTTTACGGGCGCACCGATCGCGCGCAGGCAGAAGCTGCAGATCGCGTCCACCAGCGCGCCTTCGTCGCGATGGGCTTCGCGGCTGGGGGCGGTCGGTCCCACCATCGCCTCGGTGAAGGCACCGACCAGGCAGGCGGCGGTGGCGTGCGCGTCCTGCGCGGGCAGCTCGCCGGCCGCCACGCCCTCTTCCACCAGGCGCAGGAACACGTCGCCGAACGCGCGGCGGCCACGCATGCGCTCGGCCTCCACATCCGGATCGACCGGTTCGACGATGAAGGCATGGGCCAGGCCTGGCCCGGCCAGGGCGCGGCGGACAAAGGCGGTGATCGCCAGGCGCAGGCGCTCGCTGGCCGCCTCGGGGCCGCTGGCGATGCGTTCCATGATCGCCACCTCGTGGGCCACGGCGGCGTTGAGCACCTCCACGAACAGCTCGGCCTTGGACGGGAAGTGCCGGTAGATCAGCCCGGTGGATACCCCGGCCTGGGTGGCCACGGCGGTCACCGGGGCGTTGCGCCAGCCGCCGGCGGCGACCAGTTCGCGGGTCGCCAGCAGGATCCGTTCACGGGCCCCGGCCAGGCGTTCTTCCATCAATGCAGAGCGTTTGTAGGCCATGTTCTGATTCTAGTTTCAATTTTTGAATTTGTATTCACTTCTTGTCCGAACCCCGCTACGCTGGGCCATCGCCCGCGCGGACTGCTGCCGTCAACAGCGTCCGCTCCCCCTTCCGGGTGCGTCCATTCCCCCACCTTCCCTTGTGGAGCCACCGCAATGCACGTGCCATCCCTGAACTTCGATCTCGGCGAAGAGATCGATCTGCTGCGCCAGAGCGTGGCCCATTTTGCCGCTGCCGAGATCGCGCCGCTGGCCGCCGAGGCCGACGCCACCAACCAGTTCCCGCTGGCACTGTGGCCCAAGCTGGGCGAACAGGGCCTGCTCGGGCTCACCGTGGAAGAAGCATACGGCGGCACCGGCATGGGCTACCTGGCCCACGTGGTGGCGATGGAGGAAATCTCGCGTGCCTCGGGCGGCATCGGCCTGTCCTACGGCGCGCATTCGAACCTGTGCGTGAACCAGCTGCGCAAGAACGGCAGCGAGGCGCAGAAGCAGCGCTTCCTGCCCGACCTGTGCAGCGGCGCCAAGGTCGGTGCGCTGGCGATGAGCGAGCCGGGCGCCGGCTCGGACGTGGTGTCGATGAAGCTGCGCGCGGACAAGCGCGGCGACCGCTATGTGCTCAACGGCAACAAGATGTGGATCACCAACGGCCCCGATGCCGACGTGCTGGTGGTCTACGCCAAGACCGACATGGACGCCGGCGCCAAGGGCATCACCGCGTTCCTGGTCGAGAAGGGCATGAAGGGTTTCTCCACCGCGCAGAAGCTGGACAAGCTGGGCATGCGCTCCTCGCCCACCTGCGAACTGGTGTTCCAGGACTGCGAGATTCCCGAAGAGAACGTGCTGGGTGCGGTCGGCGGGGGCGTGCGCGTGCTGATGTCCGGCCTGGACTATGAGCGCGTGGTGCTGTCCGGTGGCCCGCTGGGGCTGATGGCGGCGGCGATGGACGTGGTGATGCCGTACGTGCACGAACGCCACCAGTTCGGCGAACCGATCGGCAGCTTCCAGCTGATCCAGGCCAAGATCGCCGACATGTATGTCGGCCTCGGCGCCTGCCGCGCGTATGTGTATGCCGTGGCACGCGCCTGCGACCAGGGCCGCACCACCCGCCAGGATGCCGCCGGTGCGATCCTGTATGCCGCCGAGAAGGCAACCTGGCTGACCGGCCAGGCAATCCAGATCCTCGGAGGCAACGGCTACATCAACGAGTACCCGACTGGCCGCTTGTGGCGCGACGCCAAGCTGTATGAGATCGGCGCCGGCACCTCTGAGATCCGCCGCATGCTGATCGGCCGCGAACTGTTCCAGCGCACCCTGTAAGGCTACCGCGATGACCGTCCTGAACAGCCAGCTGCAACCGGGCAGCGAAACATTTGAAAGCAACCGCGCGGCGATGCAGGCCGTGGTCGACGACCTGCACGCCACCCTCGCGCGCACCGCGCTGGGGGGCAACGACGCCGCGCGCGCCAAGCACACCGCACGCGGCAAGCTGCTGGTGCGCGACCGCATCGACGCCCTGCTCGACCCCGGCAGCGCCTTCCTGGAGATCGCGCCGCTGGCCGCGCACGGCATGTACGAAGACGCCGTGCCCGCCGCGGGCGTGGTGGCCGGCATCGGCCGGGTCAGCGGTGTCGAATGCGTGATCGTGGCCAACGACGCCACGGTCAAGGGCGGCACCTATTACCCGATGACGGTCAAGAAGCACCTGCGCGCGCAGGAGATCGCCGAGCAGAACCACCTGCCGTGCATCTACCTGGTCGATTCCGGTGGCGCCTTCCTGCCGCTGCAGGACGAGGTGTTCCCCGACCGCGATCACTTCGGCCGCATCTTCTACAACCAGGCCAACCTGTCGGCGCAGGGCATTCCGCAGATCGCCTGCGTGATGGGCAGCTGCACCGCCGGTGGCGCCTACGTGCCGGCGATGAGCGATGAAACGGTGATCGTGCGCGAACAGGGCACGATCTTCCTCGGCGGCCCACCGCTGGTGAAGGCCGCCACCGGTGAGGTGGTGACTGCTGAAGAGCTGGGCGGCGCCGATGTGCACACGCGCATCTCCGGCGTGGCCGATCACATGGCCGACAACGACCTGCAGGCACTGGCGCGGGTGCGCGCGATCATCGCGCAGCTGAACTGGCGCAAGCCGGAACCGGCAATGGCGGTGCAGGCCAGCGAGGAACCGCTGCTGCCGGCGCACGAGCTGTATGGCGTGATCCCGGCCGATACGCGCAAGCCCTACGACGTGCGCGAAGTGATCGCGCGGCTGGTCGATGGCTCGCGCTTCGATGAGTTCAAGCCGCGCTACGGCGCCACCCTGGTCACCGGCTTCGCCCATCTGAACGGCTACCCGATCGGCATCATCGCCAACAACGGCATCCTGTTCTCCGAGTCGGCACTGAAGGGCGCGCACTTCATCGAGCTGTGCACCCAGCGCAACATTCCGCTGGTGTTCCTGCAGAACATCACCGGCTTCATGGTCGGCCGCAAGTACGAACAGGGCGGCATCGCCAAGGACGGCGCCAAGCTGGTGATGGCGGTGGCCTGCGCCAGGGTCCCCAAGTTCACCGTGGTCATCGGTGGCTCGTTCGGTGCCGGCAACTACGGCATGTGCGGCCGCGCATACTCGCCGAATTTCCTGTGGATGTGGCCCAACGCGCGCATCGGCGTGATGGGCGGTGAGCAGGCGGCGAGCGTGCTGGCCACGGTCAAGCGTGATGGCATCGAAGCCAAGGGCGGGCAATGGCCGGCGGCGGAGGAAGATGCATTCAAGGCGCCCATCCGCGACCAGTTCGAACAGCAGGGTCACCCGTACTACGCCAGCGCGCGCCTGTGGGATGACGGCGTGATCGATCCGGTCGACACCCGCCGCGTGCTGGCCCTGGCGCTGTCGGCCAGCCTCAACGCCGCCCCGCAGCAGACACGCTTCGGCGTGTTCCGCATGTAACCCGTGCCATGACCGAGTCTGTTGCCATGTTCAGCAAAGTCCTGATCGCCAATCGCGGCGAGATCGCCTGCCGCGTCATCGCCACCTGCCGCCGGCTGGGCATCGCCACCGTCGCGGTGTATTCCGACGCCGACCGCAACGCGCGCCATGTCCGCCTGGCCGACGAGGCGATCCGCATCGGCCCGGCCGCCGCGCGCGAGAGCTACCTGCGTGCCGATGCCATCCTCGACGCCGCGCGCCGCAGCGGTGCGCAGGCCATCCATCCCGGTTACGGCTTCCTGTCCGAGAACGCCGACTTCGCCGACGCCTGCGTGGCGGCCGGCATCGCCTTCATCGGCCCGCCGGCCAGCGCGATCCGCGCGATGGGTGACAAGAGCGCTGCCAAGGCACTGATGGCCAAGGCCGGCGTGCCGTTGACGCCGGGCTACCACGGCGACCAGCAGGCGCCGGAATTCCTGCGCGCCCAGGCCGATGGCATCGGCTATCCGGTGCTGATCAAGGCCAGCGCCGGCGGCGGTGGCAAGGGCATGCGCAAGGTCGAGCGCAGCGAGGACTTCGTCGATGCGCTGGCCAGCTGCCAGCGCGAGGCGGCCGCAGCGTTCGGCAACGACCACGTGCTGGTCGAGAAGTATGTGGAACGCCCGCGCCATATCGAAATCCAGGTGTTCGGCGGCGGCCGGGGCGAAGCGGTGTATCTGTTCGAGCGCGACTGCTCGGTGCAGCGACGCCACCAGAAGGTGCTGGAAGAAGCGCCGGCCCCGGGCATGACGCCCGAGCGCCGCGCCGCGATGGGCCAGGCGGCGGTCGATGCCGCGCGCGCGGTGGGCTACGTCGGTGCGGGCACGGTCGAGTTCATCGCCGGTCCCGACGGCGATTTCTACTTCATGGAAATGAACACCCGCCTGCAGGTCGAGCACCCGGTCACCGAGTTCATCACCGGCACCGACCTGGTGGAGTGGCAGCTGCGCGTGGCCGCTGGCCAGCCGCTGCCCATGCGCCAGGATGAACTGGCCATCCACGGCCACGCCATCGAAGCGCGCCTGTATGCGGAAGATGCCGACCGTGGCTTCCTGCCGTCCACCGGCACCCTGCGCCGCCTGCGCCTGCCGACGCCGTCGGCCAACGTGCGGGTGGACACCGGTGTGGAGGAAGGCGACAGCATCACGCCGTACTACGACCCGATGATCGCCAAGCTGATCGTCTGGGACGTGGACCGCGATGCCGCGCTGCGGCGCATGCATCAGGCGCTGGCCGACTGCCAGGTGGTGGGCGTGACCACCAATGCCGGCTTCCTGCGCCGCCTGGTGCAGACCGGTTCGTTCGCCAACGCGAAGCTGGACACCGCGTTGATCGAGCGCGAGCAGGCCGCGCTCACCGCGATCGCCGAGGGTGACGCGGCGTGGTGGATGCTGGCGGCGATCGCCGCCCAGGTGAGCACCCCGGCCGCCTCGGCCGATGCACGCGATCCGCACTCGCCATGGCAGGCACAGGACGGCTGGCGCCTTGGCGCGCCGGCAGCACGCGTGCTGCCGCTGCAGCAGGGCGAACGCGCGCATGCGATGAAGGTGTGGACCACCGCCGACGGCTGGCGTGTGCAGCGCGACGACGACGCCCCGCAGCACATCGTCGGCAAGGCCGATGGCCAGGCGCTGACCGTGCAGCTGGACGACCGCCGCTGGCCGCTGCAGCTGCAGCGCGACGGCGACCAGCTGTACCTGTTCGGCAGCGACGGCCAGCATCGCTTCACCCTGCACGACCCGGTGGGTGAATCCGAACAGGCCGGCGCCGATGCCGGCAGCCTGCTGGCACCGATGCCCGGCCGGATCGTGGCCACCCTGGTGGCGACCGGTACGCAGGTGACGCGTGGTACGCCGCTGCTGGTACTGGAAGCGATGAAGATGGAGCACACCCTGCAGGCTCCGGCCGATGGCACGGTGAAGGGCTACCGCGCCAAGGCCGGCGACCAGGTCGGCGATGGCGCCGTGCTGGTGGACTTCGAGACGGCGTGACCCAGGGCGGTCACGCGTTGCCGATCAACGCGTGACCGGCCACACCTGGCCGAGCGGATCCAGCTCTGCCGTCACCTGCGCGGCGGCGCGCCAGCCGGCACCGCAGACCGCCAGCACACCTTCGGCCATCGGCTGCAGGCCCAGCGCCTGCTCGGCCTCGGCCTCGTTGATCGCCGCGGTGACGAAGGCTCCCAGCCCCTGCGCCGTCGCCGCGCTGTAGATCGCCTGCGACACATGACCGGCATCCAGGGTGACCGCGCGATACGCCTTGGCGTGGCTGCGGTACTTCCAGAACGTGCGCTCGAAGCGGCATGCCAGGATCAACAGCACCTGGGCATCGGCGAACCAGTGCTGGCCCGCCAGCAGACGGTGGCAGAACCCCTCCAGATCGCCGGGCTGCGCCGGCAGCGGACCGAGTTCGTGGGCGGTGGCGTGGTAGTGATAGAGGCCGGGCGGCAGTCCCTGCACATTGCGCGCCACCACGTACGCCTCCAGCGGATGCAGACTGCCAGCCGATGGCACGTTCTTCTTCAGGAAGCGCACACCGGGCCCGGTCTCCACCTGCGCCTGGGCCATCAGCACCTGCTGCAGCAGCCGGGCCAGCATCGGCAGCGGCAACGGGCGCGCGCTGTCGTAGTTGCGGCAGGTCGCACGCATCTGCAGCTGTGCCTGCATCGGATCGTCGTCGCAGCGCGGCAACGGCCACGCGCCGGGCAGGCGGGCAGGTGCTTCCGCGGGCGGCGGGCCGAAGCTGCGCACCAGGTCCTGCGCGGTCACCAGCTGGCTGCGCTCCATGTCGCCGAGGCTGTCCACGCCGTCCCAGCGCGAGTGCTGGTAGTGCAGCGCCGACAGCGGCCACCACTGGCTGTCGCGCACCTGCTGTTCGACGGCTGCCGCTGCCGCATGCGCCGGATCGTCACTGACCAGCAGCCCCTGCTCCAGCAGCGCCAGCACCCGTTGCCGGGCCTCCGGCTCCTGCGGCAACGGCTGCCACTGCTCTGCGCTGCACTGGAGCAGCCACAGGCAGCTGGCCGCATCGACCGCGCGCGGCGTCGGCAGATGCGCCGCACGCACCTGCAGCGAATGCTCGAAGCCGACGCCACTGCCACCGGCAAGCAGCGCATCCAGGTCGAAACGCGCACGCTCCAGCGGCTCGACGATCATCGTCCTGCAGCGACGGACCTTCATTCGATGCGCATCCGGGGGCGGAGGTGGCTGGCGATCATAGCGTGCAGCGCGATTCCCGCCATCAATTCCCTGCGCGCGCCGCCGATATTGTTTTTTTCCCCTCCCTGCCGGTAGTGAATCATGTCCCGTTCTCCTCTCTCCCCCGAAGTGGTCCAGACCCTGCTCAAGCGCCTGTCCAGTGACGATGAGTTCCGCGCCGCGTTTGCCGCCGATCCGGCCAAGGCCCTGATCGCGCTGGGCGCCGACGCCGACACCCTTGCCGCCTGCCACACGCCGCTGGACTCGCTGGGCGGCAAGGAGGAATTTGCGCGGGCGGCAGCACTGATGAGCGAACGCCTGGCCGTGGCGGGCCCGTTCAACGTGCCCTTCATGTTCGAAAGCGGCCTGAAGGGGCTGCAGGACTGATCGTCGTTCAGGGCGTTCCTGCCTGCGGCTGGCCATTCGCATCGGCCAGCCGCCGCGCGTCTGCCACGTTCAGCGGCAGCAGGACCAGGCCACCGGCATCTTCGGCGAAGGCCAGGCCGGTGCGCTGGCGCAACCAGCGTTCCCGGCGCTGCACGGCCTGATCGCGGCCGAGGGCGCGGTCGACATCCAGCTGCAGCACATGCCACTGGTACAGCGTGCCCTTGGCCAGCGGCTTCATCAGCGCCGCCGCGGCCTCTGCCCTGCCGGCGTCCAGCTCGGCCCGCGCGCGCAGCAGCAGCCACAGTTCCTGCAGCCGCGGATCGGTACTGCGCTCAACCAGCGCTTCCAGTGCAGGCCGACGGCTGCGCAGCTCGGCATCCAGGCCGGCACGCTGCAGGTGGTAGGCCACCGACAGCGCGACGAAGGCGCGATGGCGCGGCGCGGCGCCGACGCCTTCACCGACTGCCGCCAGCGTGCGGTCCAGCAGCCGCGCGTACTGCTGGCGCGGGCGGCTGCCTCCCGCCTGTGCAGTCCAGGCCAGCGACTGCAACGCCAGGATGTCGCACAGCTCCGGCACGCTCGCGCACTGCTCCACCGCCTGCGCCATCTCGGTCGCCGCTTCGGTGGCCTGCCCCTGCAGCGCCAGCAGCCCGCTGTAGGCCATGCGCCCGGCGAACCCGCGCGAGGTGATGGCTTCATGGCGCTCGCGCGCCTTCTGTGGCTCGCCATCCAGTGCCAGCGCAACCGCTTCGAGCATGTCGCCACGCCAGTTCGGCTGCGCACTGGCTTCCTGGAACGCGGCCAGGGCCGCCTTGACCTCGCCACGCGCCAGCTGCACGCGGCCAACGAAGGACAACACCAGTGCCCGCTGCGCGTGATGGCGTTCCAGCAGCGGCATCATGTCGGCCAGTGCGCCGTCGTAGTCGCCATAGGCGAACAGCGCCAATGCGTGATTCATCCAGCCAGCCGGATCGTCCGGGTACAGCTGGGTCAGCATCCGCCACTTCTCCGCACTGCGCTGCGGCGGGGCGCCGCTGAAGTCCGCACCCCAGGCATCCAGGTACAGCTGGTCGCGCGCACTCAGCCGGGTGCGCCCGGATACGGCCTGGCGGTACAGTTCGCCGGCCGCCGAGACATTGCCCATGGCGTACTGCAGCCGCATCTGCCCGATGTAGGCGAAGGTGAACTGCGGATCCAGGCGGGTGGCCTGCTGGAAGAACAGCAGCGCATCGTCGAAGTGCCCCTGCACCAGCGCATCGGAGCCCTTGGCGTAGGCATGCAGCGCATCGAGATTGGCGGTCGCCACGGTCGGCAGGGGCTTCTGCTCGCGGCTGACATCATGCAGCGCTTCGCCCAGGTCGCTGCGCAGCGCCTTGACCACGGTATCGGTGGAGGCCAGCACCGAATCCAGGCCATTGCCATCGGCGTAATGGGTGTACACGGTCTGCCCGCTGCGAGGATCCACCACTTCCACGCCCACCCGTACCTTGCCGTTGAGCTCGAGCACGGTGGGCATCAGCACGGCGCGCGCGCCGTCGCGCAGCGCGACCTCGATCGCCAGCGCGCGGTCCAGCCGTGCGTTGGCCGGGCGCTGCATCAGCTGCAGCGTATCGCGCACCTTCAGTTCGCTGAGGATGTTGACGAAGCGCGATTGCCCCAGGCTGATGTAGAGCGCCTGTTCCAGGCTGGAATCCAGCTGCGGGTAGCCCGTGCTGTTGCTCACCGCTGCCAGGATCACCCAGTCGCGCTCGGCGAAGGCGATGGCCGGCGCCGGCCGCAGCAGGGTCCACATCACCACGGCCAGCACCACCGCCAGCGCCGCTTCGGTGAACAGCGCCGCTGGGCGCCGCCACAGCGGCAGATCGCGCCATGCCTTGTCACCCGAACGCGGCCGGCGCATCGGCGCGCTGCCGCGGATGCCGACCTCGAACACCTGCTGGCGGTCACTGATGCCCTTGAAGCGCCACAGTCCATGGTCCTTCCAGCGCAGTTCGTCCGCCGTCCACGGCAGTTCGCTGCCGGCCCGCCGCGCCATCTGCTCGGCGGCCGAGGACAGCAGCACCTGGCCGGGCCACGCCAGCTGCATCAGGCGCGCGGCCATCGGCTTGGCCAGGCCTTCCACTTCCACCGGTTTTGCGCCGTGGGCCACCGCCTCGCTGCTGTTGTTCCACAACAGCACGTCACCCACGTGCAGGCCGGCGCGCGCGCGCAGGTCGATGCCGCGTTCGCGCCCCATCGCATGCACCGCGCTCTGGTAGGAAAGGGCGAACCCGATGCCATCGACGGGGCGTTCGAACAGCACGAACAAGCCATCGGAACGATCGATCAGCTGGCCGTTCCAGTGCTGCTGCAGGCCCAGCACCAGGCGGTCATGCTGCTGGAAGAACTCGGCCGCGGCGACGTCGCCGATACGTTCGACCAGCTGCAGTGAATCGCACAGGTCGGTGAACAGCAGCGCCCGCAACTGCGGGCTCTGCAGTGGGGAAGGCGTCTGTGCAGTGTCCATTGCCACCTCCGTTGCTCATTGACCGCTGTCGGAATCCCGGGCCCAGCGCAGGCAGTTGCCGCCGGCGCGCTTGGCCTGGTACAGCGCCCGGTCCGCGCGTGCATACCATTCGCTCCAGTCCGCCTCCGGCGCCAGCAGGCTGGCACCGATGCTGGCCAGGCTCACGTGCGGCGTGCCGTGGCTGCGTTCCAGCAGGCCGTGCACCGCGCTGAGGATGAACTCGGCGGCGTGCTGCACGATCTCATGATTGCCCCGGCGCAGCAGCAGGCAGAACTCGTCGCCGCCCAGGCGGCAGGCCAGATCGTGCTCGCTGGCCATCGAACGCAGGATGTTGCCCATGCTCTGCAGCACCCGGTCGCCGGCCTGGTGGCCATGGCGGTCGTTGATCTGCTTGAAGCGGTCGCAGTCGATCAGCAGCAGCGCCTGCGGTGGCCCTTCGGCCTGGGTGCGGCATTCCTGCAGGTACAGGGCCAGGCCCCGCCGGTTGTGCAGGCCGGTCAGTTCGTCGGTGCGCACCAGCTCACGGGTGTGGGTCAGCTGGTGGGTGGTGATGTACAGATTGTCGAGCGCGGTTTCCAGGTCATGGTTGCGCCGCCGCAGCTGGCTGATCAGCGCCTGCTCGTTGGTCAGCACGCGCATGATCGTGCGCCGCAGGAAATAGGCAACCAGGCCGGGAGCGGAATCGACCAGGCGATGGAAGTCGTCCGGCCCCAGTTCCAGGACCTCGCAGTCTTCCAGCGCACGCGCGCTGGCGCTGCGCGGGTGGTCGCCGACCAGCATGCCCAGTTCACCGAAGAATTCGTGCCGCCCCAGGGTCTTGATCACCAGGTCCTCACCGAAATCCAGTTCGATCTGCCCGTCGAGGATCACATACATCCGCTCGCCATGGTGGCCGCGCTGGAACAGCCACTGGCCGGCCTCGAGCTTGCACGGCCGGGCGAACTTCGCGAACAATGCGATCTCGTCTGCGGTCAGCAGGGCATGCACGATCTCGGCCATCGCCACGCGGGCGATACCGGTCGTCGTGTCGATGTTCTCGGCCGCACCCCTGCCGGTCATTCCCTGCACCCGCCGCCAGCGTCCCCTGGTGAGCCGCGGAGCATAGCAGTGAATCAAACTGTGCGCCGCATCTCATTTTAGTCGTTGTCGCCGCGGCGACCGCGCGCGGCCCGGGCAACGCGCATTCAGGCGCCTGCGCCCGGCCGTGAAAATCCCATGGGATCAGCCACATGGCAGGGCGGCGTGGACCCATTGTCGCGGCGCTCCGCGCACACAACAACGCCGGCAGGTCCCCCGACCTGCCGGCGTCGTCTGGCCCTTCCCTGGCCACCCTGATCGTCCCGCCCCGTCCGTGCCGGCCAGCGGCCGGCCCTGACGAGTGGTCAGGCGGCGCGTTCGCTGCGCGCGCCGTGGAACTGTTCTTCCTCGGTCGAACCGGTCAGCGCGGTGGTCGAGGACTGGCCCTGCTGGATCGCCTGGGTCACCGCGTCGAAGTAGCCGGTACCCACTTCGCGCTGGTGCTTGACCGCGGTGAAGCCGCGCTCGGCCGCTTCGAACTCGGCTTCCTGCAGCTCCACGAAGGCGCTCATCTGGCGGCGTGCGTAGCCGTGGGCCAGATTGAACATGCCGTAGTTCAGGGCGTGGAAACCGGCCAGGGTGATGAACTGGAATTTGTAGCCGTAGCTGCCCAGTTCGCGCTGGAATTTGGCGATGGTGGCGTCGTCCAGGTTCTTCTTCCAGTTGAAGCTGGGCGAGCAGTTGTAGGCCAGCAGCTTGCCGGGGAACTTCGCATGGATGGCCTCGGCGAACTTGCGCGCGAATTCCAGGTCCGGCTTGCCGGTCTCGCACCACACCAGGTCGGCATAGGGCGCATACGCCAGGCCACGGCTGATCGCCTGGTCCAGGCCGTTGCGGGTCTTGTAGAAGCCTTCCACGGTGCGCTCGCCGGTGGCGAACGGCCTGTCGTTGCCGTCGATGTCGCTGGTCAGCAGATCAGCGGCTTCGGCATCGGTCCGCGCCACCAGCAGGGTCGGCACGCCCAGCACATCGGCAGCCAGGCGCGCGGCGTTGAGCTTTTCGATCGCCTCGCGGGTCGGCACCAGCACCTTGCCGCCCATGTGGCCGCACTTCTTCACCGAGGCCAGCTGGTCCTCGAAGTGCACGCCGGCCGCGCCGGCCTCGATCATCGCCTTCATCAGTTCGAACGCGTTGAGCACGCCGCCGAAACCGGCCTCGGCATCGGCCACGATCGGCTGCAGGAAATCGATCTCATCCTTGCCTTCAGCGTGGTGCAGCTGGTCGGCGCGCAGCAGGGTGTTGTTGATGCGCTTGACCACCGCCGGCACCGAATCGGCCGGGTACAGCGACTGGTCCGGATACATCTGGCCGGCCAGGTTGGCATCGGCGGCCACCTGCCAGCCGGACAGGTAGATCGCCTTCAGCCCGGCCTTGACCTGCTGCATGGCCTGGTTGCCGGTCAGCGCGCCCAGCGCGTTGACGAACTCGCGCTCGTGCAGCGATTTCCACAGCTTCTCCGCACCCAGCCGGGCCAGCGAATGCTCGATGTGCACGGTACCGCGCAGGCGCACCACGTCGGCAGCGCTGTAGTTGCGCTGGATGCCTTCCCAGCGCGGGTTGGTGTCCCAGTCGTGCTGGATCTGTTCGGCAGTGGGCAGCGTGCTCATGTCTTTCTCCAGTTCGGTTCGTGCGGATGCAACGGGGAGGGAAACAACCGGCCGCAGCGCAGGCAGCGCTCAATCGATGCGTGCGTAGGCCGGCAGGGTCAGGAAATCGGTCAGCTCTTCGCTGCGGCTCAGTTCGCCGAGCAGGGCGATGGCTTCACCGATGCGGGCACCGCCGGGCAGCGCCGAGGTATCGCCCAGCCGCGCCGGCAGCTGCGCCAGCGTGCTGTCGAGCAGGGCCAGGTCGATCGCGGTGCCGTCGTCCAGCTGCTGGCCCGGCGTGTGCAGCCACTGCCACAGCTGGCTGCGGCTGATCTCGGCGGTGGCCGCGTCCTCCATCAGGTGATGGATCGGCACGCAGCCGTTGCCGTCCAGCCAGGCGGCCAGATAGCGCACGCAGACTTCCACGTTGCCGTCGAAACCGGCCCGGGTGATGGTGCCCGGCGGCCGTGCAACCAGCTCATCGCGGCCCACGCGCACATCCTGGCGCAGCACGTGATGCTGGTTGGGCGTGGGCATGTGTTCGTCGAAGATCGCCAGCGCCACCGGAATCAGCGCCGGGTGCGCGACCCAGGTGCCGTCATGGCCGGCGCTCACCTCGCGCAGCTTGTCCGCACGCACCCGCGCCATGGCCTGCTCGTTGGCGGCGGCATCGTTGTTGATCGGAATCTGCGCGGCCATGCCGCCCATCGCATGCGCACCGCGGCGGTGGCAGGTCTGGATCAGCAGCTCCGAATACGCCTTCAGGAACGGCTGGGTCATGGTCACCTGGCCGCGTTCGGGCAGCACCCGGTCGGCGTGGCGGCGGAAGGTTTTCAGGTACGAGAAGATGTAATCCCAGCGCCCGCAGTTCAGGCCGACGATGCGGTCGCGCAGGGCATGCAGGATCTCGTCCATCTCGAACACCGCCGGCAGCGTTTCGATCAGCACCGTCACCTTGATCTGGCCGTGCGGCAGGCCGAGCATGCCCTCGATGTGCGACAGCGCGGTCTCCCACAGCGCGGCCTCTTCCATGCTCTGCAGCTTGGGCAGGTAGAAGTACGGGCCGCGGTCCTTGCCCTGCAGCGCGCGGGCGTTGTGGAAAGCGAACACCGCCGCATCGAACAGGCCACCGGCCAGGAACTGACCGTCAACGCGCACATGCTTCTCGTCCAGGTGCCAGCCACGCGGGCGCACGATCAGTACCGCCTGCTCGTCGAACGGGCGCAGTCGGTAGTGCTTGCCCGGCTTGCCGTTGGCCGCCGGTGCGCTGAATTCCAGGTCGCCACGCACGGCGGCGGCCAGGGTCTGCTGCCCGGCCAGCAGGTTGCGCCAGGTCGGCGAGGTCGAATCCTCGAAGTCGGCCATGAACACCTTGGCGCCGGAGTTCAGCGCGTTGATGACCATCTTCGGGTCGGTCGGGCCGGTGATCTCGACGCGGCGGTCCTGCAGCGCCGCCGGCAGCGGGGCAACACGCCAGTCGCCGCTGCGGATCGCGGCGGTGTCTTCGCGGAAGTCCGGCAGGCCGCCCTGGTCGAAGAACGCCTGGCGCTCGCGGCGCGCCTGCAGCCGTGCCTGCCGGCCCGGTTCCACTGCCCGGTGCAGCGACACCAGCAGGGCCAGCAGCGGCGCCGGCAGCACGGTGGCCTGGCCGGCCACCTGGGTCGCCAGGGCGATGCCCGGGGTGGCCTTGGCGGCAGTGGAGGGAACAGCGGAAGCGACGGCGGACATGGGACGACTCCAGCGTGGGGGAACGCCTCCACGGTGCCGTCCGGGCCGAGTATTTGGCAAAACAGTTTTTGCAATGTTCTACATAACTTGTGCTAATACTTATGACGCCATGCCCACGCGCCCCTCGCCAAGTCCGCGTTTTTCCTACAAATCCGATCGGCTGAAGCCGTTGCGCGCGTTCTGTCAGACCGTGCGCCTGGGCTCGGTCTCACGGGCGGCTGAGGCCCTTTTCGTCAGCCAGCCGGCCATCAGCCTGCAGCTTCAGGCCCTGGAGCGGGAGCTGGGTGTGCCTTTGTTTGAACGCAGCGGCCGGCGCCTGGTGCCCAGCCGCGAGGGCCAGCTGCTGTATGAAATGGCGCAGCCGCTGGTGGAGAGCCTGGATGGGCTGGAAGCCCGCTTCCGCGACAAGGTGCGCGGGCTGGACGCCGGCGAACTGAACATCGCCGCCAACAGCTCCACCATCCTGTATCTGCTGCCGAAGATCGTCGAGCGCTTCCGCCAGCACCATCCGGACGTGCGCCTGACCCTGCACAACGCGATCAGCGCCGACGGCACCGATCTGCTGCGCGAGGACGCCGCCGACCTGGCGATCGGTTCGATGACCGACGTGCCGGCGGATCTGAGCTACGCGCCGGCCTACCGGTTCGAACAGGTGCTGATCGCGCCGCACGATCATCCGCTGGCCAGCGGCGGCGAACTGGAACTGGCCGACATCGCGCGCTACCCGCTGGTGCTGCCGCCGAAACGGCAGATCACCTACCGGCTGGTGGACCAGGTGTTCCAGCGCCACCGCATCGCCTACACGGTGGCGCTGGAGGTGGGGGGCTGGGAGGTGATCAAGCAGTACGTGGCGATGGGCATGGGCATTTCCATCGTGCCGGCGCTGTGCCTGAACGAGGCCGACCGCGAACGGCTGGCGGCGCGGTCGATGAAGCGCTGGTTCCCGGAGCGCAGTTACGGAGTGATCGTGCGGCGGGGCAAGGCGCTGTCGGCGCAGGCGCGGGCGTTTGTGGAGCTGATCCAGCCGGAGCTGTTCAGTCCGCGCGACTACGACCAGAGCGGGCATTCGGAGCGGTAAGGGGCGGCCAAGCCTCCTACCCAAGGGTGAGCATTCTCACTAGATTACGTAGATCGAGCTTGGTGGGCTGATCTCTAGAAACAGCTTAGTAGATCTAGACAGCGATCGAATCCGATTAGTAGATACTGGGGCGACGATTCATGATGACGAAAGACATGGAAATAGAACTGGCGAGCATCCAAGGAGCCGAAAGCCTTCAGTCATTGAATCTGTTACTCACAGAGTCGATGAAGCGCATGCAGATACAGCAGCTGATTAGAGGGGACAACCTTACCGAGATTGTATCGACTGTCCTTGAGCTAGCCGCGACCTGCCCGATCGAACACGAGCTTTTTGCGTCCGCAATTTTGGGACGTCTCGCGGCGGTCGCTAGAGGCAGGGAAAATGAGGTCTTCTCCCGCGCCCCAGAGCTCTTCAGCGATGAGCCCGGATCGCTTGAAACACTCGGCGACGGCGACGAGAAGGAGTATGCGGCCAGGGCTATTGCTCACACAGGCGCAAACTGGCTCGCCTCCTACTGCGCGCGCGAGGCCCTTGCACTCGACACGGCAAACAACGCTCGCAAAGAGGTTTTGAAGACTCTGTTGATTGGAGCTGGCAGCATATCCGGCTGCATCGCGCATCTCTCTGAAGCACAGGCGATTGTAAGGAACATTGAACAGCTCGACTCTCGCATCAAACGAGTCAGGCGAATCTTTGACGCCTTAGCTGAAGTCGTCCGCAACTATGACGGAGAAGTTGGGGCTGAGCCAGGAAGGGCAATTTCGCTTCTTATGGACACTTTCCTTCGCGGCGCTTATAGCAGCGACACTGACGCGACACACGCAACAATCGACTCAGCCATCTCCGTCGTCGTTCGAGTGATCGAACTTCGTTTCTCGCACGCACTTCACGCCGAAACCTACAGCGTCCTTCAGTCTGGGAAGAAGCTCCTGACAGTTGGACCGTGGACCCGATTCCTCGAATCCTCACAGAACATCCGCAAGGTGCAGATGAACCTGCTAGAGACCGCCGTCGTTCTAGCGCGTCAGAATCGGACGGACAAAGAGATCCTTCGCGCGATGGAGGCAAGCTGGCCTTCGATAGCATTCATATCAGTCGCCATCAGACTTCATTTCAAGGAAGCCGTTGATATCGATCCAGAGATCTTAGACTACTGGATGAAGGTCGGTAGGGTTCCCCAGAGTGAGCGTGCCGCCGAGCACAAGCTTGGCAATACTGAAGATCAGCAGATTGGTGAACTGCTGATTCAGCTAGACGCAAATCGCGACAACATGGCAAAACTGCACCGCGCCGTCGTCCCGGTCCTCGAGACATTTGACCCGATCCAGGCAGCGACAGTTCGACGGGCCGCAAATGGCTATGAGAGCATCGCTCAGGTGGCAGAGCGTCTTGCTCGGATGCGGAAACTGACGAAGACTGATTTCCTTGGCGATTTGATTGAATACAACCCCATAGAGCACGATATGGAGGGCGGCCATCGCACGGGCATACGCAACGTAAGAGTTGTTCGAGACGGCATACATAAAGAATTTGGCGGAAAGAAGAAAACACTGGTCAAACCACGGGTGGAGCCTGAGAAATGAGCATGGACATCGCGAAGGCCAGAATTATTCTGGGCAATTTGAGAGAAAGAATTGAGATCGGCGATGACGGAAAGTTCCGTCTCTCAGGCATCATTACTCAGAACGAACTGAATGCACTTGAGCTACTTTCATCTGATGTTCCACCTCAGCAGGCGCCTCCTCTCGAAGCAGCCAACCTGCTACATACTTCTACTCCCCCCCCGGAATCCAATGTCATCGCATTCCCATCTGGAACGACCGCAGATGTGGTCGAACCTGAAGAAGCGGTAGAGCTAAATCTATCTACGCTCTACTTGGCCGACGCAGACTCTAGCTATCGAGTGTGCATGGACTTCGGGACTGCCATGTCCAAGGCGACTTTCGTGAAGGACGATGCTGATGGCTTTGAGCACGTCCAAGTGCTGCATCTCGGAGTTCCAGGAGACCAAGAACAGATCGACGAGATCATGCTCGTGTCTTCGGTCTTCATTGATGGCGACGGCCTAATTTGGTTTGGTCAGCGCGGAGTGGAACAGGCGCAGCTTGCACCTGAGGGCAGGAATCTACGGATGGACAACATCAAGCGCGCGCTCTCTGAAGGCGTGTTGGGTGAGCCTGTTCCATTCGCATTCAATCCGACCTCTGAAGACTTGACGAACGAAGACGTTGTGCTGGCTTACCTGTCGTTCTTCACTTGGGCCGTCAATCAGTCATTGAAGCAAGAGGTCGACGCCATTAACGTTTCCCGGAATTTTGCACGGAGATTTGCCATGCCGTGCTTCCCTAGGGCAAACGCAAAAATTGTTGAGTCCAAACTTAAGGTATTGCTCGGCGAGGCGCAGATCTTAGCGGACACCTTTGAGCATAGAATGAATAGCGGCATACCGCTTAAAAGCTTCTTGAATGCCTGCCGAGAACTCCGAGACCAGTCGCGAACTTACTCATTCATTGAGTGCAGCGTGACTGAGCCTTTGGGAGTTGCTGGCTCGCTGCTCAGTTGGAATGCCTCGCAGGACTCTCTCGCACTGGTAGTTGACATCGGCGCCGGCACTAGTGACTTCAGCTTGTATCGGCTGAATGTTGTTGTTGACGAAGACGGTGAGATCGTCAATGCATCGGCAGGCGAGGTTGACAAAGCAGCGCGGGGCATAACGGAAGCCGGGAACCACCTCGACAAGCTTCTGCTTGGCCATATATTGATGAAGGCGGGGGTATCTTCAAGCGACCCGAAATTCAAAGTCATAACACATGATCTGGAGCGCAGCATTCGTGACTACAAAGAGTCCTTGTTCAACGGTGGCGTAGCCGCTGTGACACTGAAGAATGGCGATAGTGTTGAAGTAGCTCTTGAAGAGTTCCTTGCATTAGACACCGTTCGCGCATTTGAGGAATCACTTCGAAGGACTCTAGTTGAGACACTGGAATCTTCGCACCCTGACTGGATCGAGTGGGTTAGAGCTAGCGCCAGCAGATACCTCACTGTCGTGCTAACCGGAGGCGGTGCGATGTTGCCCATGGCCAAGAAGCTTACCGAGGGGTTTGTAACTGCCCACGGGATTCGCATTCCGGTAATTGCTGCTAAGCCTTTCCCAGAGTGGCTAAGCAAGGACTACCCAGACTTGGAGGATCACTACTCTCGAATTGCAGTCTCGCTAGGTGGCGCTCGTCAGAAGACGATTTCCTCGATGGGTGTCCTGCGGTCCACCGGCATTGGAATTGGTGGCTATAGGCTAGATCGTTTCCAGTCGAGAGGAGGTTGACCGTCTTCCATGTCCATCGAACTCCGCCACCTGCGCTACTTCCTCGCCGTTGCCGATACGCTGCACTTCGGCCAGGCGGCGGAGCGGCTGGGGATGTCGCAGCCGCCGCTCAGCCAGCAGATCCGGCAGCTGGAAGACCTGATCGGTGCGCGCCTGTTCGTGCGCAGCCATCGTCGTGTGCAGCTGACGCCTGCCGGCGAACTGCTGCAGGAACGTGCACGCGCCATCGTGCAGCAGGTGGAAACGGCGGTGGACGAGGTGCAGCGCGCGCAGCGCGGCGAGCAGGGTGAGCTGCGCATCGGGCTGACCCGGGCCACGCCGCTGTCACCGCAGATTCCGCGTTCGATCCTGCACTACCGCCAGCAGTATCCGCAGGTGCGGCTGCAGCTGAGCGAGATGAACACCCTGCAGCAGATCGATGCGCTGCTCGATGGCAGTCTGGACGTGGGCATCATCCGCAAGCGCGCGTTGCCGCCGGAACTGGTGGCGCACAGCCTGTTCGTCGATCCGCTGGCGTTGATCGTGCATGCCGGCCACCCTGCCCTGCACAGGCTGTCGAAGCAGGGCACGCTGTCGCTGCGTGATTTCGCCCAGGAGCCGTTCGTGGCATTCCGCCGCAGCGCCGGGGCGGGCATCCATGACCACATGATCGCGTTGTGTGCGGCGGCGGGCTTCACTCCGCGCATCGTGCAGGAAGCCGGTGAAGCGTCGACGCTGATCAGTCTTGCGGCTGCCGGCCTGGGTGCGGCGATCCTTCCCTCCTCGTGCGACCACATCCGGGTGGAGGGCGCGCGCTTCGTGGCGCTGGTCGATGCCGGGGCACATTCGGAAGTACAGCTGGCGTGGCACCGCGAGGGCGTGACGCCACTGATCCGCAACTTCGCCGCGCTGCTGCGCGGGGCGTTTGCGGGCGGGTAATACGCCGCGCTGGGCGCTCGCCGGGCATGGCCCGGCGCTACCGCGGGCCATGCCCGGCGAACGTCAGGCGGTCAGCGGCTGCGCGGCACGCTGCTGCAGCGCCCAGACGATGCCGCCGCCGACCAGGGTCAGCACGGCAGCGAACGCGCAGACCCCGCGCCAGTCCCAGGCGGCATAGGCCAGCCCGCCGACGGCACCGAGCACGCTGGAGCCGAGATAGTAGGCAAACAGGTACAGCGCGGAGGCTTCGGCACGCAGGGCGCCGGCGCGGCTGCCAACCCAGCTGCTGGCCACCGAGTGGCCGCCGAAGAAGCCGAAGGTCACCAGTGCGATACCGAGTGCCATCGTGCTCAGCCACGGCATCGCCAGCAGCACGATACCGGCGCCGATCAGCGCGAACGAAATGGCGAGGATGCGTCCACGCCCATGGCGCGTGGCCTGCTGGCCCATCCATGCCGAACTGAAGGTACCGACCAGGTACACGCTGAAGATCAGCCCGACCACGGTCTGGCTGAGGCGGTACGGCGGCGCCAGCAGGTGATAGCCGAGGTAGTTGTAGAGGGTAACGAACACCCCCATCAGCACGAACGAGGTGGCGAACAACCACGGCAGGCCCGGATCGGCGAACAGCCTGCGCCAGCGTGACGGCAACTGGCGCAGGCCGTCGCGGCGCGCCTGGAAATGTCGCGACGGCGGCAGCTGCAGCCACAGCAGCACGGTGCTGGCGACGGCGATGATCGAGACCACGCCGATACCCCAGCGCCAGCCCCAGTGGTCGGCGATGATGCCGGCCAGCAGGCGTCCGCTCATGCCGCCGATGGCATTGCCGCCGATGTACAGGCCCATCGCCAGGCCCAGCGCGCGGCTGTCCATCTCCTCGACCAGGTAGGTCATCGCCACCGCCGGTACGCCACTCAGGGCCAGCCCCAGCAGGGTGCGCAGCACCAGCAGCGTGGTCCAGTCATCGACCAGCGCGGTGCACAGCGACAGCGTGGCCGAGGCCAGCAACGCACCGATCATCAGCGGGCGCCGACCCACTGCATCGGACAGCAGCCCGGCCAGCAGCATCGCCACGGCCAGGGTGCCGGTGGTCAGCGACAGCGACATCGCACTGCCGGCGGCGGACACGCCGAAGTGGCGGCTGAACTCGGGCAGCAGCGGCTGCACCGTGTACAGCAGGCCGAAGGTGGAGAAGCCGGCCAGGAACAGCGCCAGCGCCGTGCGCCGGAAGGCCGGCGTGCCCTGCTGGATGCGGTGCTCGGCGGCGGGGTCGATAGTGGGGGCGCGGCGTTCGAGGGCCGCCGCAGTTTCGCCAGTCATGGGATCGGTAGGCCGGTGGGGGCGGCCGGGGGCAGGAGGGAACGGGCCCAGACTAGGCCCGTCCATCCAGTCGATCCATAACCTGATAGGTCAGGATTGATACATACTAAGTATCGATTCAGTTCACAGGCGCTGCCACTCGAAACCGTCGCCCCGGCGGTAATACACCGCCACCGCGCGGCCGTAGACCTTGTCGGCATCGACAAAGCCGAAGAAGCGGCCATCGAAGCTGTTGCCACGGTGGTCACCCAGCACCAGCAGTTTGCCGGCCGGTACCACCAGGTCGCTGATGTCCGGACCACCGCCCACATCCAGGTCGAGACGCGCGCGGCGCTCGCCGAAGGCTTCGGTATCCCCCAGGTCGGCGACCTGCAGCGGCTGGCCATTGATGCTCAGGTGGCCATCGCGCAGCTGCACGTGGTCGCCGGCCACGGCCGCCACGCGCTTGATCAGCCGGGTGCCATCGGCCGGCGAATCGAACACCGCGACTTCACCGCGCTGCGGGGTGCCGGTGGCCAGCATTGCGGTGCGGGTGAACGGCACGCGCAGGCCGTACGCACGCATGTCCACCACCACCCGGTCACCCGGCTGCAGGGTCGGCTGCATCGAGCCGCTGGGCACCACGTAGTGGTTGGCCAGGGTATCGCGCGCGGCGGCCAGCAGGCCCAGCATCACCAGCAATGGCAGCGCTTCCTTCTTCAGCCAGACAAGCGCGCGCGTGGAAAACGAGGGTCGGGCAACGGCGTCCATGGCGGGTTCCGGTGGAGGGTGTCGGCATCAGACTGCGATCAGGCACCGGAGGTTCCCGGTAGCGCCGGGCCATGCCTGGCGGGCGCACCGCGCGGCCGCGTTCCCGCCATCCGCCGGGCATGGCCCGGCGCTACCGGCGCACGGGTTACGCAGGTTTTACGCCTGCGCCGGTCGCCGCGCATCGCACCTTTACGGCCCGCGCGCGCATCGTGTGTCCACCGCGCCACAGGGCGCATTCCGCAAGGTGTTGTATGACCCTCCTGGTGATCCGCCACGCGTCGGCGTCGGCGCCGCGCCCACAGCTGCCGACGCAGCTGTCCGGCCACCGCGTGCTGTGCAGCGACTGCGCCAGCCTGTCCGAGGTCCGCCAGTGCCTGTGCCAGCCGCAGGCGCGCTCGGCCGACTGGGTACTGCTGGATGTCGGCGTGGCCGACGAGGCGCAATGGCAGGCCGAGGGTGGCGCGCTGCAGGCAGCGCTGGAACGGCTGCCGGCGCCGTACATCGAGCTGCAGGCCCCGAGTGAGCGGGGCCTGGAGGCACGCCTGCGCCTGCAGCACGGCCCGGCCGCGGTGGTCATCGACCAGCGCAGCCAGCAGGCCGGTTACCCGCTGTCGCTGGCCATCGTCGGCCGCCGCCTGGCGCAGGAGGGCTGAGCCATGTCGATCTTCATCATCCGTGGCCCGGAAGCCGCTGGTGCGTTGATCCGCACCGCGACGCCACTGCCGGCGCCGGTGCTGAAATCGCTGGTGCATCGCGCGATCGACGCCGGCACCAGCGTGGCGATCCGCGCCTGCGGTTCGGAACAGGAACTGCTGGATGCCCTGCGCGTGGCCGACCACAGCCGCGGCGAGGTGACCCTGCTCGATCCGGGCGCGTGTGCCGGCAGCCTGCGCCTGCAGCGGCTGCTGCCCTACCTGCACAACGCCTACGTGGAAGTGCATGACGATGGCGCGGTGGCCGAACCGTGCCTGCCGGCGGGCATCGGCCAGCGCCTGGGCATCGCCGCCGGGTATGGCGCGCAGAGCTATGTGCTGGCGCTGGATATCGCGCTGGACCACCTCGGCCTGGCCGAGCAGGCGAACCGGGTGCACGTGGGGACGTAACGCTGTTTGTATCGTCGACACAACGAAAAACGGCGGGGTTGCCCCCGCCGTTTTCATTTTCTTATTTCAGCCCGCGGAACTTCAGCAGCGGCTCCACCGACGGGTCCTTGCCGCGGAAATCGCGGTACAGGGTCGACAGCTCCACGCTGTTGCCGCGCGAGAGGATCTTGTCGCGGAACTCCTGGCCGTTGGCCGCCGTCAGGCCACCGTGTTCGGTGAACCACTGGTAGGCGTCATGGTCCAGCACTTCGGCCCAGAAGTAGGCGTAGTAACCGGCCGAGTAACCACCCCCCCAGATGTGGTCGAAGTAGGTGGTGCGGTAGCGCGGCGGCACCTGCGGCAGGTCAACCTTGAACTTCTTCAGCGCGCTGGCTTCGAACGCACCGACGTCCTGCAGCGGGGCATCGGCCTTCTGCGTGTGCCAGGCCAGGTCGAGCAGCGCGGCCGACAGGTACTCGGTGGTCGCATAGCCCTGGTTGAAGCTGCGTGCCTTGAGGATCTTGTCGACCAGTTCCTGCGGCATCGCTTCGCCGGTCTTGTAGTGCTTGGCGTAGTTGGCGAACACCTTCGGGTCCAGCGCCCAGTGCTCGTTGAACTGCGAGGGGAACTCGACGAAATCGCGCGAGGTGGCGGTGCCGGCGATCGACGGGTACTTCACGTTCGAGAACATGCCGTGCAGCGCATGGCCGAACTCATGGAACATCGTGGTGACGTCGTCGAAGCTGATCAGCGCAGGCTGGCCATCGGCCGGCTTGGTGAAGTTGCAGACGTTGTAGACCACCGGCTTGGCACCGGTCAGGCCGTCCTGTTCGACGAACACGTCCATCCAGGCACCGCCGGACTTGGTGTCACGCTTGAAGTAGTCGGTGTAGAACAGCGCCAGCGAGGTGCCGTCCTTGTCGAATACCTCGTACACCTTCATGTCCGGGTTGTAGGTCGGAATGTCGGTGCGCGGCTTGAAGGTGATGCCGTACAGCTGGGTAGCGGCGTAGAAGACGCCGTTCTGCAGCACGTTGTCCAGCTCGAAGTACGGCTTGATCTGCGATTCATCCAGATCGTACTTGGCCTTGCGCACCTGCTCGGCGTAGAAGTCCCAGTCGGACGCGGCGACCTGGAAACCGCCCTTCTGCGCATCGATCACCTTCTGGATCTCAGCGGCTTCGGCACGCGCCTTGGCGGTGGCCGCCGGCACGGTGTCGGTCAGCAGCTTCAGTGCGGCGGCCGGGGTCTTGGCCATCTGGTCGCCCAGCTGGTAGTCGGCAAAGGTGTCGAAGCCGAGCAGCTTGGCCTTCTGCGCACGCAGCTGGGCCAGGCGCTGCACGGTCTGCCGGGTGTCGTTGGCATCGCCACGCTCGGCGCGGGTTTCCGAGGCCTTCAGCACGGCGGCACGCTGGTCGCGGTCGCTGAGCGAGCCGAGCACCGGCTGCTGGGTGGTGTTCTGCAGCGGCAGCACGAACTTGCCGTCCAGCTTGCGTTCCTTGGCGGCCGTGGCGGCATTGTTGACCGCGTTGTCGTCCAGGCCAGCCAGCTTGGCCTTGTCGTCAACGACGACGGCGGCGGCGGCGGTGGCTGCGACCAGGCGGGTATGGAACTGCGTGGACAGGGTGGTCTCTTCCACGTTGAGCTTGCGCAGGCTGGCCTTGTCCGCGTCGGACAGCTGCGCACCGGCGCGCACCAGGCCATCGTAGTAGTGCTCGACCAGGCGCTTCTGCACCGGATCCAGCTCCAGCGTGTCACGCTGGTCGTACAGCGACTTCACGCGCGCGAACAGCTTCGGGTCGAGGTTGATCTCGTCCTGGTGCGCGGCCAGCCTGGGTGCGATGTCTTCCTGGATCTTCTGGCGCGCTTCGGTGCCGTCAGCCTGGACCAGGCCGAAGAAGATGCGCGACACGCGGTTCAGCGTCTCGCCGCTGCGCTCCATCGCCACCAGGGTGTTGTCGAAGGTGGCCGGCTCGGGGTTGTCGGCGATCTCGCGGACATCAGCCAGGTGCTGGCGCATGCCTTCCTCGAAGGCCGGCAGGTAGTCGCTGTCCTTGATCTTGTCGAACTGCGGCGCCTGGAACGGCAGCGTGCTGGCGCTCAGCAGTGGATTGGTGGACGCTTCGGCCGGCTGCTGGGCCGGGGTCTTCTGGGCTTCTGACACGGGGGTGGACTCCTTGCCGGAACAGGCCGCCAGCGCCAGGCTGATGGCGGCGGCCAGGACTACGGTACGCGACATGTAAAACGCTCCTTGGGCGGACGGTATGGGATACCAGCCCTCCACCCTACTCCTGTCGCGCACGCCCGGCATGTGCCGGACGTGGCGTCTGCGCGGGCGCCAGCGGCCGGCTCACACCGTGCCGCGGGTCTTGCCGATCCAGGGCCGGTAGAACTCGCGGATCGCGGCCATGTCGGCCACATCATCGCCGCTGGGGTGGAACATCGGGCCGATGCCGATGGTCTTCTCCGGGTAATGGAAGTAGGCGGCCAGGATCGGCACGTCGGCCATCCGCGCGATCTTCAGGAAGCCGGCCTTCCAGTCCTTCACCGCCTTGCGGGTGCCCTCGGGGGTGATGGCGAACCACATCCTGTCGTTGTTGCGGATCAGGTCCACCGCCTGGCCGACGGTACCCTGCGGCGAACTGCGGTCCAGCGGGATCACCCCCAGGCGGTGCAGCAGCGGGCCCAGCGGCCACCAGAACAGCGAGGCCTTGCCCAGCACCTTCACCTTCATGCCCAGCGCGATCTTGGCGGCCATGCCCCACAGCCCGTCCCAGTTGGACGAATGCGGCGCGATGATGAAGACCAGCCTGGGGATGTCCGGCAAGGTGCCCACCACTTTCCAGCCGCCCAGGCGCAGAGTGCAGCGCGCCAGCCAGCGCAGGAAGGCGTTGGGTTTGACCTGCGGCATGTTCGGCGGAACGGCCGGCAGCAACGGCGTCGGGTTGTTCAAGCAATCACTCCCAGTCACGTGATGAGCGCCCGCGCTTGACCTGCGCGCGCCCGCGTTTGGCGTCCAGACGACGCAGTTTCGACCCGAGGGTCGGCTTGGTGGCCTTGCGGGGCTTGGGCACGTGCAGGCCCGCCTGGATGAAGGCCGCCAGCCGCTCGCGCGCATCCTCGCGATTGCGATCCTGGGTGCGGAACCGTTGCGCATCGATGACCAGCACGCCTTCGCCGGTCATGCGCCGGTCGCGGCGCGCCAGCAGGCGTTCGCGCAACGGCTCGGGCAACGAGGGCGAGCCGGCCACATCGAAACGCAGTTCCACCGCAGTGGAGACCTTGTTGACGTTCTGACCGCCGGCACCACTGGCACGCACGAACCGCTCGACGATCTCGCCGTCGGGGATCTCAAGCTGCGCGTTGATGGTGACCGGTCCACTGCCCATGCGCGCATTGTAGCGGGAGCCGCGCCACCGTGGCCGTGATCACGCCCCCTATGCCGCCGATCAGGCACCGAACACGCCGCCTTCGCCTTTGCCGGGGGTATGCTGGTGGCCCCGTGATTGCAGGAAGCTCCGCATGACCCGCTTCGTCTCCGTTCTGCCGTCCCGCCTGCGCCGTGCTGCCCTGCTGCTGGCGCTGGTGGTGGCCAGTGCGCCGGCGCTGGCCGCCGCGCCCACCGATGGCGATATCAACCGTCTGCTGTCGGCCTCGCGCGCGCAGAGCATGATCGACACCATGCTGCCGCAGATCGAAGCGATGCAGCAGCAGCAGTTCCAGCAGGTGGCGGCCCAGCGCCCGCTCACTGCCCAGCAGCAGGAGCAGCTGAAGCGGATCCAGGCGCGGACCAGCCAGACCCTGCGCCAGGCCCTGTCGTGGCAGCAGCTGCGGCCGATGTACGTGGACCTGTACAAGAAGACCTTCAGCAAGGAGGACGTGCTGGCGATGGCCGAGTTCTACGAGAGCCCGGCCGGGCAGAGCCTGCTGGACAAGACCCCGGCGCTGATGCAGAACGTGATGGTGGCCATCCAGCAGCGGATGCAGCCGTTGTTCACCGACCTGCAGAAGGACCTGGAAGCGATCGTCAACGAACCGGAAAAGAAATGAGGCCGTAGCGCCGGGCCATGCCCGGCGAACACGAAACGCGGTCGTTGCATCGCCGAAGCCGCCGGGCAGGGCCCGGCGCTGCCTTCAGTCGACCTGCCAGCCGAACAGGTCCAGGGCCTTCTGGAACTCGCCGTCCACCGGCGCGCGCACGTCCAGCGTGCCGCCGTCCGGGTGCGGGAAGCGCAGGCGCTCGGCGTGCAGCAGCATGCGGTGCACCCCCTGCATGCGGAAGTTGCGGTTGTGGCGTCCATCACCGTGGCTGGTGTCACCGATCAGGTGATGCGACAGATGCTTCAGATGGCGGCGGATCTGCCGGAAGCGGCCGGTCAGCGGCTGGCAGCGCAGCAGCGCGTAGCGCGAGCTGGCGAACTCCCCCACCGGTACCGACAGTTCGCCGGTCGCCAGGCGCTGGAAGTCGGTCACCGCCGGCTTCTTCAGCGGTTTGCCCGGGCCGCCATCCAGGTCGTGGTCGACCTGCCAGGCGTCTTCGGCCGGCCAGCCACGGCAGATGGCCAGGTAGTCCTTGCGTACTTCGCCGCCCATCAGCGCCTTACCCAGTGCGCTGGCCGTATCGCGGTCGAAGGCCAGCAGCAGGCAGCCACTGGTCGCCCGGTCCAGGCGATGCACGAGAAAGATCGGGCGGCCCAGCTGCTCGCGCAGACGGTCGGCCAGGAAATCATCTTCGCCGCGGGCCAGCTTGCTGTCGTGGACCATCAGCCCGGCCGGCTTGTTGACCACGGCCAGGCGTTCATCCAGGTGCAGCAGCTGCAGCGGGGCGGTATCGGTCTCGACCGCGGCGAGGGGGTTGGGTTCGGTGCTCACCGCAGGATTATACGGGGGCGCGGCACCGGGGCCGCGGCCTGCGGTCGCGCCCTCCTTCAGGTCTCGCGTACAGCCAGCAGCTCGCCCTTGCCCACCGGCACCAGGCTGCTGCTGAACGCCATGTCGGCAGCCAGCAGGGCGCGCAACGGCTCCATCTGCGCGGCATGCGAGATCGCGTTGTCCACCACCAGCAGCCCTCCCGGCCGCAGCACGCGTCGCAGCTGCGGCCACCAGCCGGCGTACTGACCGCGGTCCGAATCGAGGAACAGCAGGTCGATGCTGCCTTCGGCGGCCTGTGCCAGCCACTGCCCGGCATCGGCGTGGACCAGCGTGATGCGTTCACCCAGGCCGCTGCGCGCGAACGTGGCACGTGCCATCGCCACTTTGTCTTCGGCCTGTTCCAGCGTGGTCACATGGCCGTCGACGGCAGCGGCGGCCTCGGCCAGCCACAACGTGGAGTAGCCGTTGGACGTGCCGATCTCCAGTACGCGCCGGGCCTGGCCGAAGCGCACCAGCACCGAGAGGAACGCACCGGTATCCGGCGTGATGTTGAGCAGGCGCCGGCCGCGTTCGGTTTCGCGCGCGTCGTTGGCCTCGCCGTAGCGGGCCAGCTCGTCCTTCAGTGCGGTCAGGTCCATTGCAGCGCCCCCGTGCGCGTTGCATCTGTGCGGGATCTGCACTGTCGTCGCTCTGCCGTGCGCTGCACAGCACCGTTGGATCAATGACGTGATCGGCGCGGCTGGCGGATCATCGCGTGGCGCACACAGCGTGCCACGCGCCGATACAGCGCGCAGCGGTGGCGTCGTCCTGCAACCGATTTCAACTTTCAGATTTGTTGCATCGTTTTGGCGCGTCCGCGCTGCGATAGTCCGGTCCCTTCCAGCAGGCGCCGCCGATGCGGCCGTCTCGGTTTTTCCCTTCCTGCAAGGACACGGCCATGGCCCACGACATCCTGGCAATCGGCGCCCATCCCGATGACATCGAACTCGGCTGCGGCGGCAGCCTGGCAAAACACGCCGACGCCGGCGCCCGCATTCATGCACTGGTACTGAGCCGCGGCGGCCGCGGCTGCCACGAAGGCATCGACCGGAGCGATGAATCGCATCGCGCACTGCATCGCCTCGGTGCTGTGCGGATCATCCAGCATGATTTCCCCGATACGCGCTTCCCGGCCTGCCGCAACGAGATCATCGCGGCGATCGAAGCAGCCTGCGCCCAGGTGCGGCCGCACCGGGTGTACACGATGTGCGGCGAAGACCATCACCAGGACCATCGCACCGCGCACGAGGCCTCGATCATCGCCTGCCGCAGCGTGCCGCAGATCCTCTGCTACGAAAGCCCCAGCACCCTGCCGCAGTTCGCCCCGCAGGTGTTCGAGGACATCAGCGCGCAGCTGGACCTGAAGATCCGCGCGCTGCGCGAACATGCCAGCCAGTGCAGCCGCCACTACATGCAGGAAAGCCACCTGCGCTGCCACGCGCAGTTCCGCGGCCAGCAGATCGGCATCGGGCCCAGCGAGGGTTTCCACCCTTACCGGCTGGTGCTGTGATGAAAACCCTCCTGTTCCTGGCCATGTGCCTGTTCATTGTGGTGCGGCTGGTGATGCACGCTGCGCGCAGGCCGAGCGCGCGGCTGCACAGCATCGATGCGATCGTGCCGGCCTACAACGAGGCGCCCTGCCTGCAGCGCTCGCTCACCGACCTGCTGCGCAATCCCTACATCGCCCGCGTGATCTGCGTGAACGATGGCTCCACCGATGGCACCGCACAGGTACTGGACACACTGCAGCAGCAATGGCCCGGGCGCCTGGTCGCCGTGCACCAGGCCAACACCGGCAAGGGCGGCGCGCTGATGCACGGGCTGCAGCATGTGACCGCCGCGCAGGTCTTCCTGACCGATGCCGACACCCGCGTCGATCCCCGCAGCGACGGCCTCGGCCACCTGCTGTCCGAGATCGAACGCGGTGCCGATGCGGTCGGCGGCGTGCCCTCATCCTGCCTGCAGGGCGCCGGTTTCCTGCCGCACGTGCGAGCCAGCCTGAAGCTGCCGATGATCGTGATCAAGCGTAGTTTCCAGCAGTGGCTGGGCGGTGCGCCCTTCATCATTTCCGGCGCCTGCGGGCTGTTCCGCACGTCGGTGCTGCGCACGGTCGGTTTCTCCGACCGCACCCGGGTCGAAGACCTCGACATGTCGTGGTCGCTGGTGGCACAGGGCTACCGCGTGCGCCAGAGCATCCGCTGCGTGGTCTACCCGCAGGAATGCAACACGCTGCGCGAAGAGTGGCGGCGCTGGCGCCGCTGGATCGTTGGCTATGCGGTGTGCATGCGCCTGCATCGTGGCCTGCTGCTGACCCGGTTCGGCCTCTTCAGCATCCTGCCGATGGTCCTGCTGGCGCTGGTTGGCATTGTCGCTGCGCTGCAGCTGTGGTTCGGTGCGATGACCGTGCATGGCCCCGGAGGCGTGGCGCTGGCGGTGATGCCGCTGGCCTGGATCGCCATCGTGATGGCGCTGGGCATGATCAGCGCTGTACACCACCGTCGCGCGCTGCTGGTGCCGGCTGCGGCCTTTTCAGTGGTGTACGTGCTGCTGGCCTACGCGATCTGGCTGCTGCACGGCCTGAAGGGACTGTTCACCGGGCGCGAGCCGATGCGCGACAAGCCGACGAGGTACCCGCGTGTGGTGGAGTGAGCTGCAGGCCCTGAGCGCGGACCTGTCCACGCTGGTACCGCGGATCGATCCGCGCGCCGACATCGCGGCCAGCGCAACCCTGCGCGGTGCGGTGCACGTCGGCGCTGGCAGCCGGATCTGCGATGGCGCCTGCATCCAGGGCCCGGTGTGGATCGGCCGCGGCTGCATGATCGGCAACCAGGCCCTGCTGCGCGGTCCACTGCGCATCGACGATGGGACCCGCGTCGGGTTTGCCACCGAGATCAAACACGCGATCGTCGGCAGCCGTGTGACGATCGGCCCCCAGTGCTTCATCGGCGACAGCCGCATCGATGACCATGCCTACCTCGGTGCGCTGGTACGCACCAGCAACCACCGGCTCGACGGCGCCACGGTGACCGTGCGGGTCGATGGCGATGCCATCGACAGCGGCTGCGACAAACTCGGCGCCTGGATCGGCGCACATGCCGCACTCGGTGTCGGCGTGATCATCCTGCCCGGGCGCATCGTCGCGCCGGGCAGCCAGTTCGGCCCGCGTATCACCGTGGAACGGAACCTGCCACCAGGACGCTACCGCCTGGTGCAGCAGCTGCACTCTCAACCCCTGGAGTAACCATCATGCGATTCATCGTTCGCGGCGCGCTTCCGTGCGCCCTGCTGCTGGCCGTGGCCAGCGCTCATGCCGGCATCGATCGGGCATCCCTGCAACTGGACCACGCCGACTACAACGACGGCTTCGGCAAGCGCGACGTACAGACCCTGGACGTGGCCGGTCGTGCCGGCGCCAACCGCTGGCAGCTCGGGCTGGCGCACGGTGTGCGCGACTACGGCAATGCCCGCTTCAGCGGAAACCGCATGCAGGGCTCGCTGCACCACGTCTGGTCACCGCAGCTGTCCACCCGCACCGCGGTGATCGCTTCCAATGACGATCCGGTCTTCGTCAACCGTCAGGTCAATCAGGACCTGTACTGGAACGTGGCCGAGCAGACCGTGCTGAGCCTCGGTGGCAAATACGCCGAGTATCACGGCAGTGGCTACGTGAGTGGCTGGTCGGTGGGTGCCTCGCACTACCTACCGCGGGTGATGGTCTCCATCAAGCATGAACGCCATCGCCAGTCGAACGGTCCCAATGGCCACGGCACCACGGTGTCGCTGCGCCTGAAGGATGCCCAGGGCCGTGGTTCGACCCAGCTGTGGATGGGCAGCGGCACCTCCGGCTACAGCGCCGAGGCCGACCCGCTGCTGCTGCGCGAGCACGATGCCCGGCGTGTGTTCCTGCGCCGCAGCCAGCCGCTGGGCGAGCATCTGGCGCTGGACATGGGCATCGGCAAGACCTGGCACAAGACCCGGCTGGATCGCTTCCAGAGCGTGCAGTCGCACCTCGGCCTGGGCTACCACTGGTAGGCGTGCGGCCGGTCGGCGGCGCACGTCGCCGCCGACCCTCGATCAACCGGGATCAGCGCCACCACGCGCGTGCCAGCGCCAGCGCGCCAACGGCACCGGACACCCAGCTCCACATCGGCAGGTCGCCCCAGTACCAGCCCGGCGGCTGCAGCACGTACATCAGCGCGGCGATGGCCAGCAGGCCGACGCCGGTGATCGCTCCCACCGCGCGCTTCTGCAGGCGCTGCAGGCTGGCGTCCAGCGCGACCAGATCGCGCGAACGCATCGCCAGTTCGTGGCGGCCTTCCACCTGCTGGGTCAGCCAGGCGTGCACCAGGCGCGGCATGTCCGGCGCGTGGGTCATGATTTCCGGCAGGCGCTTGCCGATCTCGCGCACCACCCGGCGCGGGCTGTAACGCTCGCGCAGGATCTTCGCCAGCACCGGTTTGGCCACCGCCCAGATGTCGATCTGCGGGTCCAGCTGGCGGCCGACGCCCTCGATGTTCAGCAGGGTCTTCTGCAGCAGGATCAGCTGCGGCTGCAACGTCAGCTGGTAGCGCTGCGCCACGCGGAACAGCTTCATCAGCACTTCGGCCAGCGAAATCTGCGACAGCGGACGGGTGAAGTACGGCTCGCACACCGAGCGCACGGCCGCTTCCAGATCGTCGATGCGTACGTGGTCGGGCATCCAGCGGGCCTGCACGTGCAGTTCGGCGATGCGGCGGTAATCGCGGTTGAAGATGGCCATGAAGTTCTCGGCCAGGTAGTACTGATCTTCCTGCGAGAGCTGGCCCATGATGCCGAAGTCCAACGCGATGAAGCGCGGGTTGGCACGGCGTGCCGGATCGGTGTCGACCCAGATGTTGCCGGCGTGCGCATCGGCGTGGAAGAAGTTGTCGCGGAACACCTGGGTGTAGAACACCCGCACACCCTTGGCGGCCAGCGCCTTGCGGTCGATGCCGGCCTTGTCCAGCGCGGCGATGTCATCGGACGGAATGCCCCACACCCGCTCCAGGGTGAGCGCGCGCTCGGCGGTGTGGCTCCAGATCACTTCCGGCACGTACAGATCGTCGCTGTTTTCCCAGAAGCGGCGCAGCACGCTGGCATTGGCACCTTCGCGCTGCAGGTCCAGCTCGGCGGCCAGGGTGTTCTCGACCTCGGCCACCACTTCGCGCGGGCGGATCTTGTCGGCGCGCGGGTGGGTACGCTCGACCAGGGCGGCCAGCGAGTTGAGCAGGGCGATGTCGGCGTCGATCTGCTTCTCGATGCCCGGGCGCAGGACCTTGACCACCACCTGCCGGCCATCGGCCAGCGTGGCCGCATGCACCTGCGCGATCGAGGCCGAGGCCAGGGGTTCGGTATCAAAGCTGGCAAACGCCTCGCTGACCGGCAGGCCGAGGGCGTCCTCGACGATGCGGCGTGCGGTATCGCCATCGAACGGCTTGACCCGGTCCTGCAGCAGGGTCAGCTCGTTGGCCACGTCCGGTGGCACCAGATCGCGGCGGGTCGACAGGATCTGGCCGAACTTGACGAAGATCGGGCCGAGGTCCTGCAGCGCCAGGCGCAGGCGTGCACCGCGCGACTGCGCGGCGATGGCGACCGAAGCGCGCGGCACGAACGGCTTGGCCAGGCGCAGCCAGCGCTCGGCCGGCGTGCCCTGCAACAGGTCATCAAGGCGGTAACGCAGGATCACCCGGCCGATGCGGCTGGCCCGCAGCACGGCCTTCATGCGGCACCCCGCAGGCGCTGCACGCGTGCACCAAGACGCTCCACGTCATCGCGCAGTACATCCACGTCGTCGTGGAAGGCATCGAGCTCGGCGCGCGGCACCACGTCGCGCGATTCCTCGGTGATGAACTCGGCGGCGCTGTGCGCCAGATCGATGGCACCCTGGCGCGCGTGCTGCAGGGCACTGCGCAGGGTGTTGGCCACCTGCACGCCCAGTACCTCGCCGAATACCGTCACGAAGGGCTGCTGCCAGTCCGGGTCGAAGCCCTTGGCCAGCTGCTGCAGGCGGCGCGCCAGTTCGGCATCGCCGGCCACGCGCACGCGGCCCTTGCCGGCGGCGTCGGCATGGCGAGCATTGGCCAGCAGCGGCAACTGCGCCAGCACGCCGGCCAGGCTGCTGCGTACAGCCAGATCGGCTTCCTGCGCGTCCACCGGCCCGACCCGCAGCTGGTCACCTTCAACGCTGATGCGCATCGCCAGCGGCGGCGCTTCCAGGGTCAGGTCGATGTGCCGGCCATCCAGGCTGGCCAGCGCGTGGCGGGTATCCGGATCCAGCGCCAGGGCGCGGTTCAGGGCGATCTGCAGGGCGCGGCCGGCGACCGGCTTGAGGGACTTGAGCAGGGAAAGAGCCATGTGCGCATTCTACCCGCGCCGGTGGTGGGCTTGGGCCGGGCTGCCGCCCGCCACCGCCAGGGGCGGCGTCGGCGAGGCGGGGAATGCCACTGCCGGTTCATGCGTGCCTCACCTGGTGGGCTGCGGAAGGTTCATGCTGTACGGCCACGCTACGCACAGGACAACGCATTCCCATGGCACGGACCCGGGTCGGGATCATTTTCGGGGGCAGCTCCTCCGAGCACGAAGTGTCGCTGCAGTCGGCGAAGAACATCCTCGACGCGCTCGACCGCGAGCGCTTCGAGCCGGTGCTGATCGGCATCGACAAGCAGGGCCAGTGGCATCTGAGCCAGCCCGACAACTTCCTGCTGAACGCCGATGATCCCTCGCGCATCGCGCTGCACCGCTCCGGCAGGGCGCTGGCGGTACAACCCGGGGCCGAACAGGCGCAGCTGCTGGCGGCCGATGCCGGCGGCGCGCTGGGCCGGATCGACGTGGTGCTGCCGATCGTGCATGGCCCGCTGGGCGAGGACGGCGCGCTGCAGGGCCTGCTGCGCATGGCCAACCTGCCCTTCGTCGGCTCGCCGGTACTGGGCTCGGCGGTGGCGATGGACAAGGATGTTGCCAAGCGGCTGCTGCGTGACGCAGGCCTGCCGGTGGCGCCCTGGGTGAGCATCCGCCGCCATGACGCCGACCAGGTGGATGTCGATGCGCTGATCGCCGGACTCGGCCTGCCGTTGTTCGTGAAACCGGCCAACCAGGGCTCGTCAGTCGGCGTCAGCAAGGTCAAGGATGCCGCCGCCTTTCCCGCCGCGCTGCAGGCCGCGCTGCGCTACGACCACAAGGTACTGGTGGAATCGGCCGTGGTCGGCCGCGAGATCGAGTGTGCGGTGCTGGGCAACGCGCGACCACAGGCCAGTGTCTGTGGCGAGGTGGTGCTGCACGACGAGTTCTACGCCTACGACACCAAGTACATCAACGAACACGGTGCCGATGTGGTGGTGCCGGCCGCCATCGATGCGGCGGTGCAGGCGCGGATCCAGGACATCGCGCTGCAGGCCTACCAGGTGCTGGAATGTGCCGGCATGGCACGGGTGGACGTGTTCCTGACCGGCGATGGCCGGATCGTCATCAACGAAGTCAACACGCTGCCCGGTTTTACCCGCATCAGCATGTATCCGAAGCTGTGGGGTGCCAGTGGCCTGGGCTATACCGCGCTGATCACGCGGTTGATTGAACTGGCGCTGGAACGGCATGCGGCCGATCGGGCGCTGCTGTGACGAGCTTCTGTAGAGTCGAGCCGCTCGACTGCGTTGTGATCAGCCGAGCATGGCTCGACTCTACAGAAAGCGGTATCGGCTACCCGCGCTTGCGGAACATCGAGATCACCGCCAGGATCAGGAACACCACGAACAGGATCCAGGCGATGTTCGTGGCGGCACCGGCGATGCCGGAGAAGCCGAGCACGGCGGCAATGATGGCGATGACAAAGAAGATGATGGCGTAATGCAGCATGGCGTTCCTCGCGGGTGGTTCGGCCGGTTCGGCGTTGGGACCATCCTGCGCACTGGCCGGTGTGCAACCGGTGATGGCAACTTCTGCGATTGATGAAGCCTTCAGCGCCGTGACGCGGCCGTCATGACGCGGCCTTCAGCCGGCGCAGGCCTTCTTCGATGCTGACCTGCGGCACGTAGCCGAAATCGCGCCGTGCCGGCTCCATGCTGTACCAGTGCGGGGTGCACAACTGTTCGGCCAGGAAGCGGGTGAGCGGCGGTTCGCCACGCAGCCGCAGCAGCGGCCACAGCCGCTCGCAGACGGCGCCGATGCGGTAGGCGGCCTTGAAGCTGAGGCTCTTCTGCACGGCCGGCGCACCTACGGCGGCCAGCAGCTTGTTGAGCAGTTCGCGCATCGGCAGCGGCTCGCCGTTGGAGATGAAGTACGCCTTGCCCGCACAGGCGGCGCCGGGCGCCAGGGCATCCAGGGCGAGGAAGTGCGCCAGCGCGGCATTGTCGATGTAGGTGGTGTCGACCTTGTTGCTGCCATCGCCGACCAGGCGCAGGCGTCCCTGGCGGGCGCGCTGGGCCAGGCGCGGCACCAGTTGCTGGTCGCCCGGTCCCCAGATCAGCCGCGGCCGCAGCGCCACCGTTGCCAGAGTGGCGTCGTTGGCCGCCAGCACGCGCTGTTCGGCGATCGCCTTGGTCGCCGCATACGGCGCCTGGAAGTTCTCGCCATAGGGCACCTCGTCGGCGCCCAGGCCCTCCACCGGATGGGTGGCACGATGGGTCACGCTGGGCGTGGAGGTGTAGACCAGTTTGCCGATGCCGTGCGCGCGGCAGGCTGCGATGACGTTGTCGGTGCCGACCACGTTGGCCTGGTGGTAGCTCTCGTAGCTGCCCCAGGCGCCGGCCTTGGCCCCGTTGTGGAACACCGCATCGACGCCGGCCACCGCGTGCAGCACCGCCTGCGCATCGGCCAGGTCACCGCGTATCTGGCCGACCCCCAGCGCCTGCAGCGCCGGGTAATGGCTGCGGTTGAACGCCAGCACCTGGTGGCCACGCTCGACCAGCCCGCGGCACAGCGCCTGGCCGAGGAAACCACCACCACCGGTGACCAGGATCTTCATGCGCGCTTCTCCAGTTCGGCGCTGGCCCAGACGGCGAGCTTCTCGCGGCCGATCTTGGCGTTGTGACGGATATCGACGGGGAATGCCGGGTGCACCAGGAAGTGCTGCAGGCCGGCGTCGGCCGCGCGGGCCGCCGCGTGCGCCCGCAGCGCTTCCTGCAGCGCCGGGCTGTCACTCCTGCCACGCTGGCACTCCACGCACAGCACCGGCACCTGCGCACCGGCCGGGCCAACGCCGACCAGCGCCGTGCGCGCCACGCCGGGCACGGTATTGAACACCGGTTCGACCTGTTCGGTATACAGCGGTCCCTGTGCGGTTTCCACGCGGTGGCTCTTGCGACCGCAGAACCACAGCCGGCCCTGCGCGTCGAAGTAACCGACATCGCCCATGCGGTGCACGATGCGCACGCTGCCATCGGCCAGCGTTTCACTGATCTTCGCCGCGGCAGTGGCCTGCGGCCGGTTGAAATAGCTGTCGGTTGCGGTCGGGCCGGCCACGGTGATCTCGCCCACCTCGCCCACCGCCAGCACGCGCACCTGCGACCAGTCCGGCAGCGGCGCGTCGTCGATGGCGATGATGCGTACCTCGTTCGGCGCAACCACGCTGCCGACGCAGGTGCCGGCACCGGTCTCGGTGGCCGCGCGGGTACGTTCCAGCTCGCGCCCTTCCACCACGGCCACCGGCAGGCATTCGGTGGCGCCATACGGCGTCCAGAACTGGGCGTCGGCAGGCAGCAGGCTGCGGATGGTGGCGACCACATCCGGCGGCACCGGCGCACCGGCCGAGGTCACCCGGGTCACCGTCGGCAGCGGGCGCCCGTGCCGGGCCAGCACGCGCATCAACGCCGGCGAGCCGAACAGCTGGGTTACCCCGAAGCGCTGGATGGCATCGTGCAGCCGCGCCGGGTCGGCCTGCGCCGGCCGCGTCGGGTCCATGTCCGGAATCACCGAAGTCAGGCCGAGCGCCGGATCGAACAGGGCGAACGGCGGGAAGGTCGGCAGGT
This sequence comes from Stenotrophomonas sp. 704A1, assembly GCF_030549525.1. NCBI lineage: Bacteria > Pseudomonadati > Pseudomonadota > Gammaproteobacteria > Lysobacterales > Lysobacteraceae > Stenotrophomonas > Stenotrophomonas tuberculopleuritidis. Next base: position 218,576 of record NZ_CP130831.1, on the reverse strand, counting down.
CCACCCCGCCCGCTTCCATGCCGAAGGCGCTGCCCAGCAGCTGGATCTGGCCGACGAAATGGCGGTGGCGGTAGACCACGCCCTTGGGCACACCGGTGGAGCCGCTGGTGAACAGGATGGCGGCGGTGTCCTCGGCGTCGGTCGCAGCCAGCATCGGCCCGCTCTTGGCACCGGCGCGTTCCAGCGCGGCCAGCGTGGTACCGCCCCAGCCCAGGCGCCGGCCGACGGTGACTAGGCGTGTCGCCGACGGTGCCCAGCGCAGCACCAGCCGGGCCACATGGGCCAGCGGGATGCCGATGAAGGCCTGCGGCTGCGCTTCGTCCAGGCACTGCTTCAGTGCCCGCCTGTCGATGCCCGGGTCGACCAGCACCGGCACCGCGCCCAGCTTGAACAGGGCGAACATCAGCAGGAAGAATTCCGGCGAGGGCCGCACCATCACCACCGTGCGCACGCCGCGGCCGATCCCGTAGCCGGCCAGGCCTGCGGCCATGGCATCGCTGCGGGCGTCCAGCTGGCGGTAGTCGAGGGTCACGTCATAGGCGGCCATGCCGTTGCCGGCACCGCGGCGGCCGGGGCAGCGGATGGCGATCTGGTCGGGGCGTTCACGGGCCAGCTCGGGCAGGCGCGCGGCGATGTTGCAGGGTCCGTTCATCCGTTCATTGTCGCCGCTTACGGAATTTCTTGCGCGGCGGCCCACTTCGTGGAAAATCCGCAGCCTCGTTCCCGATTCCGACTGCCGCCCGAGGCGGCGTGCCCATGCAACATCCCTGCATGACCTGCGGCGCCTGCTGCACCCAATACCGCGTGGCTTTCCACTGGATGGAATCGGACGAGGTCACCCCCGGCGGCGTGCCGCACCAGCTGACCGAGGTGCTCGATCCCCATCGCCTGTGCATGCGCGGCACCCACTCCAAGCCGGTGCGCTGCGTGGCGCTGGATGCGCAGATCGGCGTGTATTCGCGCTGCACGATCCACCCCAACCGGCCCAGCGTGTGCCGTGAAGTGGACGCATCGTGGGAGTACGGCAAGGCCAGCCCGCAGTGCGACAAGGCCCGTATCGCCTACGGCCTGGATCCGCTGACCCTGGCCGACTGGCGCTGGCGCGACGACGCGGACAACGACGACGACCATCCGGACGACAACGGCAACAGCCCGTCCTCGCCGCCGCAGGCCCCCATCGCGGCATAGTCCGGCGGGCCGACCCACGGTCGGCTCGGCCCTCAGAGCGGGTTCCTGTCCAGGAACGCGCGGATCTCCGGCACCAGCACTTCGTGCTTGTCTTCCAGCACGTAATGCCCGGCGTCCTCGAAGGCATGCACCTGTGCCTGCGGCAGCGCGGCCTGGAAGCCTTTCAGGAAGTGGTGATCGAACACGAAGTCACGCAGGCCCCACCCGATGAAGGCCGGTCGGTCGGCGAACGACGGCAGCGCCTTGCCGGCGCGCTCCAGCAGCGACCAGGCCTTGTCGGCCGGCGACAGCGGAATGTCCTGCATGAAGCGGATCGTGCTGATGCGGTTGGCGTAGCTGTTGTACGGCGACACATAGGCGCGGCGCACGTCGGCCGGCATCTTCCGCTCCACGCCCAGCCACGAGGCACCGGACGAGAACGCGTTGAAGCTGCGGATGATCCACTCGCCGATCGTCCAGTGGCGGCCCAGTGCGATCTGCCACGGCATCTTCTTCGCCGCCGGCATCGGGAACGAAGCGGTGTTGAGCACCACCAGGCGCTTGACCTGGTCGTGGTGCGACAGCGCCCAGCCGAAACCGATCATGCCGCCCCAGTCGTGCACGGCCAGGGTCACCGGGCCGGTGATGCCCAGGTGCTTGAGCAGCGCATCGAGGTCGTCCACGCGCGACTGCAGCGTGTACTCGTAGCGGCGGTCATCGGGCTTGTCCGACAGGCCCATGCCGATGTGGTCGGGCACGATGCAGCGGTACCTGTCCGACAGGCCGGCCACCAGCGTGCGCCAGTAATAGCTCCACGACGGATTGCCGTGCACCATCACCACCACCTCGCCGTCGCGCGGACCTTCGTCGAGATAGCTCATCGACAGGCCAGGGCGCACTTCGAAGCGCTGCGGGTGGGCGGGGTAACCGGGAAGATCGCGCATGCGGAGCACCTAAGGAGAGTCGCGGCGCAGTGTAGAGCCGAGCCGGTGCTCGGCTGCTCTCCGGTCCGCTGCGGAAGAGCCGCGCTGCGCGCGTGAGCCGAGCATGGCTCGGCTCTACAGGAGGTCGGGCAGCGGGCTGCTTACCAGACCACTTCAGCCATCGAGCAGTTCAGGCCGGAACCAATGCCCAGAAGCGCGATGCGGTCGCCCTTCTTCAGCTTGCCCAGCTGCTTGAGCTTGCTCAGCACGATCGGCACCGAGGCCGGGCCGATGTTGCCGTGCTCGCCGAAGATGGTCATGACCTTCTTCGGGTCGATGCCGAAATTCTTGATGAACGCAGCGGTGTGCGGCTGGCTGACCTGGTGGATGACGAACTGGTCCAGCTCTTCCACGGCCCAGCCGAGGGCGATCTTGGCGGCAGTGAAGGTCTTCTGCGCCAGCTTGATGCCTTCGATCAGCAGCAGGCGGGTGTCGGTGACCATGCGGTCCAGGTTGCCCAGGCACAGCTGGTTCCACTCGGTGGCCGAACGGGTCACGCCACCCTTGTAGCGCGGCGCGTCGGGCACCAGTTCCGAGCGCGCCATCACCATGGCCGCGGCACCGGAGCCGGTGGTCAGCGCCGCCAGCTCGTTGCGGAAATCGTCGGCGGTGACGTCCGGGGCGGTCATCCGCTCCAGGGTCTTCTCGTACACCAGGTTGGCGGTCTCGCCATCCACCACCAGCGCGTAGTCGATGTCGCCACGCTCGATCATGCGTGCCGCGATATCCATGCCGTTGATGAAGGCCAGGCAGGCGTTGGCAACGTCGAAGGTCATGCACTCGTCGCTGACGCCCAGGTTGCCGGACACGATCGACGCCGTGGACGGTTCCAGGTAGTCACGGCTGACCGAGGTGTTGACCAGCAGGCCGACCTGGGTCGCTTCGATGCCCGCGTCTTCCAGCGCCTTGCGGCCCGCCATGGTGGCTGCGTCGGACGCCAGGACGCCGTTGTCCCACAGGCGACGTGCGTGGATGCCGGCGATATCGCCGAGCACGTCGGTGCGGATGCCCAGGCGATCCAGCGTCGGCTGCAGCCGTTCGTTGATTTCCTTGGTCGTCAGCGTATGCGGCGCATCGACGTGTGCGAGGCCGGCGATCGAGACATTCTTGAAGAGCATCGAGGTTAGCGCCAAGGCTCAGGCAAAGGGGGCGCTATTCTATAACCCCCGGCCCTTCACCGCATCTTTACGGATTCAGCCTTGGCCGTATGGTGAAGGATTCAGCGCGGCGGGCACTGGAACGCCGCGAAGCGCTGGCTGCCATCGGCCGGTGCAGCGGCGGCCTGGACCGCATTGGCGCCGGTGCTGGGCGCCTCGTTGCGGGCCAGGGTTTCCAGCTCTTCCTGCACACGCAGCGGGTTGCGGTTGTAGAAACCGACCTTGCTCTTCACCGTCACCACCACCTCGCCCTTGGCGATGCAACCGGCCGGAACCGGGCCTGCCGGCAGCACGCGGGTCGCCTTGCCGGCCGGTTCGATCGGCACCCACGTACACGCGGTGACGGTGAGCAGCAGGGAGGACAGCAGCAGAACGCGCATGGGCAGATCCTGGAAGGGTATGGGGGGATTCTGCCTGAACAGCCTGAATCAGGGGTAGCCGGGCGATGCCCCAGTAGTGCCGGGCCATGCCCGGCGAGCGCGCGGCGCGGCATCGCCGGCCGCCGAAAAAGAACGCCGGGCGCGGCCCGGCGCTGCCACAGCAGGCCTGCCCGCCGGAGCGGGCAGGCACGTCCCTTATTTCTTCACCGGGTTGCCTTCGGCATCGATCACGGTCACCTCGCCCAGGTTCAGCGCGCGCACGGCCGCTTCGGTCTGCTTGAGGTCGCCCACCACCACCCAGGTCAGGGCCTGCGGCTTGATCTCGGCGGCAGCCTGCTGCACCTGGGCCGGGGTCATCGCCTCGATCTCGGCCTTGCGGCGCAGCACGTAATCATCCGGGCGCTTGAACTGCACGATGTTGCCGATGGTCGAAGCCACCGCAGCAGCCGTTTCGTACGCACCGGGCAGGCTCAGCGTCTGGATGTTGCGGATGCGCGCCACTTCGGCATCGGTGGCCGGCTTGCTGCCACTGGCGAACTCGGCGATTTCCTTGCGCATCTCCGCCATGGCCGGGCCGGTCTTGTCGATCTGCACCGGCGCCATCGCCATCCACGGGCGCTGGCCCACGGTGTTGCTGGCGCTGGTGCGGGCACCGTAGGACCAGTGCTTGTCCTCGCGCAGGTTCATGTTCAGGCGCGAGGTGAAGTCGCCACCAATCACGCCGTTGGCGATGTCGAAGCGGGTCGAGCCGGCATCGCTGGACGGCGCCACCACCTGGCCGGCGAACAGGTTGGCCTGCACCGCGCCAGGCTGGTCGATCAGGAACACGCGCGGGCGCTGCGGCAGCGCGACGGCCGTGGTGGCCTTGATGGTCGGCGCCTCACCGCTGGCCTTCCAGTCGCCCAGCTGCTTGTCCAGCAGCGGCACGATCTCGGCCAGGGTGGTATCGCCCACCACGATCAGCGTGCCGTCCTGCGGGCGCAGCCAGTCACGGTGGAAGTCCACCAGGTCCTCGCGGGCCAGGCTGGCGATGGCGGCTTCGTCGCCGCTGCCGGTGAACGGGATCGCGTACGGGTGGCCCTTGCCGTACAGCAGCGGCGGCAGCACCCGCATCGCCACCGCGCCCGGGTTGACCTTCTCCTGCTGGATGCCGGCGATCCAGCTCGCCTTGACCCGGTCGATCTCGCTCTGCTCGAAGCGCGGCTCACGCAGCAGGCTGGCATACAGCGCCAGCGACGGTGCCAGGTTCTCCTTCAGCGCCGACAGCTCCACCTCCACCGAATCCAGCCCGGCCGAGGCGTCCAGGCTCGCGCCCAGTGCGTCGGCGGCGTCGGCGAAGGCCAGCGAGCCCAGCTTGCCGGCGCCTTCGGTCATCAGGCTCATGGTGAAGTTGGCGGTGCCCGGCTTGCGGCCCTGGTCGGCGGTGAAGCCACCGGGGAACTGGTAGCTGAACTGCACCACCGGGATCTCATGGCGTTCGGCCAGCACCACCGTGGTGCCGTTCTTCAGCGTGGCGCGCTGCAGTGCCGGGAACTTCAGCTGCGGGAATTCGCGGGTCTGCGGCACGCCGGCCTTGCGGTCGACCTGCTCGGCCAGGGTGCTGTACTTCTTGTCCACGGCCGGCACGTTGAACGGCTTCGGCGCCTGCGACGGCTCTTCCTTCAGCGCGACACGCTCACCCGGTTCCACCACCAGGGTATGGCTTCCGGTGTCCAGCCACTGCGCGCCCAGGCGCTTGAGATCGGCGGCACTGGCCTTGTCGATGTTGGCCAGCGAGGTCCGGAAGCAGCCGGGGTCGCCGGTATAGACCGTGCACTCGGCCAGCGCGTCGGCCTTGCCACCGAAGCCGCCGATGCGCTCGATGCCGCGGATGAAACCAGCGCGGAAGCCGGTCTTGGCGCGCGCCAGCTCGTCGGCGGTCGGGCCTTCCTTGATCAGGCGGGCGATCTCCTCATCGATGATCTTTTCCACCTTGGCCGGATCCTGGCCCTGCTTCACCGTGGCCATCACCATGAAGTTGGAACCCAGCTGCGAGGCGTAGGCGCCGGCGCTGATGTTGTCCACCAGCTTGTCCTGGTGCTGCAGGCGCTGGCTCAGGCGCGAGGATTTGGCGCCGCCCAGCACCTGCGCCAGCAGCTGCAGCTGGTCGATGTCGGTGGTGCCGACCTGGGCCACGTTCCAGGCGCGATAGATGCGCGCCTGCGGCACCTTGTCGGTCATCACTTCGCGGGTATCGGCATCGCGCCTGGCCACGTCCACCTTGGGCTGCGCCATGCTCGGCCCGGCTGGAATGCTGCCGAAGTACCGGGTGACCTTTTCCTTGGCGGTGGCCAGGTCGATGTCACCGGCCAGCACCAGCACGGCATTGTTCGGGCCGTACCAGGTACGGAACCAGGTCTTGACGTCATCCAGCGATGCAGCGTTGAGGTCGTTCATCGAGCCGATGACGCTGTGGTGATACGGATGCCCGGCCGGATACAGCGCGCGGTTGAGCTTTTCCCACACCTGGCCGTAGGGCTGGTTCTCGCCCTGGCGCTTCTCGTTCTGCACCACGCCACGCTGTTCGTCCAGCGCGGCCTGGTCGATCGCGCCCAGCAGGTGGCCCATGCGATCGGATTCCATGAACAACGCCATGTCCAGCGCGGTGGTCGGCACGTTCTCGAAGTAATTGGTGCGGTCGGTGTTGGTGGTGCCGTTCTGGCCGGTGGCACCCACCTGCTTGAAGGGTTCGAAGTACTCGCCGTCGTGGTTCTCGCTGCTCTGGAACATCAGGTGTTCGAACAGGTGCGCAAACCCGGTACGGCCGGCCGGCTCGTCCTTGCTGCCGACGTGGTACCAGACATTGACCGCCACGATCGGCGCCTTGCGGTCGGTGTGCACCACCACGCGCAGGCCGTTGGGCAGGGTGAACTGCTCGAACGGGATATCCACCTTGCTGGGCGCGGCCGGCTTTGCCGCCAGCGCAGAGGTCGGCGCAAGCGTGCCGAGGGCGGTACTGAGGGCAACGGCGAGCAGGGCAGCGCGCGGGCGCAGGGCGAGAGACATATCCGGGTCCTTGGTCACGTAGGTGAATCCCGATCCTAGCGTGCGTGCAGCGTGCCCGGTATCGGCCACCAGTCACTGGGGGTGATCCGGCAAACGGGCCATCCGGCCCCGGCGTGCGGCGGTCACGTCTGCGGCAACGCGGCGTCCGGACAGTGTCCGCAGTACCGCGAATGGACAGGTGTCCGCCCTGCGGACACCTTCCGTCCGGCATAAAACCCTTGAAAATCAAAGATTAAAAGTTGGCACGCGGTTTGCTTTGTACTTCCTGCGCCAGGAAGGGCTTCAGACGAAACCTGACTGAAGACTGAACAAATGCACGGAATCAGAGATTTTCCTTGCATCCCCAGAACTGGTGTTCTACCTTACTACCACACCACTGCTCACCAACACTAAACAGGCCCCGTCATGAACACCAAGACCATTGCCATCGCCATCGCCCTGATTGCCGGCACCGCGGTTGTTTCGTCGGTGCAGGCCTCCACCCCCATCAAGACGCTGGACACCGTCCAGGTCCGCCCGGCCGCCGACCAGCTGGCCCAGCAGGCCTGGGAACAGGCCAGCGGCATCCCGACCCTGGCCACCGTGGAAGTGCGCCCGAGCGCCGACCAGCTGGCCGAGCGCAACGGCTACGTCGCCGCCCCGGTGGCTGCCGCGATGCCGATCACCACCCTGGCCTCGGTGGAAGTGCGCCCGAGCCTGGAACAGCGCGTCGCCCTGGCCGCCGAGCTGGAAGCCCAGCGCTACGCCGCCACCCTGGCCGCCGCCGCCACCAGCGTCGCCAACACGGTGATCGTCAACCTGCCGGCCCTGCAGGTGCGCCCGAGTGCTGCCGACCTGCAGGTGCTGGCCACCGAGACCGCCCAGGTCCTGCTGCGCCCGTAACCGGTGCCGCCCTGCCCCGCGCAGGGCGTGCGCCGTAAAGGCGGCGGTCGTCGCAGGTACACTGCGCCGATGAATGCCGCGCCCCAGTTCCACGTGATCCTGTTCCAACCGGAAATCCCGCCCAACACGGGCAACGTGATCCGGCTCTGCGCCAACACCGGCGCGCAGCTGCATCTGGTCGAGCCGCTCGGCTTCGCACTGGAAGACAAGCAGCTCAAGCGCGCCGGGCTGGACTACCACGAGTACTCGCGCCTGCAGGTGCACCCCGACCTGGACACCGCGCTGGCGCGGATCGCACCGAAGCGGTTGTTCGCCCTGAGTACGCGTGCCAGCGTCCGCTACGACAGCGTGGCGTTCGACGACGGTGATGCCTTCCTGTTCGGCCCGGAAAGCCGCGGCCTGCCGCAGGAGGTGCTGGATGCCCTGCCCGATGGCCACCGGCTGCGCCTGCCGATGCGGCCGGACAACCGCAGCCTCAACCTGTCCAACACCGTTGCGGTGGTGATGTACGAGGCGTGGCGCCAGCACGGGTTTGCCGGCGGCGCGTAATCCACGCCCCACCGCCCTGCCGACCCGGGTCGGCAACGGCCCGTGGATCCACGCCCTGCGTGGATGGCACTCAGAACGCGTTGATGCCGGTCAGTTCGCGGCCGATCACCAGCTGGTGCACGGTCTCGGTGCCTTCATAGGTGATCACCGATTCCAGGTTCAGCGCGTGGCGGATCGCCACGTGCTCGGTGGTGATGCCGGCCCCGCCCAGCAGATCGCGGCATTCGCGGGCGATGTCGATGGCCATGCGGCAGTTGTTCCACTTGGCCAGGCTGACCTGCTGCGGCTGCAGCTGGCCGGCTTCCTTCAGGCGGCCCAGCTGCAGCGCCAGCAGCTGCGCGGTGGTGATGCGGCGGGCCATTTCAGCCAGCTTGATCTGCGCGCTCTGGGTCGCGGCCAGCGGGCGGCCGAACAGCACGCGTTCCTTGGCATAGCCCAGCGCTTCATCCAGGCAGGCGATGGCCGAACCGATCGGCCCCCAGCTGATGCCGAACCGGGCCTGGGTCAGGCAGCCCAGCGGCCCCTTCAGGCCCTTCACGTTGGGCAGGCGGTGGCTGTCGGGCACGCGCACGTCATCGAAGTACAGCGCGCCGGTGAGCGAGGCGCGCAGGCTCATCTTGTGCTTGATCTCCTGCGTGGTGAACCCGGCCATGCCCTTCTCCAGCACGAAGCCCTGGATACCGTCCTCGGTCTGCGCCCAGACAATGGCCAGATCGGCCACGGGACCGCTGGTGATCCACATCTTGCTGCCGTTGATCCGCCAGTCGTCGCCATCGCGCACCGCGCGGGTCTTCATGCTGGCCGGATCGGAACCGCCGTGCGCCTCGGTCAGGCCGAAGCAGCCGATCAGCTCGCCGCGTGCCATCGCCGGCAGCCACTGCCGGCGCTGTTCCTCGCTGCCATAGGCATAGATCGGGTACATGCACAGCGAGCTCTGCACCGAGACGAAGCTGCGCAGGCCTGAATCGCCGCGCTCCAGTTCCTGGCAGATCAGGCCATAGCTGACCGCACCGAGGTCGCCGCCGCCATACTCGGCCGGCAGCGTGGCGCCCAGCAGGCCCAGCGCTGCGATTTCCGGCACCAGTTCGGACGGGAAGCGGGCCTGGTCGAAGGCATCACCGATGATCGGCAGCACGCGCTCGTCAGTGAAGCGGGCCACGCTCTCCTGCACCGCACGCTCTTCCTCGCTGAGCAGGGAACGGACATCGAACAGATCGTACGGATGCAAAGCCATGGCACTCACGCGCAGTCAGGACCAGGCCATTGTCGGTCATTCGGCGCTCCGACATTACGCTGCACTGCAGCAAACGCGGTGTGAACAGCGTCGATCTAGCTCGATCACGCGCAGCCCGGTACCCTGACACATTCAAACAACCGTTTCGCCCGTGGCCGCACGCGCGATTCCCAGGCACCGCCGGTGGCCCCGATGCCGGCCCTACCCACGAGTCATGCAATCGATGAGCGCTGAAGCCAACGCCCTGCCCCCGCGTGAAGTAATGGAATTCGACGTGGTGATCGTCGGTGCCGGCCCGGCCGGCCTGGCCACCGCGATCCGCCTGCGCCAGCGCGCGATCGAAGCCGGTCGCGAGTTGTCGGTGTGCGTGCTGGAAAAGGGCTCCGAGCCGGGCGCGCACGTGCTGTCCGGCGCGGTGATGGACCCGCGCGCGCTGACCGAACTGTTCCCGGACTGGGCCGAGCGCGGCGCACCGCTGAAGCAGAAGGTCACCCGTGACGAATTCCTGTTCCTCAGCGAAACCGGCGCCCGTACCACCCCGCACGCCCTGCTGCCGGAGTGCTTCCACAACGAAGGCAACTACATCATCAGCCTGGGCGAAGTCACCCGCTGGCTGGCGCAGCAGGCCGAAGCGCTGGAGGTGGCGATCTTCCCCGGTTTCGCGGCCGCCGAAGTGCTGTACGGCGACGACGGCGCGGTGATCGGCGTGGCCACCGGCGACATGGGCATCGAGAAGGACGGCAGCGTCGGCCCGGCGTTCGAGCGCGGCATGGCCCTGCACGCGAAGTACACCGTGTTCGCCGAAGGCGCGCGCGGCCACCTCGGCCGCCAGCTGATCGCCCGCTACAGACTGGACGAAGGCAAGGATCCGCAGGCCTACGGCATCGGCATCAAGGAACTGTGGCAGATCGACCCGGCCAGGCATGAGCCGGGCCTGGTGGTGCACGCCGCGGGCTGGCCGCTGGACAGCGACACCTACGGCGGTGCGTTCCTGTACCACGCCGACGGCGGCAAGGTCGCCATCGGCTATGTGGTCGGCCTGGACTACAGGAACCCGTGGCTGAGCCCGTTCGAGGAATTCCAGCGCTTCAAGACCCATCCGTCCATCCGCAGGCACCTGGAAGGCGGCACCCGCATCGGCTACGGCGCGCGTGCGATCACCGCCGGTGGCCTGCTGTCGCTGCCGAAGACCGTGTTCCCGGGTGGCGCGCTGGTCGGCTGCGAGGCCGGCTACCTCAACGCCAGCCGCATCAAGGGCAGCCACGCCGCGATCAAGACCGGCATGCTGTGCGCCGACGCCGCCTTCGACGCCCTGGTCGCTGACCGCCAGCACGACGAACTCAGCGCCTATCCGGCCGCGTTCGAAACCAGTTGGCTGCATGACGAACTGAAGCTGTCGAAGAACTTCAAGCAGTGGTTCAAGAAGGGCCAGACCGTGGCCACGCTGATGACCGGCATCGAGCAGTGGCTGCTGCCCAAGCTGGGCGTGCGCAATCCGCCGTGGACCCTGCGCCACAGCACCCCGGACCACGCCTGCCTGGAGCCGGCATCGAAGCACACCCGCATCGCCTACCCCAAGCCGGATGGCGTGCTGACCTTCGACCGCCTCAGCTCGGTGTTCCTCAGCAGCACCAATCACGACGAGAACCAGCCCAGCCACCTGACGTTGAAGGACGCCAGCATTCCGGTGACGGTGAACCTGGCCGAATACGCGGGCCCGGAGGCACGTTACTGCCCGGCCGGCGTGTACGAGTTCGTCGGTGAGGCCGACAACGCGCGGCTGCAGATCAACGCGCAGAACTGCGTGCACTGCAAGACCTGCGACATCAAGGACCCGACCCAGAACATCGTCTGGGTGACGCCGCAGGGCGGCGGCGGCCCGAACTATTCGGGCATGTGATCGGCCCCCGGGCTGCGACCGCCGGTCGCAGCCCGGCACGCTGCACCCCCGGTTATCCTGCCCGGCCATGCGCGCCTTTTCCCTGCTCCCTGCCCTGGCCATCGCACTGGCCGCCAGCGCATGCCAGCGCCCGCCGGCAGCGCCTGACACACCGGAACAGGCGCGTCAGCAGGCCATGCAGCAGGCCTTCGAACTGTGTGCCGGCTGCCACACCGTCAAGGCAGGCGGCATCCACCGCTACGGGCCCAACCTGCATGGGGTGATCGGCCGCCGCGCCGGCAGCCTGCCCGACTACGCCTACTCGCAGGGCATGCGCCGCGCCGATATCGTCTGGAGCGCGCAGACCCTGGACAGCTTCCTGCAGTCACCGACCCATGTGGTGCCCGGTACCCGCATGTACAACGCATTCCCCAGCCCGCAACGGCGCGCGCTGGTGATCGCCTACCTGCAGGAACACGCGGCTCAGTGAGCCAGGCGGTGCAGCTGCTGCTGCAGGGTCACCACGAACGCGGCGGCATCGGCCAGCGCAGGCGCCCGCTCCGCAGCGGCGGCCGCCTGCAGGCGCTCGACCAGTCCATTGGCGCGCGCAGCCAGGCCGCGCGCGCCGACCGCACCCAGCGCACCGGCCTGACGATGCAGATGCGCGGCGGCGGTGACGTGGTCGCCGGCCTGCAGCGCGCGCTGCAGCACCGCGATGTCCTCGGTGCTGGCCTTGAGCAGGCTGTCGCGCAGCTGCAGGGCAACATCGCGCGAACCGAAGCGCCGCTGCAGTGTCGCCAGGTCGGGCAGCTCCGCGCCGTCGCCGTCGCCGTCGCCGTGGTCACTGCCGCCGCCGTCACCGGCATTGTCAGCGGTGCTGTCAGCGGCGGCCGCCACGCTGCGGCCTTCGGTACGCGGCAACCAGCGCAGCAGCGCCTGGCGCAGCGTGGCCAGCGACAGTGGCTTGGCCAGCACGTCGTCCATGCCGGCTTCGCGGCAGCGGCGTGCATCGTCATCCAGCACGCTGGCGGTCAGCGCCAGCACCGGCAGCCGCGCCTGGCCGTTGCGGCCCTCGCGCTCGCGCAGCAGGCGGGTGAAGCCGAATCCGTCCAGCACCGGCATCCGGCAATCGGTGATGACCAGATCGAAGGACTCCTGCGCCAACCGGTCCAGCGCCTGCTGTCCATCGTCCACCAGCACATGCGGCACGCCCAGCTGCTGCAGGCGCCAGGCCATCATGGCCTGGTTGGTGGGGTGGTCCTCGATCACCATCACCCGTGATTGGCGCAGGTCCACCGGAAGCAGCGCGGTCTGCTCCTGCTCGGACTGCAGCGCCGCTACGTCTTCGCTGCGCGCCTCGATCAGCGACAGCAGCACCTCGACCCGGGTGCCCACACCGAGCGTGCTTTCCAGCCGCAGCTCGCCGCCCATCTTCTGCACCAGCCTACGGCAGATGCTCAGGCCCAGCCCGGTGCCGCCATGATCACGCTGGATGTAGGCACCGGCCTGGGTGAACGGTTCGAACAGGGTGGGCAGATGCTCGGGCGCGATACCGATGCCGGTGTCGACCACGCTCAGGCGCAGCGGCTGGCTGCCATCGTCCGCGCTCGGACCCAGCACTTCCAGCTGCAGCCGTACCGATCCCTGCAGGGTGAACTTGATGGCATTGCTGACCAGGTTGAACACGATCTGGCGCAGGCGTACACCGTCCACCTCATGGGCCTGGGCCAGCTGCGGATCGATCTCCAGCTGCAGCTCCAGGCCCCGCGCCGCGGCCTGCGCCGACAGCAGCCGGTGCACGCCTTCCAGCAGCGGGCGCACCGGCAGCGGCACCGGTTCCAGGCGCAGTGCACCCGCCTCCATCCGCGAGTAGTCCAGGATGTCATCGAGGATCTGCCGCAGCATCTGCGCCGAGTCCTCGATCACGCCGAGAATGCGCTGCTGTTCGGCATCCAGCGGCGAATGCGCCAGCACTTCCAGCATGCCCAGCACGCCACTCATCGGCGTGCGGATCTCGTGACTCATGGTGGCCAGGAACCGCGACTTGGCCGCCGCTGCCTGCTCCGCTTCGACCTTGGCCGCCGCCAGCGCATCGGCTTGCGCCCGCGCCTGGCTCACGTCCACCCAGTAGCCGCTCCAGGTCACCGCACCGGCCTCGGTGGAATACGGATGCGCCTGGCTGCGCACCCAGCAGGGCGGCCCATCGCCGCGGTGGATGCGGAACTCGAAGGACAGCGGTGCGAAGTTGCGCGCGGCCTGCTCGATGGCCAGCAGCACCTGTTCGCGGTCATCGTCATCGATGCGCGCCAGCAGGACCTGCGCATCGGCTTCGGCCTGCTGCGGGCTGATCCCGAACATCGCCTGCACGTCGCCGGCGATGAAGGGGAAACTCAGGGTGCCGTCTGCTTCACGGCGGGCCTGGTAGACGATGGCCGGCAGGTTGTCGGTCACTTCCGCCAGCCGCTGTTCCAGCACGCGGCGGCCGGCCACCTCGCGGCGCAGGCGCCAGTGGCCCACGCCGTGCACCACCATGCCGGTGGCCAGGATCAGCAACAGCGGAATGCCCCAGCGCAGCAGCGTGTCCCAATCCATGCCGTCGCGGTACTCCACCGACAGCCAGTCGCCCTGCAGGGCCTCGCGCCTGCGCGGGCCCAGCTGCAGCAGCAGGCGGTCGAAGGTGGTGGCAAGCGCAGCATGGCGGCGCTCCACCGCCAGGGCCAGCTGGTCATTGAAACCCGCGGGGGCGGCCAGCTGCAGGCGACCGGGGAAGCGGTTGCGCAGCAGCTGGTCGACCAGCGCCAGGTTGCCCACGTAGGCATCGGCCTCGCCATCGGCCAGCCGCTGCAGCGCCTGCTCGGTACTGCGCGCGGCGATGATCCTGGCCTGCGGCGCCTGCTGCTGGATGTAGCCGCGCACCCGCTCCGGATCGGACAGCAGCACGCGCTTGCCCTGCAGGTCCGACAGGCCCAGCATCGAAGGGCTGTCATGGCGGGTGACGATCACGTTGGGCACGGTGATGAAGGGCTGGCTGAACACCCATTCCGGTCCCAGGTAGCGCGAATCGGCGGGGATGCCCATCACCGCCTGCAGCTGGCCGCTGCGGGCCTTCTCCCGCACCTCGTACCAGTCATGGCTGGATTCGACCTGGAGGTTGGCGCCCGCCTGCATCAGCCGCTGCAGGTATTCATTGGCCAGACCGCTCGGCTTGCCGTCCTCGTCGGCAAACGACAGCGGCGCGGCATTGGGCGCGAAGCCGATCTTCAACGGCTGCTGCAGCACGCGCTTCTCGGCCTGGCTGAGCGCCAGCTGCGCCGACGCCGACCATTTCGGCGGAGGCAGCCAGCGCTGCGCCAACGCATCGCGCTGGGCCTGGCTGGTGGCGGCCAGCGCAAGGTCCAGTGCTTCCGACAGCGGCTGCTTGCTGTTGGGCACACCGAAGTGAAGCCGTTCCGGCGGCAGGTCGCTGGGACGCAGCAGCACCACGCCCTGCAGACGCGCGCTGGCGATCAGCTCGGTGGCCACATAGGCATTGCCGATGAAAACGTCGGCTTTGTCGTCTCTGACCATACGCAGCGCACTCAACGTGTCTTCTGCGACAAGCTGGCGTGCGCGTGGGAATCGCGCGCGCACCTGCGGGGCGGTCATGAAGTCCTGCTCGATCACCACGCGCAGCCCGTCCAGGTCCGGCATCTCCGAGGCACGCAGGTCCTGCGGGCGCCCGACCATGGCCAGCGGGGCCTCGGCATAGGCGGCGGTGTAGACCATGCAGCGGGTGCGCTCGGCGCTGAGCGCGATGTTCATCACTACGTCGATCTCGCCGCGGCATGCCGCATCCAGCACGGCTGGCCAATCAGGATAGCGGCGGGTCTCGATGCTCAGGCCGAGCTGACGGGTGAGAAGCGACAGGTAATCCGGGCCGAGGCCGACCTGCGTGCCGTCATGAATCGACTCGAACGGCGGCCAACCGCTGTCATACTGTCCGACGACGACAACAGGATGTGCAGCCAGGTAGTCGCGCTGGAGGGGGCTCAGCGGCAACGGACCCGGCGCCGGCTGGGCGGCGGCCGCCCAGCCCAGCAGGGTCATCAGCAGGATCACGCCACGCACGGCCCAGCTGCCCATCTGCGACGATCTCCTGGAAGTCCTGCCAGGGACCGCGACGGTCGCGGTCCGGCGTGCCGGTGCCATACTAGAGCATGACCTTGCGCATCATCATCGCAGACGATCACCCCGTGGTCCGCATCGGAACCCGCGCCGTCATCGAATCCAGCGGGGTCGGCAGGGTCGTCGGCGAGGCCGACAACGCCCAGGCGCTGATGGCGCTGCTGAAGAGCCAACCCTGCGACCTACTGGTCACTGACTATTCCATGCCCGGCAGCGTCCAGGCCGATGGCTTCGCCATGATCGGCATGATCCGCCGCCACCATCCGGACCTGCCGGTGCTGATGCTCAGCGTCTCCAACAACCTGGCCATCCTGCGCATGGTGCTCGACAGCGGGGTCCTCGGCCTGGTCGACAAGAGCTCGTCGATGGACGAGCTGCCGCAGGCCATCCAGGCGGTCTACCGGGGCCAGTCCTACATCAGCCGCAGCCTGCGTGAACGGGTCGAGCAGGCCGGCAGCTGGCGCATGCGCGAGGGCGATGGCAAGCCGCTGTCGCCGCGCGAAGTGGAAGTGCTGCGTCTGCTCGGCACCGGCATGACGGTGAAGGAGATCTCGCTGCAGCTGCACAAGAGCGTCAGTACCATCAGCCGGCAAAAGGGCGATGCCATGCTCAAGCTGGGGCTGAAGGGTGACGCCGAGCTGTTCGACTACCTGCGCGACGGCAAGATCTGAGACCGCGATCACAGTGGCGGATGCCCCGCGGGCGCCCCCTTTGATCGCTGGGCCATCTGTGCCATCATCAAGGGCGATGGGTTGTTCTTGCGAGGTCGAAGGAATCGACCGGCCCCTCACGACACTCCGCCTGGCCGGGGTGTTTCCTGCGTTGGCTTTCCTGCCCGACGCCCGCAATCCATGGAGAGGTGCATGTTGATTCTTCCCCCGTTCCGATCGGTCCGCGCGCAACCACGCCTGTGTGCGGGCGTCGCCTGCCTGCTCGTTTCGCTGCTTGCCAGCGCATGCTCCCCTTCGACCTCGACCGCGTCACCACAGGGCGCCCCCGCGCCACGACAGGATGTTGCCCCGATGCAGAGCTCCCCTACGCCCGCCGCCGCCGCAACGCCGCCCGATGCCGGCAGCGTGCTGTACTTCATCTACGACGTCGATGGCGACGGTGCCGTCTCCTATGAAGTCGCCAACGGCAGCGTCGCCTCGTTCTGGTTCGGCCATGCCTTTGAACTGGCCGGCACCCGCTACTACACCGGCTTTGCCTGGAACACGCCGCAGAAGTTCGGCAAGCCCGGCGAAGACGACGTCGGCCCGGACAGCCGGGTCACCCTCACCGAAGCCACCTTCACCCAGACCGGCGACAAGCCGGACCGTCCGTGGGTGCTGAAGGGCGCCGAGCGTTCGATCGGGTCGGTCGGTGCCTATGGCACGGCGCCGGAGATCGACAGCAAGCGCAAGCCGCAGGAATACCGCACCCCGGCCGGCAAGCTGGTGCTGGCGGTGCCGACCAGCACCTTCGCCACCGGCACCAGCGTGGAAAGCTACACGGTGCTGGTGTTCAACCCCGACTATGAAAAAACCGAGGACGGACAGGTCTGGAGCAGCCTCGGCACGATCATCACCGGCGAAGACAACTCGGCCGCCTGCGACGAGGGCCAGGTGATGCCGTGCGTCAGCAGCCAGGGCGCGCTGTCCTTCAGCGCCGGCGCCGGCAGCGACCTGCCGACCCTCACTGTCACCCCGTCCGGCACCACCGTCTCCGGCCCGGGCCAGACCCGTGCACTGGGTACGGGCGACGCCGTGCACTACACCTACGACGCAGCCACCAAGGCCTACGTCCAGAAGTAACCGGTTCGTTTACGCAGCACCTGTTGACCGACATGTTGATGACTCACGGATGAGTCCGGTTGGCGTATCGCGGCATCGCGCCGCTCCATCAACCCCAGAGGAAATGTCATGGCACAACGTGACTACAGCAAAAAGGAAGTTCTCGACATCATCGAGCAGGTCGCACAGCGCAAGGGCATCCCGAGCGAGGATTTCCTGCGCTTTGCCCACATCGAGACCGGTGGCCGCTTCGACGAGCGTGCGCACAACGACAGGACCGATGCCAA
Organism: Stenotrophomonas sp. 704A1; assembly: GCF_030549525.1. Classification (NCBI taxonomy): domain Bacteria; kingdom Pseudomonadati; phylum Pseudomonadota; class Gammaproteobacteria; order Lysobacterales; family Lysobacteraceae; genus Stenotrophomonas; species Stenotrophomonas tuberculopleuritidis. The sequence goes on along the minus strand of NZ_CP130831.1, from coordinate 201,077 downwards.
GGGCCTGTTCCAGTTCCTGCCGTCGTCGGCGCGCCAGTACGGCCTGAGCGGCCATGAGTACGACCCGACCCGCAATACCGAAGCGGCCGCGGAGATGTTCAAGCGCAACCTGGCGGACATGGAAAAGCGCCATGAGCGTACCGGGCACCCGTACCTGTCCGGCGAAGCCACGCCGACCGGCCTGGACCTGTACCTGGCCCACCAGCAGGGTGCGGCCGGCTATGGCTCGGTGCAGACCGCGATCGCCACCGGTACCTTCGGCGTGGTCCGCGACGGCCGCGGCAACCCGATCGACATGCGCCCGCGCATCATGGGCCAGATCGGCAGCGACGTCGAAGCGTTGACCGGCCATACCCGTGCCGAGATGCGCACGATGAACGATCGTGACCTGGCCAGTACCTTCGCCCAGTACTACGACCGCAAGTACGATGCGATCAGCATTCCGGAGAAGAACATCGCGCCGATCAGCGAGGCGCAGGCGCGCCCGGCCCCGGTGCAGGCAGCGCCGGCACAGCCGGTGACCCCGGCGGCGCAGGCCGCTGTGGCGGCCGGTGCGGCCACCGTGGCCGCCACTGCCGCCGCCGCCAATCAGGATGCGCCGGGTATCTCGCTGGAGGCCGCATACAACGCCGGCGTGAAGTACGACAACGTCAAGTACGCCATCAACATTGAATCCAGCCGGTACTACCGGGGCAACGGCATCACCGGCAAGAACGTCGACCAGGGCTACATCGATTGCTCCGGCTGGGTCGGCACGATGCTCAACAAGACCCAGGACGAGATCAACCAGAAGGCCGGCCGCGCCGTCTTCACCGATGCCGACAAGATCAAGCTGGGCTTCGCCGGCTCGGGCGGCATCGTGCATGACGCGTACAAGGACTCGGGCGTACTGCTCAAGCGCGACGACATCCTGGTGCCGGGCGCGCTGAAGGAAGGCATGGTCATCGGCCTGGATACCGCCAGGACCAAGCACGAGCACTGGAACGGCATCGACCACATCGTGATGGTGGTGCGCGACCCGAACACCGACAAGCTGCTGATCAGCCAGTCCACCGGCAGGCTGGGCGTGCATACCATGCCGGTGGAGGATTACCTCAAGCAGGTCAAGGACAACCCCGACTGGAAACTGTTCGCCTCCGACCCGCTGCACCAGGCGCGCGACCTGCTGGAGAACCGCAGCCAGCAGCAGGACCAGGCACAGGCCAGGGGCGCGGCCGGAGCAGCACCGACGGCGCAGGACAAGGCGCCGACCGGCAACGAGATCCACAGGCACGGCGCGCACAACGAAAGCGTACGCAGGGCGCAGGAAGACCTGGGCCACCTGGGCTATGTGGGGGCCGATGGCAAGCCGCTGGTCGAGGACGGCCGGCTCGGCCGCAATACCGAGGCCGCGGTGCGCCAGCTGCAGAAGGACAACGGCCTGACGGTGGACGGCATCATCGGTCCGAAGACCCTGGAAGCGATCAAGGACGCACGTGAGCGTCCGCTGCTCAACGACGAGCGCCACCCGCAGAACCCGATGTACAACCAGGCGGTGACGGGCCTGGAAGGCCTGCCGGCCGGCACCTTCAAGGACCGGCATGCACTGGAGGCCGCCGCCGCCGCGCTGACCCGGGAAGCCCAGGCCAGCGGCATGCAGCGCATCGATGCGGTGGTGCCGAGCAGCAACGGCGAGCGGATCTTCGCCGTACAGGGCACCGCCGGCGATCCGGCCGCCTGCCGCGCTGCGGTGGAAACCCGCGCGGCCAGTGAGCAGAGCCTGGCGTTCAGCAGCGGCGCGGTGCACGGTGCACCCAATGTGCTCCAGCAGCAGGACGCCCAGCAGGAGCAGGTGAAGCAGGCCCAGCGCAGCATGGGTCACTGAACCCCTCCGGCAGGCAGGCAAAGGGGCCGCGCAGTGCGCGGCCCTTTTTCCTTTCTGGCAGCTGAGCGGCGGGCGCGCTTTCAGCCTTGCTTCATGCCGCCTGCCGCTAGATGAATGCGCACGCCGCACGGGCGCCCACGCAATGTTCCGGCAATGTCCGGATCCCAGCGTGGAACCCACGGCAGCCGGGGCGCCCCGCGCCCTCCCTGCCCACCGTGGCATGCACCTCACAGGAGAACCCAACATGCTCAGCACTTCCGCACCCAGCTTCCGTGGACTGGCGATGGCCCTGGCACTGCTTGCCGGCATGGCCGTGGTCAGCGATGCCAGCGCGATGTCGAGGAAGGACAAGCGCACCGTGGTCGGTGCCGTCGTCGGCGGCGTGGCGGGCCACCTGATCTCCAACGGCGACCCGGCGGCCACCGTGGGTGGCGCCGTTGCCGGCGGCGCCATCGGCAACCTGACCACGTCCGACCGCCACGACCGCCGCTATGACGGGCGCTACGACCGTCGCTATGACCGTCGCTATGACCGTCGCTACGACCGTGGCTACCACCGCGGCTACGGCTACGATCGCGGATACGACCGGCGCTGGCAGCGCGACCACGATCGCCGCTACTACCACGATCGCGGCCGCCATCGCGGCTGGTAAGGCGCACAGCGCGCGCAGCAGCCCGGGCGGGCGGGTCCATGACCCGCCCGTTTGCGTCTGTGCCGCGCATGGCGTTGAATGCGCAGCCTCGGATGTTCCTTGGCAACCAGCGGCCGTGGCATGACTTCTTCCCTTCATCGCGTGCAGGGCCTCAACAACGACGAGGTCGCCGCCGACTGGCCGCCCATCGTCGCGGCCGACATCGCCGCGCTGCGGGCGCAGTTCCCGCAGCTGGCCATGAACGCCCAGCCGCGCTGGCACAGCCCGCGGCCGTTGTCTGCCGCCGCCCTGGTCGATGGCGTGCAGGGCCTGCTGTTCCTCAAGCGCCACCACCGCAGCGTGCGCAGCGCGGCTGTCCTGGAAGAAGAGCATCGTTTCATCGCGCACCTGGCGGCGGCGGGCCTGCCGGTGGCCTCGGTGCTGGCCGCCCGCAGCGGCCACACCACGATCGAACACGGGCCGTGGACCTACGAGCTGCACGCGCTGGCTGCCGGTGACGATCTGTACCGCGATGCCGCCTCGTGGACCCTGCTGACCGACACCGGGCAGGCGCGCGCGGCCGGGGCCATGCTGGCCCGCCTGCACCGCGCGGCGTCCGGCCATCGCGCGCCGCAGCGCAGCACCCATCTGCTGGTGGCACGCGATGACCTGATCCGTGCCGACGATCCCATCGCCGCGCTGAAGGCCGACCTCGGCCAGCGGCCGGGCCTGGCCCGCTATCTGGCGCGCATCCCCTGGGAAGCGCAGCTGCGGCGCGATGTGCTGCCGTGGCACAGCGGCCTGGCCGCACGCCTGCGCGACGAGCCACGGCTGTGGGCCCACAACGACTGGCATGTCTCCAACCTGCTCTGGCAGCACGGCACGGTCAGCAGCGTGCTGGATTTCGGGCTGGCCTCTCCCACCAGCGCAGTGTTCGACCTTGCCACCGCGATCGAACGCAACGCGGTGGCGTGGCTGGAACTGGAGCGCGGCGCCGATGCGGTGCGCATCGACGTGGCATTGGCCCTGCTGGACGGCTACCGCCAGGTGCTGCCGCTGTCGTCCGCGCGCGTGCACCTGCTGGCCGACCTGCTGCCGATCGTGCACTTCGACTTCGCACTGTCCGAAGTGGAGTACTTCGAGGGCATCACCGGCTCGACCGCCAATGCGGATGTGGCCTGGCAGCCGTTCATGCTCGGCCATGCGGCCTGGTTCCGCACCGCGCCGGGACAGGCGCTGCTGCAGGCGCTGCACGCGGCGGCGTGAATCCGGCGCCGCGGACTGCGCGGGGCGCGCGGCGGATCGACGCCAGGCGTCGCCTGAAGGGTGCCGGCTCGCAAATCCGTACCATTTGTAGTGAAATGGTCACCTGAAGCGGGGGTGCCTGGATCTGCCAGGCTGAGAGAGTCCCTTGGAACCTGATCCGGTTTGCACCGGCGTAGGGAGCTTTGAGCCACAGCCACACCCCCGTTCCGGGCCGGTGCAGCTGCGCGCCGTCGCTTCGTCTCCCTTGTTGTCTGAAGACGAATCGAATGAACCGTTCCCTGCGCCCCACCCTGCTCGCTGCCGCCCTCTGCGCCGCTCTGCCGTTGCATGCCAGCGACCTCGACAGCAGTACCGCCGACACCCCGCGCACGCCCACCGAGCTGGCCGCCGTGCGCGTGCAGGCCGGCAGGCCGGCTGCCGATACGTCGCGCGTCAATGCCTTCGGTGGCGGATCGTGGAAGGACACCCCGGCGTCGGTGAACGTGCTTGAACGCGATTACCTGGACCGTCGCCAGGTACGCTCGCTGTCCGAGCTGGCCAGCAATGACGCCTCGCTGGGCGATGCCTATGCGCCGGTCGGCTACTACCAGAACATCGCCATCCGCGGCTTCGCGCTGGACACCGCCACCGGCTACCGCTTCAACGGCCTGTCCATCGCCGGCGAGCAGCGGCTGGCGCTGGAGAACGTGCAGGCGGTGGAGATCCTCAAGGGTGAAGCCGGCCTGGCGGCCGGGGTGATGGCACCCGGTGGCATCATCAACTACATCGGCAAGCGGCCGGCCGAGGTGCGCACGGTCACCCTGGGCACCGATTCGGAAGGCTCGCGCTATGCCGCAGTCGATGTCGGCCACTGGATCACCCCGCGCTTCGGCGTGCGCCTGAACGCTGCATGGGATGCGTCCGATTCCTACGTCGAGCATGCCGATGGCCGCCGCAACTTCTATTCGCTGGCCGCCGACTGGCTGATCGGCGAGCGCGGCAAGCTGGAGGTGGATGCCAATTACCAGACCAGTTCGCAGCGCTCGGTCTCCGGCTACCAGCTGCTCGGCGCACGCGATCTTCCGCGCGGCGTCGACCGCGAATTCCTGCTCGGCTTCCAGCCGTGGCAGCGCCCGGTGGATATCGCCAGCACCAACATCACCGCGCTGCACACCTACGACTTCAACGACGCCTGGCAGTCGCGCGTGTCGGTCGGCCACAGCCGTTCGGTGATCGATGACAACGTGGCCTTCGCCTATGGCTGCTACTACGCCACGCAGTGCGCCGATGGCAGCGTACCGGGCAACTACTTCGCGCCCAATGGCGACTACGATGTCTACGACTACCGCAGCCCGGACGACACCCGGCGCAACCAGCAGGCACGCGCCGAGCTGCGCGGCCGCTTCCAGACCGGCAGTGTCGGCCACCAGCTGACCGTCGGTGCCGACTACTTCCGCCGCACCGTCGACAAGCGCCCCAGCGTCAACGAGTACGTCGGCACCAGCAACATCCACGATGCACAGGTGCCAGTGTTCGCGCCGTCGCCGCTGATGCCGGGCCTGTCCGCGCGGCGCCTGGACAGCCGTCAGACCGCCGTGTTCGCACTGGACCGGATCAGCTTCGGCGACGATTGGCAGTGGCTGGCCGGTGGCCGCTTCGTGCGCCTGGACGAACGTGCCTACGACAAGCGCGGCACCCCGCAGCGGCACAGCCGCCTGTCGCGCTTCCTGCCGCAGACCGCCGTGGTGTGGAAGGCGACCGACCAGCTCAATGCCTACGCCAGCTACGTGCGCGGCATTTCGCTGGGCCAGGAAGCGCCGTTCTGGACCAGCAACGCCGATACCTTCCTGCCGTCGGTGCAGTCGCGGCAGCTGGAAGTGGGCGTGAAGTACGTGCCGGTCGAGGCGCTGACCCTGGGGGCGGCGGTGTTCCGCATCTCGCAGCCCTACCAGTACGCCAAGCCAGACAGCAGCGATGTCGGCTACACCTTTGTCGAAGAAGGCACGCAGACCCACAGCGGCCTGGAGCTGACCGCCAACGGCCAGCTGACGGACGCGCTGCAGATCGTGGCCAGCGCCAGCGTGCTGCAGGCGCGCGCACGCGATACCGGCACGCCCACCCAGGAAGGCCATCAGCTGGTGAACGTGCCGAAGGTGCGCGCCAGCGTGCACCTGGCCTACGCGCTGCCGTTCGTGCAGGGCCTGGACGTGACCGGTGGCTGGCGCTATGCCGGCGCCAACGTGGCACGCGCCGACGGTGGCGTGCGCGCCCCGGACTACTCGGTGTTCGATGCCGGCCTGCGCTTCCGGCATCGCCTGCACGACCGTGCGGTGACCTGGAACCTGTCGGTGGACAACGTGTTCAACCGCTTCTACTGGCGCGATACCGGCAGCAGCGGCGGTGACTACTACCTGTTCCCCGGCGCACCGCGACAGGCCCGCCTGTCGGTGACGTTCGCGCTGTGAGCGGGGCAATGCTCGAGTGGAGCGCCGCGCTGTGCAGCATCCTCGGCGTCTGGCTGATGGCCCGGCGCCGGCTGGTCGCGTGGCCGGTGGGCCTGCTGTCGGTGACGCTGTACGGGCTGGTGTTCGCCGAAGCCAAGCTGTACTCGGACACCCTGCTGCAGGTGATCTTCGGCGGCTTCCTGGTCTATGGCTGGTTGAACTGGCGCCAGCATGCGGCCGAAGAAGGCAGCATCCGCATCGTGCCACTGGCGCGCGGCACGCTGCTGCGCGACCTTGCCATCGGCGTGAGTGGTGGTCTGGCCCTGGGTGCGGTCATGCACAGCTTCACCGACGCCGCGCTGCCTTGGCTTGATGCCCTGCTGACCGGGCTGAGCCTGGTCGGGCAGTGGTGGCAGGCACGCCGGCACGCGGCCTGCTGGTGGGTGTGGATCGCAGTGGACGTGGTGTATGTCGGCGCCTACCTGTTCAAGTCGCTGCACGTGACCGCCGCGCTGTACGTGTTCTTCCTCGGCCTGGCCGTGTTCGGCCTGCGCGCCTGGCGTGCGGCCGCGCGCGAACCGCAGGCGGCCCACGCCCGGTAGCGCCGGGCCATCATGCCCGGCGAATGCCGCAGCGCCGCCTGCGCGGGACGCCGATCTACCGGGGCGCCAGCACCAGGCCCAGCCTTAGCGGCTGGCGCATGTCGGCCGGCGGTGCTGCCTGCAACGGCGCGGCCTGCAACGTCGCGCGCAGGTCGGCGTCGACCTGCGCGTCGCCCAGGCTGACGAACTCCAGCTTCGAGATGCGACCGTCCACCCCGATCCACACGCTCACCGGCAACGGCGTCGGCGTGTCCGGGTGTGCCTGCAGCCATTCCAGCACGCGCTGCGCCTGCGGGTCCTGCTCCTGCTGCAGGCGCTGCTGCAGTTGACCGCCCACGGCGGCGGCATAGGCCATCCAGTGCGCAGGGGCGTCCTGCGCGGAAACGCTGGCACTCCCCAGTGCCAACGCCCCGAACATGGCGGCCAGCGGCCGCCACCAGCGACGTGCGCCGCTCCTGTTCCCGGTCCTGGCCATCGCCTGCCTCCTGCACTCCCATCCAGCGCGCCATGGTGGGCGCCCTAGATGACAGGCAGATGGCGGGCGCTGGCGCCGCACCCGGCGTGGCTGCTCCGCGCGCTCTCCACGCCCCGTCGATGCAGCGCGTGGGGAGCTACCCGCCCAGGTCGGCCAGCACCTTGCGCGCAGGCGCGAAGAAAGTCACGCCGGTGGTGGCGGTGGAGAAATCGAGGATGCGGTCGTGCAGCGGCGCGGGATTGCCGATGAACATGCGCTCGAGCATCTGCTCGATCACCCACAGGCGGCGGGTGTAGCCGATGAAGTAGGTGCCGTACTCACCACGGCCCGGATTGGCGAACGGCATGTTGTCGCGCAGGATCTCGTGCTCGCCGTCGGCGTCTTCGATGGTGCACAGGGTCTTGTGCGATTTCTGCGCATCGGCCGGCGCATCATCCAGCTCGATGTTGTCGTGCTTGGTCCGGCCGATGATCGCCTCCTGCGCCTCGGTCTTCTGCGCGCGCCACGCGTCGAGGTTGTGCAGGTACTTCTGCACCACCACGTAGCTGCCGCCGGCATGCGCGGGATCTTCCTCGCCCACGATCGTGGCTTCCGGCAGCGCCAGTCCTTCCGGGTTGGCGGTGCCATCGACGAAGTCGAGCAGGTCGCGGCCATCGAAGTAGCGGAAGCCGGCCACCTCATCGACCGTCTCCACCGCATCGCCAAAGGCCATCAGCAGGTTACGCTCGAACGCCACGATCAGATCCTGGGTGCGTGCACGGATGTGGTACAGCAGGTCACCGGGCGTGGACACGGCGGTGTGGGTCGCGCCCTTGATCTCGCGGAACGGGGCCAGCTCGCGCGGCGGCGTGCTGCCGACCAGCGATTGCCAGACGCGGTGGCCGATGGCCACGTTGCAGGTGAAGGTGCGCTCGATGTCGCGGATGGCGGTGTTCTTGATCAGGTCGTCGGTACTGCCCAGCACCTCGCGCACCTTCGCCAGCGATGCCGCATCGTCCTTCACCGTCAACACCAGGAACGCCGCCGAATGGGTCAACGGCGCGGTGATCTGCTGCGGTTCGTTGTCGAGCGTGTGGTTGAGCGCGGTGATAGGTGCGGGCTGGGAGTTCACGACGGTTCCTGCGGGCTTGAGGCGGGCGCATCGCGCGGCGCGATGTGCGGCGATCATAGCGGAACGCTCCTGCAGTGGACGGAGCGGTTCTCAGTCCGGTTCCCGCAGGCGCATCCTCCAGCGCGATTGATCGCAGAAAAAAAAGAAGCCCGGCGCGAGGCCGGGCTTCGGATGGCGGGTGGGAGAGAGGTCACACGCCATTTACACGCACTAACGACAGAGCGATGTCTTACCAGCTGAAACGCGGGCCCACGAACCACTCGCGGTCGCCGGCCTTGGCCAGCTTCACTTCGCCACTCACGCCCCAGTTCTGGTTGAACTTGGCGGTGGCGCCGACGCGGCCGTAGAACTCGCCGTCCGGGTTGATGCCGTGCTTCTTGCTGTAATCCTCGTAACCGGCCAGGGCGTAGCCCTCCAGGTACGGGTTGAACGCGGTGCGCACGCCGACTTCGGTGGAGTAGCCGTTGAAGTCCAGGCCGTGCTTCATGTCGAACTTCTGGTACGCCACGCGCGCCACCAGATCGGTGTTGGGTGCGATGCCGTAGTTGTAGCCGGCACCGATGCGCCACTGGTCGACATCGTTCTTGAACGTGTCGGTCTCCTGCGCGCTGTAGTCGCCGAAGATGTGGAAGTTCGGGTGCACGGCGACCGAGCCCTTCACGCCCCAGCCGTCGGCGTCGCCGCCCTTGGCATCGGTGTTCACATAGCCGCCTTCAACGTAGTTGTACGACAGGCCATCTGCCGCCGATGCCGCGAACGGCAGGGCAGCCAGCAGACCCAGGGCAAGCAGCGAATTCTTGATCATCGGGACACACCTTTCATTATTTTGGTTTCGTCGAACGCCCCTCGGGAGGGGAGGGAAGAGGGGCGTTCGACAGGTGTGAATTATCCGTTTGCTGGTGAAATCGACCCTGAATATTGTACTGACCGGTACATGAATGAAGTTGCCGTTCAGGGAACTCGGCGGTGATGTACCCGCGAGTCCTGAAGCCACCAAACGGCGCTGCGGGGTGAACGATGTCGGGGTGGCCGGGGTCTGTTGACGGCGGCCCGCTGCGCCAACGCTGACTGCGGCCGTGCCGTTCGGCCAGAGCGACCTAGAGCCGGCCCAGCGCGCGGTAACGGGTCGTGCCCTGCGCGACCAACCGCGCCAGCTCATCCATCAGCACCGGATCCCAGCGCTCGAAGTTGAAGCAGGATCTGCCCTGCATGCGCTTCTTCAACGCCGGGCTGATGTCGGCCAGCAACTCGGGAAATTCGTAGACCGGCATGAAGTGGAAGGCGTGCTTGCGCCCGGACACCTTCACGGCACCGAAGAACTGCGGCTTGCCCTTGGCATCCGGGTGGGGGGCGTTGGCGTAGAAATGCGAGGACGTGTCGTGCACTACCTGCAATGAACCGGCGGCATCGCGCAGCAGGCTGCGCAGTGCCGCGAACAGCTCGGGGGCGGGCGTCGTTGTGGCATCCGTCATGGGTCAGGCCCGTATCGGAACAACGTGGAGGAAGGTGCAGCGCTTGGTGCCCAGCCTAGCACCGTGGAGCTGTCGCAACTGGCCCCAGATGGCACCGGGGCGGGAAGCGCGATCAGAACCGCTGTCGCATATCGACCACGCGCTGCGCTCGCCTGCGTCACTACGGCCGGCCGGGGTTGGGCGGCATGGGACACTGCGTGGGTGCGGTGCACGGCGCTGCGATTGCAACTTGTCTGATGGGCGCAGCGGCGTTGCGCGGGTAGACAGGATGGGCCACCAGCCTACCGGTGGCCGGGCCTCGAAAACCCGTGCTTCTGCTTGATTACGCTTGCCAGCCGGCGTCACTTCACGTGGCGCCGGCTGGCAATCCGTCTGCCGGCCATGGCGGGCGGAGCGTGGAGGCCTTGTGCCTGCCGGTTCTGCAGAAGCCCCGGTTTTCGAGCCACGTCTCCGCCCGCCACCTTTGTGTGGCGGCCACCGTTCGTCCTGCACGGAGCCCCGCCATGACCACCCCCGAGTTCCCCCGCCTGCACCCGCACCGCGCTGCCGCCAGCGGCGAGCCGGCGGCCACGGCCGACACCGCCGAACTGCCCAGTGCCTTCGTTGCCACCCTGCGCCGCATCGGCCAGGGCGCGGCGGCCGACGGCCAGCCCTGGCCGGAGCGCCAGTTGATGCCTGGCCGACAGCAGGCGCTGGCAGACGCCGAATGCGCGCTGGCCGGGCTGCGCGTGGGCCTGGAAATGCTGCTGGCCGCCGAACGCATCCGCCGGGACGGTCCGCTACACGATCACCCCGGTGACCGGGTGGTGGAAGGGCTGATGATGGCGTGCCTGGCGATGACCGCGCAGATCAGTACGCGCCTGCGCCCAGAGGGGTGAGGCCGCGCAGTGTGCTCACGCTGCGGCAGAATGCATTCACGACGTTCCATCATCACCCGGAGCTGGATGCATGCGCGCTGTTGGACTCACCGTGATCGCCTGTTGTGCCCTGCTGCTGGCAAGGCCGGCCCTCGCCCACGATGCGGAAGGCGCGAAGCCGGCGCCGCCGCTTCCCGCTGCATCCCTGCCGGCGCCGCTGGAGCGCGTGCTCCGCGACTACGAGCAGGCGTGGCGCAAGGGTGACGCCACGGCGCTCGCCGCGTTGTTCGCAGCCGATGGCTTCATCCTGCAGAGCAACCGGCCACCGCTACGCGGCCGCAGCGCGATCGAGGCGGCGTATGCCGGACAGGGTGGCAGCCCGCTGCGGCTGCGGGCTCTGGCCTACTCGGCGGAGGGGCACACCGGCTACATCATTGGTGCGTACAGCTACGGCGACAACGTGGGCGACACCGGCAAGTTCACGCTGACACTGAAGCGCGCCGACGGTGGGCCGTGGTTGATCTTCTCGGACATGGACAACAGCAACGCACCGCCGCGGGCGCGGTGACGACGCTCCGCGGCATGGGCCGGCGCTGCCAGAAAAAACCCCGGCACGGGGCCGGGGCTTTTCGATTCACTTGAACAGCGTGTCCGGGTACTCCGGCTTCTGTTCGCGTGCCAGCAGTGCACGCAGGCCTTCTTCCGGGGTCTGCTCACCGTGCAGCACGGCGCGCACGCGGTCAGAGATCGGCAGGTCGATGCCATGACGGCGCGCCTGTCGCATCACTTCGTCGGCGGTCTGCACCGACTCGACTACCTGGCCGATTTCGCGCACGGCATCCTGCAGCGACTGGCCACGGCCCAGGGCCAGGCCCAGGCGGCGGTTGCGCGACAGGTCGCCGGTGCAGGTCAGCACCAGATCACCCAGGCCGGCCAGGCCCATCAGCGTTTCCGGCTTGGCGCCGATCGCAGCGGCCAGGCGCAGCATCTCGTTGAGGCCGCGGGTGATCAGGCCAGCGCGGGCGTTGAGGCCCAGCTGCATGCCATCGGCGACGCCGGTGGCGACCGCCAGCACGTTCTTCATCGCACCGCCCAGCTCGGCGCCGACCATGTCGTCGCCGGTGTAGGCGCGGAACGCCGGGCCGTGCATCGCTTCGGCCACCGTCTGCGCGAACTCGGGCACGTCGCCATGCACGGTGATCGCCGTCGGCAGGCCCAGCGTGACTTCCTTGGCGAACGAGGGCCCGGTGACCACGGCCAGCGGCACATCGTCACCCAGGATCTCGCGCGCCACTTCATGCAGGAAGCGACCGGAACCGGGCTGGAAGCCCTTGGTGGCCCAGGCCACGCCAGCGCCGGCCGGGCGCAGTGGCGCCAGCGCGCGCACGGTTTCATTGAACGCGTGCGAGGGCGTCACCACCAGGATCCAGGCCGCGCCTTCCACTGCCGACGCGAGGTCGGTAGTGGCCCGCAGCGATTCGGGCAGCGGTATGCCCGGCAGGTAACGCGGGTTCTCGTGGCGCTGATCGATGGCGTCGACCACGGCGGCATCGCGCCCCCACAGCACGGTCTGGCGACCGTGCCGGGCGAGCAGCGTGGCCAGCGCGGTTCCCCAGGAACCGGCGCCGAGCACGGCGATCTTGTCAGCGGTAGTGCTCATCCGTGACGTCGCGGCAGGGATCAGGCGTTGCCAGCCGGCTCGGAGTCAGCCAGCGACGGTGCGTCGCCCTGCTCCTGGCGCTGGCGCAGGGTCTCTGCGTACAGGCCTTCGAAGTTGATCGGCTGCAGGAAGAACGGCGGGAAGCCGCCGGCCTGGATCAGGTCGCTGACCAGCTGGCGCACGTACGGGAACAGGATGTTCGGGCACTGGGTGCCGAGCAGCACGTCGATGGACTGCGGGTCCAGGCCGACCAGACCGAACACGCCGGCCTGCTTCACTTCGGCCACGTAGGCGGTGCGCTCACCGGCCTGGCAGGTCAGGGTCACGGCCAGCACGACTTCGAAGGCGTTCTCGCCCAGGCGCTGGACCTGCTGGTTCAGGTTCAGCTGCAGCTCCGGCTGCACCTGGTCGTTGAAGATGGTCGGTGCATTCGGCGACTCGAAGGAAACGTCCTTGACGTAGATCTTCTCGACGGTGAACGCGGGGCCGGTGGCGGCATCGGCCGGCGCAACGGCGCCGTTGGTGGTCTCTTCGGACATTTCCAGGAACTCCAGTGAATGCAATGAAAACGATGGTCGAATTACTGCGATGGGGGCGGCGGCGGGCTCAAACAAGGCCACATCCGCCACCGCCTGCGATCAGTTGCGGCCCTTGACCAGCGGCAGGTCGGCCTGCTGCCACGCCGGGATGCCACCGTCGAGCACGAAGACCTTTTCGAAACCGGCCTTCTTCAGCGCCTTGGCGGCGGTCTCCGACGCGTTGCCGCTGCGGCACACCAGTACCACCGGGGCCTGCCTGGCGTTGGCCACCAGCTTGTGTTCCGGCCCGAACGCGCTGGCCTGGGCATTGCGGCTGCCGGCGATGTGGCCCTTTTCGAAGTCACCGCTGGGCGACAGATCGACCACCACCGTGCCGCCCGCGTTGATCAGCTGGGTCAGTTCGGCCGGCTTGATGCCCTTGAAGCCCCGGAACAGGCGGCGGATTTCGGTGACGATGAGGGCCACGGTCAGGCCGACCAGGGCCGCAGACAGCATCGGGTTTCGGCCTGCGAAGGCCAGCAACTCTTCGTAATTCACTCAGGTCACGGGTCGATTAGCGGGCGCCGATTGTCGCACAAGCCGGCCGTGGCCCGTCACTGCCCCTGCCACAGGTCGGGCAGGCCCGCGCTCTGCCACCAGCGCTTGGCCTCCGGATCCCAGCGCCAGCGCTCGGTGACCACCACGGTGCGCTCGGCCTGGGTGTTCTGGTTGATCACCCCGATCTCGACCCGGCGCTCGACCTGCCCGCCGTCCAGCGCGGCGGTGCTGCGCTCGCGATAGGACGACACCCGCAGCTGGGCGTAGCGGTTGAGCTCGAACTCGGTCGGCGGCTTTGCCTTGCGCAGCTGCGGGTCCAGATAGGCAATGGCATCGTCCATGCTGCCCCAGCGGATGGTGGCCCCATAGGCGATCTGGGTCTCTTCCAGCATCTTGCGCTGCTTGCGGGAGAGATCGTCGGCGCCGGCAGCGACGGCAACGCCGAGCAGCAGCAGGGAACACAGGAGGGTCTGGAAGAGGCGGCGCATCGGTGGTTTCCGCAGGGCGTCAGCCTGCCATCCTACCCTTTGGCGAAGGCAACGAAGCGACCGCTGAATTCGGCGGCGGCCTTGCCATCGGCCGCCGGCTGGCGGGCCACGATGCTGATGCGGGCCTTGCCACGCTGGCGGAAGGTGGCCAGGAAGGTGTCCCACGCGCTGCTTTCGGCCGCCTCGGCGTGGGCATGCAGGTCCTCGTAGACCGGGGCCAGGTAGCGCAGATTGCTGTCGGCCACATAGACCTCGGCGTCGTGGCCGGCCAGGCGCAGACGCAGGCTGACCAGCGCCCAGCCGGACAGGGTCAGCACCGAGGCCAGGCTGCCACCGAAGGCATTGCCCTTGTCGTTGACGTTGGCGGCCAGCGGCGCGGTGATGCGCAGCACGCCATCGGCATAGCCATCCAGGCGGATCTGCATCGCGCGGACCGCGGGCATGCAGTCCAGCACGTCCTGCAGGGCGGCCAACGAAGAGGTCAGGGCATCAACAGCCATCAGAGCAGCAACCACGACAACGAAGGGCCCGCATAATGACGGCAATGGCCAACCATACGATACCCACTGGCTGGACCCTGATCTCGCTGCGCCCGCAGGGGCAGCACGCGGCATTGCGCCGCGCGGTCGCTGAACTGGGCGGTACCACCGTCGCGCTGTCGCCCTGGCGGCTGCAGCGGGCGCAGGGCAGCGCCGCACGCCAGCATCTGCTGCAGGCACTGGACGCTGACCGGGTGATATTCACCAGCCCGGCGGCCGTGGCCGCGGCGGCCAGCCTGCTGCCGCTGGCCGCGGCGCAGCGCAGCCCCTGGCTGACCGTGGGCGAAGGCACGGCCCGCGCGCTGCGGGCCGAGGGCGTGGACCAGGTGCATGCGCCGCAGCGGATGGACAGTGAAGGGTTGTTGGCGCTGCCGGTGCTTGCAGGCGTGCAGGGCCTGCGAATCGGACTGGTGACCGCCCCCGGCGGCCGTGGCCTGATCGCCGCTGAACTGGACGCTGCCGGCGCGCGGGTCATCCGCGCAGATGTCTATCGACGGGTGCCCCTGCGTTTGTCGCGCCGCACCTTGGCGCGTTTGGCCCATTCCGCCGCGCCGTGGCTGTTGGCTGTCAGCAGTGGCGAGGCCTTGCAGCGGTTCTGGCAACAGCTGCCGGCAGCGTGGCAGCACCGCATGGCGACGGAGGCGACCGCCGTGGTCGCCAGCGACCGTCTGGGCGCCCAGGCGCAGGCGCTGGGCCTGGGCCGCGTGGTGCGCAGCGCCGGCCCGGGCAACGCCCAGCTGATCGCCGCTGCACACGCCACGCTCACCGGCCCCGCAGCGACCTGAACAGGCACCCGACCCTGGCTTGCCGGTGCCGCCGCCAACAGTGATGCTGTGCACAACGCTGCCTGCCGGACCCACCCGGCGTTGCTGGCGACAAGGAAGCCCGATGAACGATGCCCTGCCCCCTGCCCCGTCCCGTCGACCGCCGCGTTGGCTGCTGCCGCTTGCCGTGCTTGCGGTGCTGGGCGCGGGCGGCTACGCCGGCTGGCGCTACTGGCAGCAACAGCAGAGCGACCAGCAGGCCCAGGCGCAGACCACGGCGGTGCAGCTGAAGGGACTGGAGGCCACGGTGGAGGCACTGCGCCGGGACCAGCGCGCCACCAGCCAGCGGCTGCAGGATGCGGCGGCCACCAACCGGGTGCTGCGCGATGAAATGCTGGGCCTGTCGCAGCGCAGCGCCCTGCTCGAGGAGAATCTCGCCAGATTGGCCGACAGCGCCAACCAGGGCCGCCAGGCCGTGCAGCGTGATGAGGCCGAGCTGCTGCTGACCCAGGCAGCGCAACGGTTGGCCTTCGCCGACGACGTGGACGGCGCGCGCCGCCTGTATGCACAGGCCGCCGCGGCGCTGGCCGAGCTGCCCGACAGCGACGGCCTGAACCTGCGCCAGGCGCTGGTGCAGGAGCGCGATGCGCTGGATGCGCTGGGCGCCGGCCCGCGGGCGCACGCGCTGCAGCGCCTGGATGCGCTGGACAAGGCACTGCAGGGGCTGCCCGCGCAGATCGCGCAGGCGCCGGCGGCCACGGCCAGGCCGTGGTGGCAGGCTGCGCTGGCGCCGTTCGTGGATATCACCCCGAGCCGCCTGAACGGTCCACTGACCGCTGCCGAGCGCACCACCCTCGACACCGCGTTGCAGCTGGAACTGACCCTGGCCCGCGCGGCGATCGAGCGCGGCGATGGCAGTGGGCGTGACGCCGCGCTGAACCGCATCGACCACTGGGCGCAGCGGCGCTGGCCGGATTCACCGGACCTGCGCGCACAACGTGCTGAACTCGATGCCCTGCGCAAGCTGCCGCTGCACGCCGACAACACGGTGCTCGGCAGCACCCTGCAACAACTGCGTACCCAGACCGACCGGAGGTAAGCCCCTATGAAACCCCTGCAATCCCTGGTCGTGCTGTTGCTGGCCGTGGCCATCGGCGTGGTTGCCGCGCAATGGCTCGGCACCGATGACCTGAACCGCTACGGCGAAGTGACCCTGCGTTATGCCGGCTATGACTATCACAGCAACCTGCCCAAGGTGGCGCTGCTGACGGTGATCGGCGTGCTGGTGCTGTGGCTGCTGTGGAGCCTGATCGCCGCCCCGTTCCGTGCCTGGGGCCGGTACCGCCGCAAGCAGGGCCGGGTGCGCCTGATCGACGGTCTGCAGGCCTACGAGCATGGCCAGTGGCAGCGAGCGGAGAAGCTGCTGGACGGTGCCGCCAAGGATACGGAAGTCAGCGCAGTGGCCCTGGCCAACGCGGTGCGCAGCGCACAGGCGCGCGCCGACGTCGCCGGTGGCGAGGCGCTGCTGCAGCGGCTGGGCGAAAGCGATGCGACCCTGCATGCGCTGCTTCGCGCCGAACAGCTGCTGGCCAACGACCTGCCGGTGGATGCGATCAACGCGCTGGACGTGGCCGCGATCCAACCGCTGCCGCCGCGCGGTCTGTGGCTGCGCACCGAAGCCCTGGCGCGCGCCGGCCGCGCGCATGAGGCGTACGGCCAGCTGGGCGCGCTGCGCCAGAGCAAAGTGCTGCCGGCCGATTCCAGCAGCGAGCTGGAAGCCCGGCTGGCCGCGCAGGCGCTGCTGGAAGCTGCCGACGTCAACGCCTTGGCCGCACAGTGGGAAGCCACGCCGAAGGCACTGCGTCCGACCCCGGACGTGGTGGCCGCCTACGCGACCCGCGCGGTCGCCCTGGACTGGGACGAACCGGCGTTGCTGGCGCTCGAGCAGGCGCTCGACCACCGCTGGGACGACGAACTGGTGGCGCTGTATGGGCGGCTGCCGGTCGAGCGGCTGGCGACCCGCCAGGCCAATCTGCAGCGCTGGCGCAACGTGCACGATGATTCGGCGGCACTGCGTCTGGCGCAGGGCCGTGTCGCACTGGCACAACAGCAGTGGGATGCCGCCGACGCCTTCCTGCATGAGGCCATTGCTGCCGGCGCCGGTGCACCGGCGTGGGAAGCGCTCGGCGAAGCCTTCGCGCAGCGCGGCGAGCCCGCGCTGGCCGCGCAGTGCCTGGCCAATGCGCTGCGCCTGCAGCGTGGCGAAGACAGCGTCGCACTGGTGCGCGGCACCGATGCGCCGCTGCGCGCCACGGTGGAGGAGCAGCTGACCGCGCCGCAGCCGCCGGTGTACGACGCCAACGAAGAGCGCGACGCGTTCGGCAACCCGCGGTTGCCGTGACCCTGCAGCGTGCCGGCCAACGGCCGGCACCCACCGCAGCAACAACGAAAACGCCGCCCATCGGGCGGCGTTTTCATGTGGGGTGCGCGGTGCGGATCAGCGTTCGACGATCGCCACCACGCCCATGCCGCCGGCGGTGCAGATCGATACCAGCGCGCGGCCGCCGCCGCGTTCGGCCAGCTGCTTGGCCGCCGTGGCGATCACGCGGGCGCCGGTGGCGGCGAACGGGTGGCCGGTGGCCAGCGACGAACCCAGCAGGTTGATCTTGTCCGGGTCGATGCGCCCCATCGGCGCGTCCAGGCCCAGACGGTTGCGGCAGTAATCCTCGCTCTCCCAGGCACGCAGGGTGCACAGCACCTGCGCGGCGAAGGCTTCGTGGATCTCGTAGATGTCGAAGTCCTGCAGGGTCAGGCCGTTGCGCTTGAGCATCTCCGGCACGGCGACGGTCGGTGCCATCAACAGGCCTTCGCCATGCACGAAGTCCACCGCCGACACGTGCGCGTCGCGCAGGTAGGCCTGCGGCTCATGGCCGTGCGCACGCGCCCACTCTTCGCTGGCCAGCAGCACCGCAGCGGCACCGTCGGTCAGCGGCGTGGAGTTGGCGGCGGTCAGCGTGCCGCGGCCGGAGACCTTGTCGAAGGCAGGCTTCAGCGTGGCCAGCTTTTCCAGCGAGGTATCCGGACGCAGGATGTTGTCGCGCTCGACGCCGCGGAACGGTGCGATCAGGTCGTTGAAGAAGCCGCGCTCGTAGGCGGCGGCCAGCTTCCTGTGCGACGACACCGCCCATTCGTCCTGCGAATCACGGGAGATGTTCCATTCCTTGGCCATGTCCTCGCAGTGGTCGCCCATGCTCTTGCCGGTGCGCGGCTCGGCCACGCCTGGGAATTCCGGCTTGAGCTCGGCGAACTTGAAGCCGGCGGTGAGCGCGCGGATCTTGTCGCCGGTGCTCTTGGCGCGGTTGGCCGCCAGCAGGCGCGCGCGCAGCTTCTTGCCATACACGATCGGCACGTCGGAGGTGGTGTCCGAGCCGCCGCCGATGCCCGATTCGATCTGGCCCAGCGCAATCTTGTTGGCCACGGTGATGATGCTGTCCAGCGAGGTGCCACACGCGCGCTGCAGGGTGATGCCCGGGGTCAGCGGCGACAGGCCGGAGGACAGCGTGGCTTCGCGGCCCAGGTTCCAGTCGCTGGAGTGCTTGATGACCGCACCCATCGCCACTTCGCCCAGCTGCTGGCCATGCAGGCCGAAGCGCTCGACCAGTGCGCCCAGTGTCCGCACCGACATGCCGAGGTTGCCGACATCCGAATACGCGGTGTTCTGGCGGCAGAACGGAATGCGGACGCCACCGAGGATGGCGACGGGACGAGCGTTGGGCATGGAGATACCTGGCATGGATGAGGGTGTCTGCAACATGGCCTGCACGACAGAGCAGGCATAATGGGGCCAAGTGTAGCTGCCGCCCTGTGATGGGCCAACCGTGGAACCATGAGCAAACCCGACCCTGCGATGAATGCCCTTGGCGTGCTGGCCCTGGAACTGGCCGGCGGTGAAACCCCCCGCCAGGCGGTGCTCAGCGCTGAACATGCCGGCGAACTGGCCGAGCGTGTCGGCCGCGATCTGGCCAAGCTGGTGCCGCAGGTGGCCGAGCTGGACCTGGTGTTCGCCGCCGCCCATTTCGACCCGGCCGAAGTACTGCGCCCGGGCTGGCCGATCCATCGCCGCCTGGAAGAACTGCAGATGCGCGCGCCCGGCCGCAACCAGGGGCCGCGCCTGCTGGCGTTCGGGGCCGGCGCTGACGGCGATGTGCCGTTGCCGTTCCAGGCCGACCCGGGTCTGGTGGGCGGGGGCCTGCGGGTGGTGCCGTTCCTGCTGACCGGCAGCGACGCGGCCACCATCTCGGCCGTGGCCGATGCGCTGGAAGAGGTGTTGCTGGCCAATGGCATGGCGCATGCGGATACCGCATTGATGGCGCAGAACAACTTCGGTGCCCGGGTCGAGCACGCGCGCTATTTCACCGTGAACGATCTGGCCGCGATGATGTCGATGCAGTACGACAACCAGGGCCTGGCGGCGCTGTGGCCGTTGATCGAAACCGCGATCCTGGCCCCGGGCCAGGATGAATGGCTGGACGCGGCGCCCGAGCCGCTGCTGCGCTACACGCAGGGCGAGGCGCGC
The DNA here is from genome assembly GCF_030549525.1 of Stenotrophomonas sp. 704A1. Taxonomy (NCBI): domain Bacteria; kingdom Pseudomonadati; phylum Pseudomonadota; class Gammaproteobacteria; order Lysobacterales; family Lysobacteraceae; genus Stenotrophomonas; species Stenotrophomonas tuberculopleuritidis. The sequence continues at coordinate 181,273 of NZ_CP130831.1, read as the reverse complement.
ATGGCGCTGTTCGATCCGGCCGGCTGGTGCGCGTACTACAACCACGGCACCGGCGACTGCGACCGCCTGCAGGGCATCTACGAGCAGTTCCTGATGCGCCAGCGGCAGATGGCCGCGGTGCTGGAAGCGCATGGCGTGCCGGTGCTGTTCGTGCACTGCGAGGCCGGGCAGGACGCGCGCGCGCTGTTGGCGCGCTGAATTCCGTACGCATGTCGCCGGGCATGGCCCGGCGCTACCGCGAGGAAAAACGCCGGCTTGCGCCGGCGTTCTTCTTTTTCTTACGGGGCCTTCTGGATGACTGCGCAGGCCAGGCGCGCTCCCGCGTTGCCGGTCGGCTGGGTCGTGTAGTCGTCCGGGTCGGCGTGGACGATCAGGCCGCGGCCGATGATGTCGAAGTCATCCCCCTTGCCGATGTTGACGTTGCTCGACACCGGACCATCGATGGTGGCAACACCCTTGTCGTCGGCCTTGATGTTGGGCATGTCGCCGCCGTGGTGCGGGTCGGCGGCTACGCTGCCGTGGTCCTGCTTGCCCGGGTTGAAGTGACCGCCGGCGCTCATGCCGTCCGGCGCACTGCAGTCGCCCTTCTCGTGGATATGGAAGCCGTGCTCGCTGCCCGGCTTGAGGCCGGTGATCTGGCCGGTCACGTGCACCTTGCCGTCGACGACCTTGAAGGTGACGCTGCCCTTGGTCTGGTTGCCCTGGGTCGGGGCCAGTTCGGCGGTGGCCGAGGTATCGGCGGCCGGGGGAGTGGCCGCCGCCGGTTCCGCCGGCGCGGCAGCAGCTTCGGCCGGGGGCGTGGTCGGGGTTTCCGCCGCCGGCGCGGCCGGCTGCTGGTTGCAGGCCGCCAGGCCCAGCGCGGCGATGGCCGCAAACAGCGAAGTGTGGATCAGACGCATGGAATCTCTCCTTGGGAAATGCCGGTAGCGATCAGCGGGTCACCCGGATCACGCCGCAGGCGATGCGGACGCCGGCATTGCCGGCGGGCTGGCTGCGATAGTCGTCGGCCCGGGCATGCACGACCAGTGCACGTCCGGCGATATCGGTGGCGGCGCCTCCGCCAAGGGTAACGCCCTTCAGATGGACATCGACGTTGGCGCGGCCCTGGGCGTTGGCCTGCAGGTTGTCGATGTCGCCCAGGTGGTGCTTGCCGCTGCCGGCGCGACCGTGCGCGACGCCAGCGGGATTGAAATGGTTGCCGGCACTGCTGGCATCCACCGCGCTGCAGTCGCCGCGTTCGTGGATGTGGAACCCGGCCTGCTGCATCGGCTGCAGGCCGCCGACCAGGCCGGTGAGATGCACGCCGCCGCTTTCCGGCTTCAGCACCAGGCGCCCGCTGACGATGCTGGCCGAGGCCGGGGCGAGGTTGGCTTCGGCCTGCTGCGCGGTGCTGACCACGGTGGCGGGCGGTGGGGTGGGCTGCGGCGTCTTCGGTGCGCTGCCACAGGCAGACAACAGCGCAGCGGCGGACAGCGGCAGGATGGCAACAGACAGGCGCATCGACGACTCCTTGCAGGTGACACTAAGCGTTGCATCGTCCATGAACGATCAACAGTTCGGCAAGCGGGTGCGAGGATCGCGTGCAGGGACCGTTCAATGGCCCCCGCGGCGACGCCCGGCACCCAGCTTGCGGGTAAGCGTGTTGCGGCCCAGCCCCAGCCGGGCCGCGGCTTCGGCACGGCGGCCATGGGTAATCTGCAGCGCGGCCTCGAGCAGCGCGTGATCGACCCGCTCGCGCACCTGGGCGTGCAGCCCCTCGGCGCCTTCGGCCAGCTGCCGCCGCGCCCATTCCGCCAGCAGTGCCTCCCACTGGGCCGGATCGGCACCGGCGGTGCTGCCGCGGCGACTGCGCGCCCGGTTCAGTGCGGTATCGACATCGGCCACGCCGATGGTGTCGGCCGCGGCCAGCGCGGCCATCCGCCAGCACACGTTCTCCAGCTCGCGCACATTGCCGGGCCAGTCGTGTTCGCGCAGCGCCTGCAGCGCGGCCGCGGTCAGCCGTTTGGGCGGTGTGTCCAGCCTGCGCGCAGCGGCGGCAAGGAAGGTGCTGGCCAGCTGCGCGATGTCCTCGCGGCGCTCGCGCAGCGGCGGCAGCTGCAGGCGCACCACGTCCAGGCGGTGCAACAGGTCGGCACGGAACCTTCCTTGTGCGACCAGCCCTTCCAGGTCCTGGTGGGTGGCGGCGACCACGCGCACATCGACCCGGATCAGCTCGCGGCCACCGACGCGGAAGAATTCGCCCTGCGCCAGCACGCGCAGCAGGCGGGTCTGCAGCGGCAGTGGCATGTCGCCGATCTCGTCGAGGAACAGCGTGCCGCCGTCGGCCTGTTCGAAGCGGCCGATGTGGCGGCGCTGGGCGCCGGTGAAGGCGCCCGCCTCGTGGCCGAACAGTTCGCTTTCCAGCAGTTCGGCCGGGATCGCCGCCGTATTGAGCGCAACGAACGGCGCGTGCGCGCGCGGCGATTCACGATGCAGTGCATGGGCCACCAGCTCCTTGCCGGTGCCGGTTTCACCGGTGATCAGCACCGCCAGCGGCGCCTGTGCCAGGCGGCCGATGGCGCGGAACAGCGCGCGCATCGGCGGTGTATCGCCCACCAGCTGTGGCGGCTGGTCGCTGCGGCGTTCGATGTCGGGCGTGGGCGCCGCCATCGCTGGCGCCACGGCCGGCAGCACCCGCTGCGCCAGCGCCACCGCATCGTCCAGATCGAACGGCTTGGACAGGAACTCGTGCGCACCGCCGCGGAACGCGCCGGCGGTGCTGGCCACATCGGTATAGGCCGACATCACCACCACCGGCAGCTGCGGCAGCATGGCCTTGAGCTTGTCCAGCAGCACCAGTCCATCGTCGCCGGGCATGCGTACATCGGTGAACAGCAGCGCCGGCGGCGGGCCCTCGCTCAACGCCTGCAGGGCGGGAGCGGCGCTGTCGAAATCAACAACCGGGTAGCCGGCCTCGCGCAGCGCGGTGCACAGCACGAAGCGCACGGCGCGGTCGTCGTCGACCACCCAGATGCGCTGCGCGGAGGTAGGTGACTCAGACATCGCGCGAGGCCTCCTCGGCCGCTGCGGCGCCACTACCGATCGGCAGCAGCAGGGTGAACACGGTATGTCCCGGGCGCGAGCGGTAGGTCAGCGTGCCGCGATGCTCGCGCGCCACCTGCTGCGCCAGCGCCAGCCCCAGTCCAGTGCCTTCGGCACGACCACTGACCAAGGGCAGGAACAGATGCTCGGCCAGTTCCTCGGGCACGCCACGGCCGTCGTCGGCGATTTCCAGGCGCAGGGCCAGCGTGTGCAGCTGTTCGGCGATGCGTACGCCGTGCTCGACGCGGGTGCGCAGGGTGATGCTGCCGGCGCCGGCCTGGATCGCGTTGCGCACCAGGTTCCACACCGCCTGGGTGAGGCGGTCGGCGTCGCCGTGGAATTCGGGAATGCTCGGGTCGTAGTCGCGCTGCAGACGTACCGCCCAGCCGGCCTCGTTCTCGGCCAGCCGCAGCACGCGCTCCAGCGCGGCATGGATGTTCAGTTCGGCGTGCGGCGCCGCCGGGGCCGGCGATAGCAGCTGATCGAGCAGGCCATTGAGGCGCTCGATCTCCGAGCCGATCAGCTCGATCAGTTCGCGTTCGCTGGCGTCGCGCTGGGCGGCGCGGCGGGCCAGCAGCTGGGCCGCGCCCTTCAGCCCGGCCAGCGGGTTGCGCAGTTCGTGGGCCAGGCCCTTCAGCGCCGCGCTGAGCGCGCTGGGCAGGGCCTGGGTCGGGTCGAGCCCGGGGAACTCATCGACCGGATGCGCCTCCAGCAGCCAGCCGCCATCGTCGCGGCGGCTCATCCAGCCCTCGGCGAAGCGCGGCGCCTCGCCAGGCACCGCCAGCGCCAACCGGTGCAGGCGCAGGCTGTCGCGCTCGTCGCGTGCCAGGAAGTGGGCCAGTGCTTCGCCCTGCACTTCCAGTGCGGCCAGCGGCTGGCCGAGCAGGCGGCGACCACTGACGCCCAGCCAGCGGCCAAAGGCCGGGTTGCAGCCGATGATGCGGCCATCGGCCCCGGCCCAGGCCAAAGGCGTGCCGAGGGCATCGAGGGACGGCGGGGGTGCGGGGTCGGACATTGCACCAATGTAGTGCAAAACGGGGGTCGGCCATCAGATCGCATCGAGTGCGTCACCGGACGTCGTGCTTGGGAATTACCTGTCAGGCTTGCTGGGCGGATACTAACGGCTTACGATACTATCGACAAACGTTACTATCATGCCGATCCAGTCGTTCGCCTGCAAACGCACGAAGGCGCTGTTTGTTGGCCAACGCGTACCGAGGTGGCGCCACATCGAAGCCGCTGCTCTGCGCAAGTTGGCGATGCTCAACGTTGCGGCCGATCTGCGGGATCTGCGCATACCTCCGGCCAATCGACTGGAGGCGTTGCACGGAAACCGGTGCGGCCAGTACAGCATCCGCATCAATGATCAGTTCCGGCTGTGCTTCGTCTGGACCCGAGAAGGCCCCGCCGAAGTCGAGATTGTCGATTACCACTGAAGGAGCCGCGCGCATGCGAACCGCCCCCTACCCCGCTCCCGGCGAGATCCTGCTGCATGAGTTCCTGCAGCCGCTTGGTATCACCCAGTACCGCCTGGCCAAGGCAATTGGCGTTTCGCAACGTCGCATCGGCGAGATTGTTAACGGCCAGCGTGCCGTAACGGCAGATACCGGACTGCGGCTGTCCCGTTACTTCGGCGTGTCCGACAGGTTCTGGATCGGACTGCAGGCGGATTTCGACGCGGCGATGACCAAGGAGAAGCTGGCCGAGGTGCTGGCGCGGATCGAGCCTTACAACGCGGTGGCATGAACCTGTCCGGGGTCGGATCCCTTTGCGTCAGAAAAGGGCCCTGCCCCCTGCAGGTCGAGCAAGCTCGACCCTTACCAGATGCGTGGCCGTGCTACAGCTTCATGTTCAGGCCGACGAACACGCTGCGACCCGGGGCCGGCGAGAACATCGGGCGGGCGCTGTCCCAGAAGAAGCTGTCGTACCAGGCGTAGGCGTACTCGCGTCCGGTCACGTTCTTCAGCTGCAGGTCCACGCTCCAGCGCGGGTTGATCTGGTACGCGGCGCTGAGGTCGAGCACGGCGAAGCCGCCGAACTTGCCGGCCACGTTGCGCTCTTCCAGGTAGTAATCGCCCTGTGCCCGCGCCTGCAGGCCGAGGCGCAGCGCGTCGCTGGCGCGGTAGTCCACACCCAGGTTGCTGATATGGCGCGGGGTGGCGGCCACTTCGCGGCCCTGCAGGGAAACGCTGGCATCGCGGTCGTCGCGGGTGATCTTCGCTTCCTGGTAGGCGTGCGACGCCCATACCGTCCAGTCGTCGCCCAGCTGCAGGCTCACCTGCGCATCCACGCCGCGTCGGCGGGTCTTGCCCAGGGTGACCGTGGTGCCGGTGGCCGGCATGTTGGATACCTCGTTTTCCGCGTCCTGCTGCCACACCGCCAGGCGCGCCTGGCTGCCGGCGAACGGTTCGAACTTCAGGCCCAGCTCCATGCCGGTGTTGGTGGACGGCTGCATCGGCGCCTGCCCCGGGGTCAGATAGGCCGGTGCGGTGGAGCCGGTGAGTACCTGGAACGTGCGGCCCCAGTTGGCGTAGACGTGGGTGGTCTGGCCCAGGCTGTGGATGACGCTCAGCTTGGGCTGGCCGATGCTGCCGTACTCCTGCAGGCGACCACTGACACCGTTCATCAGGTGGGTGCGGCCACTGAAGCGGTCGACGCGGTAGGCCGGCACGATCTTCCATGCCTCGGCCGGCTGGTAGATGGCCTGCACGTAAGCGCCCCAGTTGTCGAAGCTGTGGCGGTCGTTGTTCTGCACGCGCGCCGGTGGCTGGCTGAAATCGGTGGGTTCGGCGTAGGCGTAGCGCTCGCGGAGGTAGCCGTTGTCCTGCTGCTCGTAGTTCAGGCCGCCCTCGACGGTAAGTGCGGGGCTGGCCTGCCAGGTGAGCGTGCTGAGCAGGCCGGCCTGGCGCTCGTCCCACACCCGGCGCTGGCGCGGCAGGTTGCCGCTGGGCAGGTCACTGAAGGTCACGCGGCGGTCGTCTTCATAGCGGTTGTAGTACAGCCGCGTGCCGAAGGTGAGCGCGTCGGACAGCTTCAGGTCCAGGTGCGCGGCGACTTGGCGCATGTCGCGGTCATCACCGTCGTTGCCATTGCGCAGGTCGCTGCCACGGCGGTGCTCGCGCAGTTCGTCGGCGGTCATGAAACCGGGTTCGTCGGCCTCATGGTGGTAGGCGCGCGCGCTCAGGCCCACGCGCAGACCGTCCTCCAGCGAACCGAAGAACCACTTGCCGCCCAGCGAATACTTCTTCGAGGTGTCGTGGTCGCGGTAGCCATCGCTGGCCTGGGTGCCGATGAAATAGTTCTGCGCAAAGCCCTTGGCTTCACGGCCGACCGCCAGCTGCGCATCGCGGGTGTTGTAGCTGCCGTACGCCAGGCGCGCGTCGGTGTAGGTGCCGCCCTGGCGCGTCCCGAAGTTCACGTTGCCGCCGATGTTGTGCAGCCCGTAGCGCGGATCGTTGGTACCGCGCACCACTTCGATGTAGCTGATTTCCAGCGGGAACAGCATGTCGATGAAGCGCTGGTTGCCGCTGTTGACGTTGCTGGGGATGCCGTCGATGAGGGTCTTGATGGCGTTGAGGTAGCCCTCGCCGTTGAAGGCGCGGAAGCTGACCTTGCCCGATTCCGCACCCTGCCGCGTTTCGGTGAGCTGGATGCCGGGCATCTGCCCCAGCAGCTCCCAGCTGTGCGAGACGTTGCGGTCTTCGATCTGGTCCGCGCCGAGGACGTCCACCGAGGTCAGCACCTGGTGCGCGCTGAGCTGGCCTTCGCCGTGCTGGTGCACCTGCACCTTGCCGAGGGTGAGCGCGGCGTCGGCCGACTGTGCGAAAGCTTCAGGGGCGAACGGGGCGGCCGCGAGGGCGGCCACCAGCGTGGAGGTCTTCATGGGGAGGGGGAAGGCGCGGATGAAATGTAATCATATAACATTGCGTGCCGAGACCCGTAGCGTCGAGCTTGCTCGACCCTCACTTTTTGTAGCGTCGAGCCATGCTCGACGGGTGTTGCCAGAAGCAGTCGAGCATGGCTCGACGCTACATGGCTGGGGCTGTTACACCGGGTAGCCGGTGGCTTCCCGGGCCTTCTTCCAGGCGCTCTCGAATTCGCGCGCGCTGATCTCGTCGTCTTCGTCGAAATCGAGGAACGACACCGGCTGGTCGGCCAGCAGGAAACGATCGTCGCTGTGGGCATGCTCGTCGGCCCAGACCATCTTGGTGCCGTAGATTTCCACCTGGCGCACGATCTTCTCGCCGCGCGCTTCCATCAGCACGTTGCCCTTGCCCAGGGCCGATTCGGCCCAGTGCTTGTAGTACTTCTTTGCGGCGGATTTCGCGCCGGATCTGGCGTTGTGCTTTGCGTAGGTCATTGCAGAGGTCCTGGCCGCAGACGCGGCCGGAAAGTTCGGAATGGCGCCATTATCGCCCGGCCACGCAGCCCGCAGGTGGACGCTTCACGGGGCTGGCGCCGGCAGCGCCACACCCTTCGGCCACAGCATCCAGAGATTGCCCTTCTGCTTCATGTCGCCGGCCAGCTTGCCTGCAGCATCGCCACTGCCCCAGTACAGGTCGGCGCGCACTTCGCCGGCAATGGCGCCGCCGGTGTCCTGCGCGGCCACGGGGCGCACCACCGGGCTGCCGTCCGGGCGCGTGGTGGACAGCCACAGCAGGCTGCCCAGCGGCACCACGGTGCGGTCCACCGCCACGCTGTAACCAGCGGTGAGCGGCACGTTCAGCGAACCACGCGGACCCTCAGCGCTGTCCGGGTTGCGCACGAAGAACACGTAACTGGGGTTGCTGCGCAGCAGTTCCGGTACGCGCGCGGGGTTGGCCCGGGCCCAGGCACGGATCGCGTCCATGGTGACGTCTTCCTTCTTCAGCTGGCCCTGGTCCACCAGCCAGCGGCCGATGGCGCGGTAGGGGTGGCCGTTCTGCTCGGCGTAGGCCAGCCGCACCTGCGTGCCATCAGCCAGGCGCACCCGGCCGGAGCCCTGGATCTGCAGCAGCTGCAGGTCCATCGGGTCGGTCAGCCAGGCCAGCACCGGGGCCTTGGCGCCCTTGGCCGCGATGGTGCCGGCGTCGTCATAGGGCTTGAGCACCTTGCCTTCGACGCGCCCGCGCAGGCGCTTGCCTTTCAGTTCCGGGTAGAGGCTCTCCAGCTGCACCACCACCAGATCATCCGGCGTGCCGTACACCGGCACTGTGGCCGTGTCGGTGCGGGTCAGGCTGCCGGGGTAGATCGGTTCGTAGTAGCCGGTGATCAGCCCGTCGGCCTGATGGCCGCCGGCACGCAGCGCGTAGACATCAAGGTCGCGCTGCAGGAACTGGCGGATCGCGGCCGGGTCCTTGTCGGGCACCGTCGCGGCGGTGGCACAGGGCGTGGCCCAGACCGCATCGTTCTTCAGGCGGGTGCAGCTGCTGCGCCAGGCAACGAAACCGGCCTGCAGGTCGGTATCGGAGACCGCCGGCAGCGCCTTCCAGTCAACCCTGGCGTAGGTGGCGGCGACGGGCTTGGCCGCGGCCGGTGCTTCGGGGCGGGTGCCGGGGGTGGAGCAGCCGGCGAGCACAGTGGCGGCGAGGAGGGTGAGAAGCGCGCGTGGAGGCGACAGAACGGTGATCATCATCGCAATGTAGTGGGGCCGATGGTGGCCCGACAACCATCCGGGTGGGTCGCGCCGGGCGGTGCCCGGCGAAAGCGGATCCCGCGCGACGCGCTCGCCGGGCATGGCCCGGCGCTACCGGCATTCGGGTCCTGCGTTACGGCGAATGGCTAGGGCGTCTGCAGCAGCAGCGAGTGCAGGATGCGGGCGTCTTCGGCGTCCAGTGTCTTCGGCAGGTCGTCGCGGCCACGGAAGCGGCGGTGGAAGGCGGCGACGGTGGCTTCGCGGTTGTCGAGCGGATAACCGAAGCGGGCCAGCGCATTCCACACGTCGAAGCCTTCGGGTGCGGGGCCATCCGCGGCGCGCGGCCATACCCCGAAACCGGCCTCGGCCAGCTGCTGCCACGGGAAGAACCGGCTCGGATCCTGCTTGCGCGTCGGCGCCAGGTCGGCATGGCCGATCACCTGCCGCGGCGGGATGTTGAGGCGCTCGGTCAGGTCACCCAGCAGCTGGATGAGCGAGGCGATCTGCGCGGGCGCGAACGGCGTGCTGCCGTTGTTGTCCAACTCAATGCCGATCGAGGCCGAGTTGAGATCGGTGATGGTGCCCCAGCGTCCGCTGCCGGCATGCCAGGCGCGGCGCTCGTCGCTGACCAGCTGGTAACGATGGCCATCGGCACCGATCAGGTAGTGCGCGCTGACACGGCCACCACTGTTGGCGGTGCGCAGCGTGTGCAGGCTCTGCTGCACCGAGTCCTGCTCGGTGTGGTGGATGACGATGATGACCGGATCGCGCGCGTTCTGGTTGGGTGACGGCACCCAGGTGGCGAGCGGGTTGCGGGTTTCCTGCGGCGCGGACGCACAGGCAGCCAGCAGCAGGCAGGCCGAGAGCAGCAGGGACGTACGGATCGGGTGCATGCGCCCGATTGTGCGCGATCGGGCGCGATGATGCATGCCGCGGTGCCAACCAACGCTCGGCACCCACCATGGCGGCGGCAGGCGGCCCCGCAGGGCCGCCCGCCGTTACCTCAAACCTCGTACGCCGATTCGCCGTGCGAAGTGACATCCAGGCCGGTACGCTCGGCCTCTTCGGTCACGCGCAGGCCGACCACCACCTTCACCAGCAGCAGGATGGCCGCAGTCACCACCGCCGACCACACCACGGTCAGGCCGACACTGACCACCTGCACCCACACCTGGTGGCCGATATCCAGATCGGCCTTGGTGCCGCCCAGCGACTGCGCACTGAACACGCCGGTGAGGATGGCACCGACGATGCCGCCGACGCCGTGCACGCCGAACACATCGGCGGTGTCGTCCACCTTCAGCAGGCGCTTCAGGCCGGTCACGCCCCATACGCAGACCACGCCGGCAACGAAGCCGATGACGATCGCGCCGAGCGGGCCGACGGTGCCGCAGGCCGGGGTGATGCCGACCAGGCCGGCCACCGCGCCCGAGGCGGCACCCAGTGCCGACGGCTTGCCCTTGCCGATCGCTTCCACCAGCGTCCAGCCGAGTACGGCGGCGGCCGTGGCCAGCACGGTATTGAGGAAGGCCAGCGAGGCCACCGTATCGGCGGCGGCGGCGGAGCCGGCATTGAAGCCGAACCAGCCGACCCACAGCAGCATCGCGCCGATGTAGGTGAACGGCACGTTGTGCGGCTTCAGCGCGGTCTGGCCGTAGCCCAGGCGCTTGCCGACGAACCACGCGCCGACCAGGCCGGCCACACCCGCATTGATGTGCACCACGGTACCGCCGGCGAAGTCGATCGCGCCCAGTTCACCCAGGTAGCCGCCACCCCAGACGATGTGCGCCATCGGGATGTAGCTGAGGGTGAACCACAATGCCGAGAACAGCAGCACCGCACGGAACTTGATGCGTTCGGCGAAGGCACCGACGATCAGCGCGGTGGTGATGCCGGCGAAGGTCGACTGGAAGGCGACGAACAGGTAGTCCGGCAGGCCCTTGATCGGCGTATTGCCGACCGACTCCGGCGTGAAGCCCTTGAGGAAGGCGAATTCGGTGAATGAACCGAAGAACGGGTTGCCGGCGCTGAACACCGCGCTGTAGCCATAGGCCACCCACAGCAGCAGCACCAGCGAGAACACCACCAGGATCTGGCTGAGCACCGACAGCACGTTTTTCGAACGCACCAGGCCGCCGTAGAACAACGCCAGGCCGGGCACCACCATCAGCAGCACCAGCAGGGTCGAGGTGAGCATCCAGGCGACGTCGCCACGATCATAGGCGGCGGCCACTTCGGCCACGGCCGGTGCAGCAGCGGCCGCTGCAGGATCCTGCAGCGGTTCAACCGCCACGCTTTCGCTCGGCAGCGGCGTCACCTGGGCCTGGGCATGGGCGCTGCCCGGCCAGGCACCGGCGGCCAGCGCGCTGAGCAGCATCAACAGGCACACCAGATGGAACCGGGCTTGCCACCCGGTGAGAAGGCGCATCTTCATGGGGGAGTCTCCGGAAGGGGGTTACAGCGCGTCAGCACCGATTTCGCCGGTGCGGATGCGGATGACCTGTTCGACGGCGGTGACGAAGATCTTGCCGTCACCGATCTTGCCGGTGCCTGCCGACGACTGGATCGCTTCGATCACCGCGTCGGCACGCTCATCGGTGACCACGGTTTCGATCTTGATCTTGGGCAGGAAATCGACGACGTACTCGGCGCCGCGATACAGCTCGGTGTGGCCCTTCTGGCGGCCGAAGCCTTTCACTTCGGTCACGGTGATGCCCGACACGCCGGCATCGGACAGGGCCTCGCGGACCTCGTCGAGCTTGAACGGTCGGATGATGGCGGAGATCAGTTTCATGCGCATGTCCCGAGGGTGGATGGGGCCAGCGCGCCAGCGCGCGTTGGCATCAGGCAACCACGGGTCATCAGGAAGATGACCGTGGCTGTTGCACCGGACACGTACAGGGCCGGGACGGCCGTGCCTCTCTCCTTGCACGACCGACGCGGGAGGGAGGGCGGCCCTGGTCGCGTATCCGGTCTCTCACTTGCCCCTGGATCAGCGGGCCGATGGCCCGCGTTCCCGTTGCAGCGGACCCGCGGTCCGCACTACCACGACGGGCCGAGGCCCGTCCCGCGGCTCCCCAGCCGCGAAGAACGGAGGCGATGGCGGCGGGTGGGAGGGGGAGCCCACCGCCATCGCCGCCCGGTCAGCTGGCGTAGTACAGCTGGTATTCCAGCGGGTGGGTGGCCGCGCGGAACTTGGTCACTTCCTGCATCTTCAGCGCGATGTAGCCGTCGATGAAGTCATCGCTCATCACGCCGCCGGCCTTGAGGAACTCGCGGTCCTTGTCCAGCGCTTCCAGGGCCTGGTCCAGCGAGGAGCAGACCTGCGGGATCAGCTTCTCTTCTTCCGGCGGCAGGTCGTACAGGTCCTTGTCGCTCGGTGCGCCCGGGTCGATCTGGTTCTTGATGCCGTCCAGGCCGGCCATCATCAGCGCGGTGAAGGTCAGGTAGCCGGACTGGATCGGATCCGGGAAGCGCATTTCAATGCGGCGCGCCTTCGGGTTGGACACCCACGGAATACGGCACGAGGCCGAACGGTTGCGGGCCGAGTAGGCCAGCATCACCGGCGCTTCGAAGCCCGGCACCAGGCGCTTGTAGCTGTTGGTGCCCGAGTTGGCGAAAGCGTTGATGGCCTTGGCGTGCTTGAAGATGCCGCCGATGTACCACAGCGCCAGCTGGCTCAGGCCGCCGTAGCCGTCACCGGAGAACAGGTTGGCGCCGCCCTTGGACAGCGACTGGTGCACGTGCATGCCGCTGCCGTTGTCGCCGACGATCGGCTTGGGCATGAAGGTGACGGTCTTGCCGTTGCGGTGCGCGACGTTCTTGATCACGTACTTCATGCGCAGCAGTTCGTCAGCCTTCTGCACCAGGGTGCTGAACTTGGTGCCGATCTCGCACTGGCCGGCGGTGGCCACTTCGTGGTGCTGCACTTCCACTTCGATGCCGACCTGTTCCAGGGTCTTGCACATCTCCGCACGCAGGTCGTGCAGGGTGTCGGTCGGCGGCACCGGGAAGTAGCCGCCCTTCACGCCCGGGCGGTAGCCGCTGTTGGCGCCGTCGTACTTGGCGCCGCTGTTCCAGGCGGCTTCTTCGGAATCGACCTTGAAGAAGGTGTTGCCCATTTCATTGGCGAAACGGACCGAGTCGAAGATGAAGAATTCCGGCTCCGGGCCGAAGAACGCGGTTTCGGCGATGCCGGAGGACTTCAGGTAGGCCTCGGCGCGCTTGGCGATGCCACGCGGGCAACGGCCATAGGCCTGCATGGTCGCCGGATCGAGGATGTCACAGCTGATGACCAGGGTCGGATCGGCGTAGAACGGATCGACGTACGCGCTGGACGGGTCCGGCAGCAGCACCATGTCCGACTCGTTGATGCCCTTCCAGCCGGCGATGGAGCTGCCATCGAACATCTTGCCTTCTTCGAACAGCGACGGCTCGACGATGCTGACCGGGAAGGTCACGTGCTGCTCGACGCCACGCATGTCGACGAAACGCAGATCGACGAACTCGATCTGGTTGTCCTTGATCAGCTTCTCAACGTTTTCCACGGACATCGGTACGACCTCGGGATGGGGATGAATGCCTGCTGAGGTACAGCAACGACCGTGCCAACTTTTCCAACCGCGCAAGCCCTTGATTTCAAAAGCGCTGCCCGATCGCGGTGCAGCTCCGTGCGCACCAAACCGGTGCACGATCAACCATACGCACCCCTTTGGTGCGGTGTGGATCGTCTATCCTCTCGGGCTTCTTCCGCCGCCCGCGCCCGCACCGTCCATGTCCGACCTGCTCTCCGCCCTGCTGCTGGGCATTCTCGAAGGCTTGACCGAATTCCTGCCGATCTCCAGCACCGGCCATCTGCTGATCGCCCAGCATTGGCTGGGCGCGCGCTCGGACTTCTTCAACATCGTCATCCAGGCCGGCGCGATCGTGGCGGTGGTACTGGTGTTCCGCCAGCGGCTGCTGCAGCTGGCCACCGGCTTCGGCCAGCGCGAGAACCGCGACTACGTATTCAAGCTCGGCGCCGCCTTCCTGGTGACCGCCGTGGTCGGCCTGGTGGTGCGCAAGGCCGGCTGGTCGCTGCCGGAAACGGTCAGCCCGGTGGCCTGGGCGCTGATCATCGGTGGCCTGTGGATGCTGCTGGTGGAGGCCTACACCACCCGCCTGCCCGACCGCGACCAGGTGACCTGGACGGTGGCCATCGGTGTCGGCCTGGCGCAGGTGGTGGCCGGTGTGTTCCCCGGTACCTCGCGCTCGGCCTCGGCCATCTTCCTGGCCATGCTGCTGGGCCTGAGCCGCCGCGCGGCGGCCGCCGAGTTCGTGTTCCTGGTCGGCATACCCACCATGTTCGCTGCCAGTGCCTACACCTTCCTGGAACTGGCCAGGGACGGGCAGCTGGGCAGCGAGAACTGGAGCGAGGTGGGCGTGGCCTTCCTTGCCGCGGCCATCACCGGCTTCGTCGTAGTGAAGTGGCTGATGGGCTACATCAAGTCGCACCGGTTCACCGCCTTCGCCGTGTACCGCATCGCGCTGGGCGCGGCGCTGCTGCTGTGGCTGCCGTCCGGCAGCTGAACAGCAGCGGCGGACGCCGACCCCGTTGCCGGCCCCACCCCGTTTCCCCCACGGTTCCCCAAGGAGAATCACCATGAACCGCAAGCTCACCCTGCTCCTCCCGCTGGCCCTGCTGGCCGCCTGCAGCCAGACCCCGGCCCCGGCCGGTACCGGCGGCGACGACATGGCCCCGGCGGCGGCCAAGGCGGCAGACCAGAAGACGCTGGCGCACCTGGACGCGCAGCGCCTGCAGAGCCAGCACTGGTTGCTGCAGCAGGCCACCGCCGCCGACGGCAAGCGCATCGATGCGCTGTTCGCCCGTGAAGACAAGCCGGTCACCCTGGACTTCGCCGAGGGCCGCGTGTCGGTCAGCAACACCTGCAACCGCATGGGCGGCAGCTACACCCTGGCCGACGGCACGCTGAGCGTTAGCGCGATGGCCTCGACCATGATGGCCTGCACCGACAAGGCGCTGATGGCGCTGGACCAGGCCGTCTCCAGCCGCCTGGAGGGTGAACTGAAGGCCGGGCAGGACGCCAACGGCGTGCTGACCCTGACCACCGCCAAGGGCGATGTGCTGGTGTTCAACCCGGAACCGACCGCTGAAACCCGCTACGGCGGCGCCGGCGAAACCGTGTTCCTGGAAGTGGCTGCCAAGACCCAGAAGTGCTCGCACCCGCTGATCCCGGACTACCAGTGCCTGCAGGTGCGCGAAGTGAAGTTCGACGACAAGGGCCTGAAGCAGGGTGAGCCGGGCGCGTTCGAGAACTTCTACGGCAACATCGAGGGTTACACCCACGAAGACGGCGTTCGCAACGTGGTGCGCGTCAAGCGCTACGAAGTGAAGAACCCGCCGGCCGATGCGCCGTCGCAGGCGTACGTGCTGGACATGGTGGTCGAATCGGCCATCGAGAAGAAATAAAGCGATGGAAGGGCGGCCGCGAGGCCGCCCTTCTTCGTTCCGTAGAGTCGAGCCATGCTCGACTGCTGCTACGGTCAGTCGAGCATGGCTCGACTACGAAACGCATCAGGGAGATCGGCATGAAGCACGTCCCCATCCTCATCACCGCTGCACTGCTGGCCGTGTGCGCGGAGGCCTCCGCCGCCAGCACGCCCTCCACCGCCCAGCTCGAAGCCCACACCTGGAAGCTCACCCGCGCCACAGACGCAGAGGGCAGGCGCATCGGTGCGTTGTTCGTCCGCGGTCGCAAGCCCTATACGCTGCACTTCCAGCACGGTTACATGAGCGAGTGGAACCTGTGCAACAACGTCAGCAGCCAGTACCGGCTGCAGGGCAACCAGCTGATCCTGGAGAACGGCATCCAGACAACGGTCGGATGCATGCGTGCTGACATCGTCGTGCAGCAGGAGCGCGCAGGAAAGCTGATGAGCAGCCGAAGTGCGGCGCCGACGCTTGAGCTGGATGACCACGGCGCACTGGTACTGCGCAACGCGCAGGGCGATACCGCGGTATTCAAACCGGCGCCGCTGCCGGCGAACTGACCATGGACGCCGTCGAGCATGGCTCGACGCTACCGCTGGAGCCGGCCGCTGGCCGGCGTCTTCCCTGCCCCGCTCTGCAGAGGCACTCAGCCCAGCGCCGGGTTCAGCGTGTAGGTGCCGTGCAGTGCGGCTTCGGCCAGCACGTGGCCGTGCATGGCCCGATACGCGTCGGCGGCGGTGAAGCGTGCCGGCAGCTGCAGCGAGGCCACGTCCAGCGCGAACACGCGGAAGAAATAGCGATGCACGCGCTCATCGTTGAACGGCGGATACGGGCCGTCATAGCCGAGGTAATCCCCGGCCATGTCCGGATTGCCGGCGAACCAGCCGGTGAAATCGTTCAGGCCCTGGCGGCTGCCGGCCGGGCCGGCCGGCGCGGTCTTGCCCTTCACTACGAAGCCATCGCTGCAGCTGCCAGCGGCAATCTCCTGCACCGAGGCCGGAATGTCGGCCATCACCCAGTGCACGAAATCGCAACGCGGCTGATCGCGCGGCACGCTCATGTCGTCGCGGCCGACCGTCTCCGGCACCGTCGGTACGTCAGGGTCCACGCACACCAGCAGGAACGAACGGGTGCCTTCGGGTGCACCGCTCCAGGCCAGGTGCGGGTTGCGGTCGGGGGCAAAGCCGGCGGCATCGCCCGCAGCGAACTCGCGGTCGATCGGTGCGCCGTTGGTCAGGCTGTGGCTGCTCAGTTGCATCGGGCTCTCCTCACTCTTCCGGGTAGCCCAGGCGCACCGCGATCGGGGTGAGCTGGGCGAAGGCGGCGCTCATCGCGTCGCGGTAGTTGCGCCAGTGGCCGGCCGGCAGCCGCGGCGTGCCCAGCTGCGCGGCCGGCGGCATCTGCCGCTGGAACACGCGGCCCAGCAGATCGGCCATGGCGTGCGGGTCGTTGCCGATGTCATCGATGCGCAGCAGCACGTGCGGATACAGGTCCTCCTCGTGCAGCGCCGCGATCTGGGTCAGCGCACGCGTCAGCCACTCGCTGGCTTCGGCCAGCGAGGTGACCGCCAACGGCGCTGCGGCACCGTAGGCGACCCAGTCCAGCAGCATGTCGCGCGGATCGCGCAGCACCAGCAGCAGGCGCCCGTGCGGCAGCTGCGGGCGCAGCGCCCACAACAGCGCGTTGTCCCACCACAGCAGCCAGTCGATCACCGTGTCGCCGTCCAGGCCACGGGCCGGCAGATGCTCGCGCCAGCGTTCCACCAGGCGTTCCGGACTCAGCACGCCGGACGCCAGGTCCTGCAGGGTGTGGTAGTTCTGGAAGGCATCGTCCGGTGGCGTGGCGGTGTAGCGATCGCTGCGCAGCACCGGGCTGGCCGCCGCCAGGCCGGTGGCCACGCGTTCCACCCCCGAGCCGGGCGGGCCCCACAGGAAGATCGGGGCCGAACCGCTGTTGCGGGTGGCTTCGTCGATGCTGGCCATCTCCGGCCAGCTCGGCGGAGCCTTGGCCTGCGGCGGCAGCGGCAGGCGCTGCGGCGCCAGTTCGGTGTGCACCGCCATCCAGGTCCGCAGTGCCTCCTCCGGCTGCCCGGCGCGGTCCTGGATCTCGCCCAGCCAGGTGCGCAGGTCGGCGCGGTGGCCTTCCCCGGCCTGCGCGATCAGGCCCTGCACCCGCGCCACGGCAGCGGCGGGATCGCGCTGCAGCAGGCCATCGACCAGGCGGGTTTCGGCGCTGACGCGCCCCGGCTCGAGGCTGGCGATGCGCGCGGCGACCGCTTCGGCCTGTTCGCGTTCGCCGGCCATGTCATGCAGGCGCATGCGCGCTTCCAGTGCCGGCAGGTGGGCCGGCATGGCCGCCATCCAGCGCTCGACGGTGGCGACGGCACCCTCGCCGCCCACCTGCTCCACGGCCAGGCGTGCCAGCCACAGGTCATGCAGCTGATCGTTGCTTTCCAGCGCGGCATCCAGGCGCGCGCGCGCTTCGTCGTCGCGGCCCAGGCGCTGCCAGGACATCAGCAGCAGCTGCAGCACCTGGCGATCGCCCTGCAGCGTCTCCAGCAGCGGCAACAGCTGCTCCAGCGCCTGCAGCGGCTGGCCGCTGCGCAGCGCCAGTTCACCGGCCAGGCGGCGCATCGGCGGCACGTCCAGCTCCGGATCCTGCAGCGCCTGCTGCATCGCTTCAGCGGCGGCATCCAGGTTGCCCTGGCGCAGCGCCAGCTGCACCACCATGCCGCGCAGCGAGGACATCTTCGGATTCAACGCCAGCACGCGCCGGAACGCCTGCTCGGCGAAGGCCAGCATGTCCTTGCCCAGGTAGGCGAAGCCCAGCGCGTACAGCACGCGGGTGTCGTCCGGCAGGGCCTGGCTGGCAGCGGACAGCAACGCCAGCGCGCGGTCGGCGTCACCGCGGCGAAGCGCGACCATGCCGTCGATGGTCAGCAGTTCGGGGTGGTCCGGTTCCAGCCGTGCAGCGAGCGTCGACAGCCGTTGGGCTTCATCGAAATCATTGCGACCCACCGCCAGGTGCGCCTGCATCAGGTAGGCGGGGAAGGCATTGGGGTTGAGATCGGTGGTACGCAGCAGCGCTTGGTCGGCGCCTTCGAACTGGCGCAGCGCGAGCAGCAACCCGGCGTGCTGGAGGTGCAGCTGGGCATCGTCGGGCGCCAGCTGCAGGGCCTGCTGCAGAGCGTCCATGGCCGCCTCGGCCTGGCCCTGCTGCTGCAGCGCCAGCGCCAGCCAGCGGTGGGCCTCGGCCTGGCCGGGTTCGTCGCGGGTCCATGCCTGGGCCAGCTGCACGGCCTGGCCGGCCTCGTTCTGGCGCAACGCTTGGAGGATCTGGTCTTGCATGGCGGTCCGGTTCAAGGGCAAACCCGCATTGTAGCGGGCCCGGCGCCGTTGCCGGTTCAGCCCGGCAGGACGCGCCGCAGGCGCTGGGCCACCCAGCGCTCGGAGAAACCATCGCCGCGCCAGTTTTCCAGGAAGCCGCAGTGACCGCCCCAGCACGCTGTCTCCAGCCGCGCCTGCTGCGGCAGCTGCCAGTCGCGGAAGGTCGCATAGGGGATCACCGGATCATCCTGTGCCATCAGGATGTCGGCCGGCACCTGCAGCGTGGACAGGCGATCCCCGGCAATCGAATAGCCGTCGAAGTAGGCCTGCAGCGAGCCGAAACTGGTATGCCGTTCGACCAGCCACGCGGTCAGCGCACGGATGTCCAGGTTCAGCACACGATCGTCGCAGTCGCTCAGTTCCGGGAACAGGTCGCGCTTGCGCCGCAGCGAACCGGCCCACTTGCGGCGGAAGTACCAGTCGTACATTGCCGGACCGTTCTCGATGCTTTCCATGGTCAGTGCCGGGTCCAGCACCGGGCATACCGAGGCCACCCGCAGCAGCGGGACGCCGGCCTGTGGCGCGCGCAGGGCCAGGCGCAGCACGAAATTGCCGCCCAGCGAATAGCCGGCGGCCACCAGCGGCAGTTGCGGCCAGCGCTGCGCGATATCGCCGGCGGCATGCACGACTTCGTCGATCAGGTTGGAGTGGAAGATGCCGGGATTGAGGTGGTGGGTATTGCCGTGGTCGCGGAAGTTCAGCCGTACCACGTCGAAGCCCTGTTCGAGCATGCGCGCGGCAGCCATGCGCATGTAGCTCGATTCGGCACTGCCTTCCCAGCCATGCAGCAGCAGTGCCATGCCGCGCGGCTCGCGCCCTTCCACATGGCTGTGCCAGCCCTGCAGGCGCACGCCATCGCCACCATCGAGGATCAGTTCCTCGCTGACCGCACCGGTGGCGGCCAGCAGCAGCAGGCCGCGCTGCAGGCGCATGCGGCTGGAGCTGAGCATCGACTGCAGGTGGGGATTGCGCAGCCAGCGCGGCGGCTGGTAATCGGACGCGGTGAGCATCGCCGCGTCGGCTCCAACGGACGGTGGCGGGAACACGGCCACCTTCGCCTCAATCCCCGCTCATGGCCGCCACGATGCGCGCGCGCGAAGTTTCCGCGATGCGCCGACGGCCTTCCAGGTCCTGGGTGCCGATCGGCGCCAGGAAATGCACTTCGGTGGGACGCGCCGGCTCGCCGAGCAGGCGCAGGAAATTGGCGAAGAAGCTCTCGCCCGGGCCGAAGGCCACGATGGTCTGCGCATCGCCGTGCCGGCCGTAGACCAGCGCCACCGGCTGCACCGGTACCCCGGTCTCGACCGCTGCCTGGAAGATGCGCGCGTGGAACGGGCCGACTTCGTGGCCACCGCGGGTGCGCCCTTCCGGGAACACGCCAACCGCCTTGCCAGCGCGCAGGCGCTCGGCCATGACCTGCATCACGCCACCGAGCGATTCGGTGTTGCCACGCTGGTGGAAGATGGTCTGGCCGCGTCCGGCCAGCCAGCCCACCACCGGCCAGCTGGCGATCTCGCGCTTGGCCACGAAGCCCATCATGCGCTGGCTGTGCAGGATGGAGATGTCGACCCAGCTGACATGGTTGGCGACGAACAGCACCGCGCCCGGCAGCGGCTGGCCGACGCGCGACAGGCGGAAACCGAAGATCCACATCAACCCGCCCTGCCACAGGTTCACCACCCGCGCGGCGAAGTCGTCCTCGCCCACGCGCACGGCGCCCCACGGCGGCAGCATGCCGATGAGGATCAACGGCAGGAACACGAGGATGTGGACCAACAGCAGCGGTACGCGGTACAGGTAACGGCACACACGCGCCACGCCGCCGCGGGGGGCCGGAGTGGGGGAAGTCATCCGCGCACGATACCGGAGGGCTGCCATCGCTGCCAGCTGAATCCGGCCATAAGTCGCGTTGACAGGGGCCATCGGCCAGGAACGCTGGGTTCCGCCGCCGGCGCCAGTGCGGCCGCGCTCAGCCGTGGCCGGCGGCCACCACGGCCAGGGTCAGCCGCGAGATGCAGACCAGCCGGCCCTGCTCGTCCTCCACGCGGATCTCCCACAGCTGGGTGCTGCGGCCCACGTGCAGCGCGCGGGCGGTGCCGGTGACCGTGCCCGAGCGCACCGCGCGCACATGGTTGGCATTGATCTCCAGGCCGACGCAGACCTGCTTGGCGGTGTCCACGCACAGGTTGCCGGCGCTGCTGCCCAGGGTCTCGGCCAGCACCACCGAGGCCCCGCCGTGCAGGATGCCGTACGGCTGCCGGGTGCGCTCGTCCACCGGCATGGTGGCCTGCAGCCAGTCTTCGCCGGCAGCGCTGAAGACGATGCCGAGGGTGTCGATGGCGGTATTGCGGCTGAGGGCGTTGAGCTGGTCGATGGAAACGGCTTCGCGGAATACCTGGGTCATGCGGCTACCTTCAGAGGATGGGGACAAGGCCGGCGCCGAAGGCCGTCAGCATGCGTACCAGCAGCCATTTCGGCCCGACGTTGACCTCGGGGAAATCACCCACCGCAACGTAACAGCGGTGGAAATCCGGGCTCTGCCGCGGCAGCGGCTGCGGGCAGTCCGGGCCGGGCTGGAATTCGTAATCGGTGGCATAGCGCCACGGCCAGAAATCGAGGATGGGCAGCGCCTCGGAGGCCTTGCCCACGCTGTAGTTCAGCCCGGACAGCAGCGGCGGTTTGGCGCGCGGCGCCACGGTCCAGGAATTCTGCGGGTGGATATCGCGCAGGATGCTCTGCGCCAGCTGTTCGGCAAAGACCGGATCGTCGATGATCACCGCGCCTTCGGTGTTGTAGTTCTCGCTGCGCGGATCGAAGTTGTGGGTGCCGACCACGCCGATGCGGCGATCGACCACCAGCGACTTGGCATGCAGCCCCATGCGCGCGCCCTTGCGGGTGACCGGCAGCGGCTTGTTGACCGCTTTGCTGCCCAGGAACGAGGGCCGCGTTTCGGTACGCAGCAACCGGGTCTCGACTTCGCTGCCGGCCGCGCGGCGGCGTGCGCGGGCATTTTCGTAGGCGCTGCCGGTGCGCGGGTGGATCACCCGCGCCGGCGGGCTGTCCGCCACCGGCGCGTCCTGCACCTCGTCACGGTCACGGCCGCCGCCGGCATTGCTGCCGGCAGCGCTGCCGCCGATCAGCGGGTTGCGGCCTGTCGGCCGGTCGGCGTCCGGCGCGGCGATCGGATCCGGCAGCAGGTTGCGGTAATCCACCGGCGCATCCAGCGGGAACGGCTTGAATTCGAAGATGTTGAAGCCCAGTTCGCGCATGTTGCGCCGCTTGTACTTGTACGACAGCGCATACACGATCGGGTTGTCGGTAGCGGCCAGGCTGTTGCTGGACACCACCACGCGCGGCGGCTGCGGGCGCTTGCGCAGCTCCCGGAACAACGTCTGCGCCGGCTTGGACAGCACCAGGTACGGTGTCTGCAGCAGCACTTCGTGCTGTGCGCCGGCAATCAGCGCATCCAGCTGCGGTTCGGTGACGTGCTGGCCGGCCAGCGGCGCATCCGCACGCTCGCGGCGGTGCTTGCGCGGCAGGTCGGCCACGTAGCGCACCGAGGCGACCGGCAGCGCGGTGTCCACGAACGAGCGGGTGACGAAGTCCACGTCGTTGGCTTCAGCGCTGACCCGCTGCACCCGCTCGGGGCGACGGAACTGCGCCGGCGGCAGCGCCGGCACGCCCTGCTTGAGCAGGGTACGACCGACATCGTTCAGGCGCTCGGCCGGGACGCTGCGCTGCGCGCGCCAGAACGCATCGAAGTTGGCCGCCATCGCCCGCGCTTCCGGACCGGCGATCAGCACATCGCGGTCGCGGAAGTTGTACTCGCGGTCCCAGTCGTAATAGTCGTCCTGGTAGTTGCGGCCGCCGACCACGCCGATCGCGTCGTCGACCACCAGCAGCTTGTTGTGCATGCGCTGGTTGAAGCGGCGGAAGCAGCACAGCACGCTGCCGGCATAGTCGAAGTAGTTCAGCCGTGCCTTGCCGAAGGTCGGGTTGTAGACCCGGAGCTGGAAGTTCTCGTGGGCGCCGGACAGGGCGCCCAGGATCTGCAGGTCCGAGATCGCCGACAGCTGGTCGATCAGCAGCCGCACCTTCACCCCGCGCCGCGAGGCCGCCAGCAGCTCGTCGATGACCAGGCGTGCGCTGTCATCCTTGTCGAAGATGTAGGTCTGCACATCGATGCTGCGGGTGGCGCTGCGCAGCAGGTTCAGGCGTGCGACCAGGGCGCCTTCCCCCTCGTCCAGCAGGGTGGCATAGTGGCGCGGCTGCTCCGGGGTCGATTCAGTGAACGCGCGGCCGGCAAGCGCCCGCAGCGGCGAGTCCATCGCGCAGCGGTCGGCGCGCTGGCAGTCGACCTGGGTAGAGCGTGCCTGCAGCGCAATGGCCTCGGCGCGGTCGCGCTGTGCGTTGGACAGCGACGCGCAGCCACTGCCCAGCAACACGGTTGCCAGCGCCAGTACACGCAGCAGCAGGTTCACGGTTTCGGCGCCTCGCTCAGGCGCGCTCGCAATACGAAGGTCACTCGGTCACTCAAGGCAAGCTGCCAGCTGTCCATGCCATACCGGCCTCTTTGCACGGTACCGCGGCTGACGACGTCGCAATCATAGCCGGGTCTGGCGCATTCCGCCTTTTCAACCCGCAGCGTCTCCGGGTGGCTGACCCCGCGCAGCGTCAGCCGGCCGTCGATGGCGCCACCCCCGGACACGGTCTCCGGCCAGTACGGCAGCGAGTCGAACTCCACGAACGGGTACCGGCCGGCGTCGAAGAACTCCGGCCCGCGCATCCAGCCGGTGTAGCGGTCCTTGCCGGGAATCTCCACGGTGCGCGTGAACATCTTCAGGTGGACCTGGTGGCGGCCGTCGGACAGCACCTCGATGCGGCCTTCGAAGCGTGGGAACACGCCCTCGATGCGCTGGCCGAAGCGGGTGCGGACCTCGAACCCGATCCGCGAGCGCTCGGTGTCCAGCTGCAGCGTGCGCGGCGACTCGGCCATCACCGGCGGCAGCGCGGTCGGTGGCGGCGGCGTGGCGGCCCAGGCCGGACCGATCGCCAGCATGGCTGGCAGCAGCACGCGGCCCGGCAACGCCCACCTCATCGGCTCACGGCCACCAGAACGCGTTCAGGCGGGCCACGCCCGGTTCGATGGTCGCTTCGCGCGGGAACCCCAGCACGGCCACGCCGCCCGGCGGCATGCCACGGTAGTCGCTGCTGGTGCCATCGGTCATCAGCGCCACCAGTTGTTCCAGGCCGGGGTTGTGGCCGACGATCAACACCCGGTCCAGCTCGCGGCGCTCATCCACCAGCGCGGCCAGGGTACCGGGCGTGGCTTCGTAGATGCGGTCTTCCAGGCGCTTCTCGACATAGCCGATCGCCGCCATCACGGCTTCAAGGGTTTCACGGGTGCGCCGCGACGGCGAACACAGCACGCAGTCCGGCTGCAGGTTGTTTTCCTTCAACCACTTGCCGGCGGCTTCGGCTTCGGCAAGACCGACCGGCGACAACGGCCGGTCAAGGTCGGCCTGGCCGGTGGTGGCCGGTTCGGCATGGGCGTGGCGGAGCAGGATCAGTTCGCGCATTGCGGGCTTCCAAGGGAAAGGGGGTGAAGAGCGGGGCGCTTACAGCTTCAGCCAGGACAACAGGGGCTCCCAGTCGGCCTGGTGCTCGCGCACCTGGGCGGAGCGGTAGTCGAACAGGCTGCGGCCAAGGCCGGTCATGACCACATAGCTCTGGCTGTCACGCAGCTGCGCCACCACCGGGTAGGGCCAGTCGGCCAGCATCTGCAGGGCCTGCTGCGAGGTCTGGGTCCAGGGCTTGGTGCGGTTCAGCACCAGCCCGACCGGCAGCTTGCGGCTGTGCACGCGCGGCACCTGGGCCAGGCTGTTGAGGAAGCCGACGATGGCTTCGATGTCCAGTGCCGAGGGCAGCACCGGGACCACCACGGCATCGGCGGCGTCGAGGAAATGTGGGATATCGTCGGCCAGTGCGCCGGCCGGTGCATCGATGATGACGGTATCGGTACCGTCGGGCAGCTTCTGTGCCCACTGCTTCTTGCGGTACACGTCCATCGGCAGCACCGCGCTGTCCAGCCCGGCCCGCCGCTGCGCCCAGCGGGTGCTGGAGCCCTGCGGGTCGGCGTCGGCGATCACCGTGGCCTTGCCCTGCAATGCCGCGTACGCGGCCAGGTGGGTGGCGACGGTGGTCTTGCCCACCCCGCCCTTGGAACCGGCCACCAGGATCGTCTTCATGCCAGCCTCGCTTCCGGGTACGTGCCCCGAGCGTACACCGACGGTGGTGACGGAAGGTAGCACCGTGCTGAACCGTGACACCCGGGCTTTGCTATGGTGACGCCCCCGAAGGATCGAACCGGCATGAGCGAGCTGCAGGACCTGAGCGCACTGATCCGCGCCAATACGCCGTTGATCGTGATCGAGACCCAGGACGAGGGTCGCATCGTCGAACTGTTCCGGCAGACGCTGATGCACGTCTGGCGGGCCCTGCACCGCTGGTCGATCACCGAGGGGCTGCGGCGCATCGACCTCGAGCGCGAGGATGCGGCCGTCGGCCCGCCCGATGCCAGCGCCGCCCTGCAGATGATCCGCCAGGCCGACCAGCGCGGCGTCTACCTGCTGCTCGATTTCCATCCCTACCTGGGCTATGCCAGCCACCAGCGTGCCCTGCGCGACCTGATCCAGCGCCGCCACAGCGAGCCGCATGTGCTGGTGCTGATCGGCGCCAAGGTCGAACTGCCGGCCGAGCTGGAAGCGCTGGCGGTGCGTTTCAACCCGCGCCTGCCCGATGCCAACGCCCTGCTGAAGATGCTGCGCGAGGAGGCCGACGCCTACGCCCGCGAGCACGGCGGGCGCCGGGTGGAAGTGGACAGCGAGGCGGTGAAGAAGATCCTGAAGAACCTGCAGGGCCTGAGCCTGGTCGATGCCCGGCGCATCGCCCGCCAGCTGATCTATGCCGACGGCGCCCTGCGCGACGACGACCTGCCGCAGCTGGCGCGGCTGAAGTTCGAGCTGCTCAACCGCAGTGGCCATCTGTTCTTCGAACACGACAGCGCGCGTTTTGGCGAGGTGGCCGGCGCCAACCGGCTCAAGCGCTGGATCAACCAGCGCCGGGTCGCGTTCATCGCCGGCTCGGCACCGGCCGGGCTGGACCCGCCGCGCGGCATGCTGCTGCTGGGCGTGCAGGGCTGTGGCAAGTCGATGCTGGCCAAGGCCACCGCCGCCGGTTTCGGCGTGCCGCTGCTGCGCCTGGATGTGGGTGCGCTGTACAACAAGTACCACGGCGAGACCGAAGCCAACCTGCGCCAGGCCCTGGCCTCGGCCGAGCAGCTGGCGCCATGCGTGCTGTGGATGGACGAGATCGAGAAGGGCCTGGCCACCAGCAGCGAGGACGGTGGCGTGTCACGGCGCGTGCTGGGCTACCTGCTGACCTGGATGGCCGAGCGCAAGGCACCGGTGTTCATCGTGGCCACCGCCAACCAGGTCCATGAACTGCCCGCCGAACTGCTGCGCAAGGGGCGTTTCGATGAAATCTTCTTCGTCGACCTGCCCTCGCCCGACGTGCGGGTGGAGCTGCTGCGGCTGCACCTGGGCCGGCGCCAGCTCAATGCCGAAGACTTCGCGTTGCCGGCGCTGGCGGCCGCAGCCGATGGCTTCTCCGGCGCGGAGATCGAGCAGGCGATCGTGGCCGGGCTGTATTCGGCACACGCCGAGGGCCGGCCGCTGGATACCGATCTGCTGATGGCCGAGATACGCGCGACGCGACCGTTGTCGGTGTTGATGGCCGAGCAGGTGGCGGCATTGCGGGCCTGGGCAGCCGGGCGCACGGTGTCCGCGGACGACTGAAGGCTGCTGCGAACGGCGCAGCCGCTCGTGGCTGGTCGCTGAAAGCAGATTCCGTGTTTGGCCGGGGCTTTTGTAGCGCCGAGCCCATGCTCGGCTGCATTTCGATCAGATATCGGATATTCGATTCCGATGCAGATTCATCCACGCATGGCGTGGATCTACGTGTCGACCAAGGTCGACACGTACCAACAGCAGCGGCAACCTGTCAGAGGTGGGGCGGTGTGGGCAGGCAGGACCGTTGGCGCCATGGATGGCGCCATCGAGCCCCCAAGGATGGGTTTACGGCGTGTCCTGCCTGTCCACACCGCCCCGCCATCCCGCAGGAAGCCCGCTGTTGCTTCGGCTGTTGCTGTTGCTGTTGCTCCGGCCTCTGCGGGTGCCGGGTGCAACCCGGCCGAACCCCCACCCTCAGGGCCAGGCCGGTGGCGCCGCCGCCCAGGCCTGCTGCACTTCCCCGAGCGTGGCCCGTTCATCATCGCGCCACTGCGGCAGCAGCTGCGCATAGCGGCTGCTGTCGCTCCACTGCGTCGGCTCGGTGCGCACCGCGGCGGCATACCACTTCACCGCTTCCTGCTGCTGGCCTGCGCGCCACAGCGCCAACGCGAAGCTCGGCGGCACCCAGCCGGGATTGCTGCGCAGCGTACCGGCGGCAGCCTGCCACTGCTCCAGTGCGGCCAGTGCCTGCCCCTGCCGCAGCAGATCCCAGCCATAGTTCCAGCGCACGCTGCGGCCCAGGGCACTCTGCACCGGCGCCTCGGCCAGCGCTTCGCGGTACAGCTTCTCGCCCAGTTCCGCACGCCCCTGCGCGATGGCCACCGAGGCCAGCTGCGCCGTGGCTTCCAGGCCCTTGCGGCCCCGCTCGCGGTGCTTCAGCAACTGGGCAACCAGGTCTTCGCCCTCGGCCTGCACCACCACGATCGGTGCCGCTGCGGTATCGCTGTCGAAATAGAACTCCTGCGGTGCCGGCAATGCCGGCGCGGCCCATGCCGCGGCCGCCCCCG
This sequence comes from Stenotrophomonas sp. 704A1, assembly GCF_030549525.1. Taxonomy (NCBI): domain Bacteria; kingdom Pseudomonadati; phylum Pseudomonadota; class Gammaproteobacteria; order Lysobacterales; family Lysobacteraceae; genus Stenotrophomonas; species Stenotrophomonas tuberculopleuritidis. The sequence continues at coordinate 153,845 of NZ_CP130831.1, read as the reverse complement.
CGGCCAGCATCACGCCGGCCAGGAACTGTCCTGCAACTGACATCCAAATTCCCCCAGGTTGAAACACCAACCTCCCTCTCTCTTCCCGATCCTAACCCCAGCACGGCCGTCGGCGCGAGTGCCGGGGCTTGCGGGCCCCACTGTTACAATCCGCGCCTTTCCCGCCGCGTGCTCTGCGCGGCCGGTGCCAGCCGATCCTGACCAGGCCAGCCATGACCAGTACCGCGCAACTCACCTCGCCCGCCTCCGCCGACCTGCTCGATCGTGATTACACGCTCGACCACAAGTACACCCGCAACGCGGGGCGGATCTACCTGAGTGGTGTGCAGGCGCTGGTGCGGTTGCCGCTGATGCAGCGCCTGCGCGATGCGCATGCGGGCATCGACAGCGCCGGCTTCGTCAGTGGCTACCGTGGCAGCCCGCTGGGCGGCTTCGACCTGGAGCTGTGGCGCGCGCGCAAGCACCTGGACGCGGCCAGGGTGAAGTTCACCCCGGGCCTCAACGAGGACCTGGGCGCCACCATGGTGTGGGGTACCCAGCAGACCAACCTGTTCCCCGGCGCCAACGTGCAGGGCGTGTTCGGCATGTGGTACGGCAAGGGCCCGGGCGTGGACCGCTGCGGCGACGTGTTCAAGCACGCCAATGCCGCCGGCACCTCGCGCCATGGCGGCGTGCTGGCACTGGCGGCCGATGACCATGCCTGCCGCAGTTCGACCCTGCCGCACGGCAGCGAGGACGAGTTCGTCAGCGCGATGATGCCAGTGCTGAACCCGGCCGGCGTGCAGGACATCCTGGATATGGGCCTGCTCGGCTGGGCGATGAGCCGGTATACCGGCCGTTGGGTCGGCTTCAAGACGATCGCCGAGACGGTGGAATCGTCGGCCTCGGTCGAGGTCGATCCGATGGCCCGGCGCATCGTGCTGCCGGACGACTTCGAGATGCCGTCCGGTGGCCTCAACATCCGCTGGCCGGACCCGCCGCTGGACCAGGAAATGCGCCTGCACCGCTATGCGGTGAAAGCCGCGCAGGCCTTTGCCCGCGCCAACGGCATCGACAAGGTGGTGATGGATGCACCGCGTGCGCGGCTGGGCATCGTGACCACCGGCAAGAGCTACCTGGACGTGCTGCAGGCGCTGGAATACCTGGGCCTGGACGAAGCCGCGTGCGCCGACATCGGCATCCGCGTGTACAAGGTCGGCATGACCTGGCCGCTGGAACCGCAGGGCATCGCGCGCTTCGCGCAGGGCCTGGACGACATCATCGTGGTGGAGGAGAAGCGCGCCTTCATCGAGCGCCAGATGAAGGAACAGTTCTTCAACTGGCCGGCCAGCTGGGGCCAGCGCCCGTCCATCGTCGGCAAGTACGACGAGAGCGGCGAATGGATCCTGCCGTCCACCGGTGAGCTGACCCCGGCCACCATCGCCGGCGTGATCGGTCGCCGCATCCAGAAGTTCTTCAACAACGAGTCGATCGAGCAGCGCCTGCAGTGGATGCAGGAAAAGGAAGCCGAGCTTGCGTTGCCGCGCGCCAGCTTCCCGCGCGTGCCGCACTACTGCTCCGGCTGCCCGCACAACACCTCCACCCAGGTGCCAGAAGGCTCGCGTGCGCTGGCCGGCATCGGTTGCCATTACATGGTGACCTGGATGGACCGCAGCACCGATACCTTCACCCACATGGGCGGCGAAGGCGTGACCTGGGCCGGGCAGGCGCCGTTCACCGATACCCCGCACGTGTTCCAGAACCTGGGCGACGGCACCTATTTCCACAGTGGCTCGCTGGCGATCCGCCAGGCGGTCGCCGCCGGCGTCAACATCACCTACAAGATCCTCTACAACGATGCGGTGGCGATGACCGGCGGCCAGCCGGTGGACGGCCCGCTGAGCGTGCCGGACATCGCAAAGCAGATGCGCGCCGAGGGCATCCACACCATCGTGGTGCTGTCGGACACCATCGGCAAGTGGACCGGCCAGCGCGAGCACTTCCCCAGCGATGTCGAGTTCCACGACCGCAGCGAACTGGATGCGGTGCAGAAGCGCCTGCGCGAAGTGAAGGGTGTTTCGATCCTGATCTACGAACAGACCTGCGCCACCGAGAAGCGCCGCCGCCGCAAGCGCGGCAAGCTGGAAGACCCGCAGAAGCGCGTGCTGATCAATTCGCTGGTGTGCGAAGGCTGCGGCGACTGCGGCAAGAAGAGCTTCTGCGTATCCGTGCTGCCGAAGGAAACCGAGTTCGGGCGCAAGCGCGAGATCGACCAGTCCAACTGCAACAAGGACTACTCGTGCGTGAACGGCTTCTGCCCGAGCTTCGTCACCGTGCACGGCGGGCAGCCGCGCAAGGGCAGCAAGCGCGATGCCGCCACGCTGCTGGACAACCTGCCCGCACCGGTGGTGCGCAGCTCGCTGGAGCAGCCCTGGAACATCCTGATCACCGGCGTGGGCGGCACCGGCGTGGTGACCATCGGCGCGCTGCTGGGCATGGCCGGGCACCTGGAAGGCAAGGGGGCCTCGGTGCTGGACCAGACCGGGCTGGCACAGAAGGGCGGCGCGGTGACCACCCACATCCGCATCGCCCGCCGCCCCGAAGACATCCACGCGGTGCGCATCGCCGCCGGCGAAGCCGACCTGGTGGTGGGCTGTGACATGGTGGTGGTGAACGATTACTGGGCGCTGTCGAAGGTACGCGCCGGCCGCTCGCAGGTGGTGCTCAACACCTACGAAGCGATGCCGGGCACCTTCACCACGCGACCGGACATGCAGTTCCCCGCCGCCGACATCATTGCCGGCGTGCGCGTGGCACTGGGTGGCGAGGAACCGCTGCTGCTCGATGCCACCCAGCTGGCCACCGCACTGCTCGGCGATGCGATCGCGGCCAACCTGTTCATCCTCGGCTACGCGTGGCAGCAGGGCCTGGTGCCGCTGTCGTTCGACTCGCTGATGCGCGCCATCGAACTGAATGGCGCGGCGGTGGCGATGAACCAGCAGGCCTTCGCCTGGGGCCGCCTGGCCGCGGTCGATCCGCAGGCCGTGCAGCAGGCCGCAGGCCTGGTCCGCAATCTGCATACCGACAGCGAATCCACCCCCGGCCCGCTGCACCCGCTGCCGCCGGGCGAGTGGGAGGGCAACGAATGGGGCGCCACCGCTGCGCCGCGCGACACCGGTGACGAACGCGAGCTGCGTGGCCTGCCGACCCACGGTGGCGACGTGGCGTTCCTGCCGCTGGACGATGCGCGCCTGTCGCGTTCGCTGGAGGAAATGATCGCGCGCCGCGCCGCGTTCCTGGTCGAGTACCAGGACGCCGCCTACGCCAACCGCTACCGCAGCCTGGTCGAACGCGTGCGCGCGGCCGAAGCCGAGCGCATCGGCGGTTCCACTGCGCTGACCGAGACCGTGGCCCGTTACCTGTTCAAGCTGATGGCCTACAAGGACGAGTACGAAGTGGCCCGCCTGTATACCAGCGGCGACTTCCAGCGCCGCCTGCAGCAGCAGTTCGAGGGCGACTACCAGCTGCGCTTCCACCTGGCACCGCCGCTGTTCGCCAGGAAGGACGAGCAGGGCCGGCTGCTGAAGAAGGAATATGGCCCGTGGATGTTCAAGGCCTTCGGTCTGCTGGCGAAGCTGAAGTTCCTGCGTGGCGGCCGCTTCGATGTGTTTGGCCGTACCGACGAGCGCCGCATGGAGCGCCAGCTGATCGCCGACTATGAAGCCACCGTGCAGCTGCTGCTGGACGGCCTGGAGGACGACCGGCTGGCACTGGCGGTGGAGATCGCCAGCATTCCCGAACACATCCGTGGCTTCGGCCACGTCAAGGAAGCGCATTTCGAACAGGCCAAGGCGCGCGAAGCCGCCCTGCTGGCGCAGTGGCGCAACCCGAAGGCGCTGCATATCGTGCAGGTGGCTTGAGGCCCCAGTCGGCAGACGCCGTATGCAACCTATTGATTGCGTATTTGGATAGCAATCGATAGGTTGCTTCCTGGCTGGGAAAGCGATAGGTTGCTTGTCGTAAAGCAACCTATCCTTTGCGTACGCATTCGAGTACGGTCATTTTTCCTGGGGACTGCCGGTATGGACAGGCCGCTGCACACGGTGAGGACAGCTCAACAACTGGCGCCGCTGATGCGTGCTTTCAGGCGCCAGGCGGGCCTGAGCCAAGCTCAGCTGGCGGAGCAACTCGGCATCAGCCGCCAGGCAGTAGGGGCGTTGGAGCGCGACCCGGCATCGGCAAGCTTCGAACGGCTGATGAGGGTCTGGGCTGTGTTGGGTCTGGAAGTCAGCCTGCAACAACGACGTCCCCCGGAGAACACATCGGCGCTGGAGTGGTGAGCCATGGGTACGCTGCGGGTCTGGATGAATGGTGTGGAGGTCGCGCTCTGGGAGGATGTTCGGAGCGGATCTCCCCGACTTTCGTACATGGACCCGTGGGTCCGCTCGGCCCAGTCCCGACCACTATCACTGTCTCTGCCCCTGCTCCCGGAAGGTGGGAGCCATCGAGGTAGCGTCGTCAACGACTACTTCGACAACCTTCTTCCCGACAACGTCGCCATCCGCAATCGGATCCGCGACCGGTTCGCCACGCGCAGCGCCGACACGTTCGATCTCCTTGAAGCCATTGGACGGGATTGTGTGGGTGCGGTGCAGCTGTTGCCGCCTTCGCATCCACCGGGAGACATCCGGCAGATTACCTATGAGGCGTTGAGCGAATCCGGCGTCGCCACGATCCTGCGCCGGGTGACCTCAGGTGCTCTGCCGGGCGCCCCCACCAGCGATGACGCGTTCCGCATTTCCATCGCCGGTGCGCAGGAAAAGACCGGTCTCCTGCTGCATGCCGGCCAGTGGTGCATTCCCACCGGCAGTACGCCATCCACCCACATCTTCAAGCTGCCACTGGGCATTGTTGGCAACATGCGGGCGGACATGCACCAGTCCGTCGAGAACGAATGGCTGTGCATGCATCTGCTTTCCGCCTTTGGAATTCCCGTTGCAGAGACGCAGATGGGGCGCTTCCAGAACGAGCGCGCGCTCATTGTCGAGCGATTCGACCGCCGCCTGTCTGCGGATAGACGGTGGTGGCTGCGGCTGCCGCAGGAAGACATGTGCCAGGTATTTGGTCTTCCCGCCGCCAAGAAGTATGAATCCGATGGTGGCCCTGGCATCGTGGCGATCATGGATCTGCTTCGACAATCCGAGCATTCCGGGGATCGCGCGACCTTCTTCAAGACGCAGATTCTTTTCTGGATGCTGGCTGCAACCGATGGCCACGCCAAGAATTTCAGCGTCTACATTGAAGCCGGCGGACGCTTCCGCCTGACGCCCGTCTACGATGTGCTGTCGATGTATCCCATCCTGGGCAGGGGGCCCAACCAGCTCGACCCACGCAATGCACAGCTGGCCATGTCCGTACAGGGCAAGAACCGCCACCGGAAACTGCACCTCGTGCGACGGCGGCACTGGAACGACACCGCTCGTGCCTGCGGTGTCGCCGATGGCGCAGAGCCGTGGATCGAAGCGTTGATCGCGGCCGTCGAGCCGGCCATCGGAAAGGTCACCCGTCAGCTCCCACGTGACTTCCCTGCAAGTGTGTCCGAACCCATTTTCAAGGGGCTACGCGCTGCCGCAGCACGCCTTTCCGGCATGGCCCCGGACGCCTGATCACCCCAGCCGCCACAGCAGCAGCCGGTTGTTGGCCGGCATCGCCGCGTCGCGCAGGCGCGTGAAGCCGTTGTCCGCGGCCAGCGCCTGCACCGCTTCGCTATCGCGAATGCCGCTGCGCGGGTCGCGTGCCTTCAGCCAGGCATCGAACTGCGCGTTGCTGTCGCTGGTGTAGCGGCCGCCGTAATTGAATGGGCCATACACCGCCAGCAGCGCGCCGTGGCGCAGCAGCGGTGGCAGAGCGGCGAACAAGGCCTGCACGTAGTCCCAGCCCATGATGTGCAACGTGTTGGCGCTGAATGCCGCGTCGAAGGTGCTGCCTTCGGGCAGTGCGAGACCCGGCGCAGGCGGCAGCTCCACCTGCAGCGCCAGCGGCGGCAGCAGGTTCAGCAGCGCCGCCTCGGCACGCCAGGCCTCGATGCCCGGCAGATGGTCCGGGTGATCGCTGGGCTGCCAGCGCAGCCACGGCCAGCGCTCGGCGAAGAACGCCGCATGCTGGCCGGTGCCGCTGCCGATCTCCAGCACCCGATGGCGATCGCCCATCCACGGGTCGAGCGCGGCGGCGATCGGTTCGCGGTTGCGTTCGCAGGCTTCTGAATACGGCTTGCTCGACATCAGGGCGGGATCCAGGCGGGGGCGACCCATTGTGCACGAGGGGTCTGTTGCTGAGCAGGGCTGCGCCCTGCACCCGCCGAAGCAACAGCAACAGCGGGCTTCGTGTGGGATGGCGAGGTGGGTCCGGTTGCGGGGGACGCCGTGAATACGTCCCTGTAGGCTCGGTCGCACCATCCATGGGGCTCACGCCCCCGCAACCGGACCCACCCCGCCTTCGACAGTTGGCCGGTGGCCAGTAGATCCACGCCATGCGTGGTGTTTTCCGAGTTCAATTCGAAATGTTCGATTCCGATGGAGATCCATCCACGCACAGCGTGAATCCATCAGAACGCAGGAATCTGTCAGAGGCGGGGCGGTGTGGGTTGGCAGGACCGTTGGCGCCATGGATGGCGCCATCGAGCCCCAGGGATGGGTTTACGGCGTGTCCTGCCCACCCACACCGCCCCGCCATCCCACGGAATACCCGCTGTTGCTGTTGCTGTTGCTCTGGCCTCTGCGGGTGCAGGGCGCAGCCCTGCCGAAACCCTCCCCAACCATGACTGCAGTCACTTGCCCGAATGCCCGCCGCTGGCGAAAGTCGGGGCGTTGACGTGATCGGAGCGGTCCTTTGCCGCCCGCAGGTTGTGAGAGAGACGCAGTGCAACGACGTGAGTTCCTGGCATTTTCCGGTCTGGGCCTGGCGGGCCTGGTGCTGCCGCATTCGCGGCTGATCGCCGCCGAGCAGCTGCTGGCTCCGGTCGACCCGGCCCAGCGTCGGCGCCTGGCCGAGGTCGCCCTCGCCGCCGCGCGCACGGCCAAGGCCAGCTACTGCGATGTGCGCATCGGCCGCTACCTCAACCAGTCGGTCATCACCCGCGAGCACCAGGTCGGCAACGTGACCAACCGCGAATCGTCCGGGGTGGGCGTGCGGGCGATCGTCAACGGCGCCTGGGGCTTCGCTGCGACCCACCAGCAGACCGAGGCCGCCGTGCGCACCGCGGTCGAGCAGGCGGCGGCGATCGCCCGCGCCAACGCCGGCATCCAGACCCGGCCGGTGCAGCTGGCGCCGACACCGCCGGTCGGTGAGGTGCGCTGGCAGACCCCCATCCGTCGCAACGCCATGGAAGTGCCGATCCAGGACAAGATCGAGCTGCTGCTGGCGCTCAACGCCGCCGCGCTGAATGCGGGCGCCGACTACATCAATTCCACGCTGTTCCTGGTCAACGAGCAGAAGTACTTCGCCTCCAGCGATGGCTCATTCATCGACCAGGACGTCCACCGCATCTGGCTGCCGTTCACCGCCACCGCGATCGACAAGGCCAGCGGCAGGTTCCGTACCCGCGCCGGGCTGTCCTCGCCGATGGGCATGGGTTACGAGTTCCTCGATGGCGACGCGCGCGGCAAGGTGCCGCTGCCCGGCGGCATCACCGCCTACCGCGATTCCTACGACCCGGTCGAGGACGCCATTGCGGCCGCCCGCCACGCACGCGAGAAGCTGAAGGCGCCGTCGGTGAAACCGGGCAAGTACGATCTGGTGCTGGACCCGTCCAACCTGTTCCTGACCATCCACGAGAACGTCGGCCACCCGCTGGAGCTGGACCGCGTGCTCGGCTACGAAGCCAACTATGCCGGCACCAGCTTCGCCACGCTGGACAAGCGCGATGCCGGCTTCCGCTGGGGCAGCGACATCGTCACCTTCTTCGCCGACAAGACCCAGCCCGGCAGCCTGGGTGCGGTCGGCTACGACGACGAAGGGGTGAAGACCCAGCGCTGGGACCTGGTGCGCGACGGCATCCTGGTCGATTACCAGGCCACCCGCGATGAGGCCCACATCCTCGGCCGCGATGCCTCGCACGGCTGCAGCTACGCCGATTCCTGGTCCAGCGTGCAGTTCCAGCGCATGGCCAACGTGTCGCTGGCCCCGGGCAGAACACCGCTCAGCGTGGAGGACATGATCAAGGACGTGGAGAACGGCATCTACATCCACGGCCGCGGCTCGTACTCCATCGACCAGCAACGCTACAACGCGCAGTTCGGTGGCCAGCTGTACTACCAGATCAAGAACGGAAAGATCACCGGCATGGTCGAGGACGCGGCCTACCAGATCCGCACGCCCGAATTCTGGAATGCCTGCAGCGCCATCTGCGATGAACGCGACTTCCGCCTGGGCGGCTCGTTCTTCGATGGCAAGGGCCAGCCCGGACAGGTCTCGGCGGTCTCGCACGGTTCGTCCACCACCCGCTTCAACGGCATCAACATCATCAACACCGCGCGCAGTCTCGGCGCTTGAGCCACCCCGTCCTTCTTGGAGAGCAGCCTTGCACAGACGTGACTTCCTGGCCCTGACCGGGCTTACCGCTGGCGGCCTGATCGTGCCGTCGTTCTTCGGCAAGGCGATCGCCGCCGAGCAGCTGCAGTCCAGCCTCGACCCGGCGTTGAAGAAGCGCCTGGCCGACGCCGCGCTGCAGGCTGCGCGCAGTGCCGGCGCCACCTACTGCGACGTGCGCATCGGCCGCTACCTGCGGCAGTTCGTGATCACCCGCGAGGACAAGGTGCAGAACGTGGTGAACACCGAGTCCACCGGCGTGGGCATCCGCGTGATCGTCAATGGTGCCTGGGGCTTCGCCGCCACCAATGCGCTGGGCACGGCCGATGTGGCCCGCGCCGCGCAGCAGGCCGCGGCGATCGCCAAGGCCAACGCCGGCGTGCAGACTGCCCCCGTGCAGCTGGCCAAGGCGCCGGGCGTGGGCGAGGTGAGCTGGAAGACACCGATCCGCAAGAACGCGATGGAGGTACCGATCAAGGAGAAGGTCGACCTGCTGCTGGACGTCAACGCCGCAGCGCTGAGCGCCGGTGCCAGCTTCGTCAACTCGATGCTGTTCCTGGTCAACGAGCAGAAGTACTTCGCCTCCACCGATGGCTCCTACATCGACCAGGACGTGCACCGCATCTGGGCGCCGATGACGATCACCGCCATCGACAAGGCCAGTGGCAAGTTCCGCACCCGCGAGGGCCTGTCGGCGCCGATGGGGCTGGGGTACGAGTACCTGGACGGCGCCGCCGCCGGCAAGGTTCTGACCCCCAATGGCGTGGTCAACTACGGGTCGTCCTACGACATGAAGGAGGACGCCATCGCTGCGGCGAAGCAGGCGCAGGAGAAGCTGAAGGCCCCGTCGGTGAAGCCGGGCAAGTACGACCTGGTGCTCGATCCGTCGCACACCTGGCTGACCATCCACGAGTCGATCGGCCATCCGCTGGAACTGGACCGTGTGCTTGGCTACGAGGCCAACTATGCCGGCACCAGCTTCGCCACCCTGGACAAGCGCGAGCAGCGCTTCCAGTACGGCAGTGAGCACGTCAACATCTTCGCCGACAAGACCCAGCCGGGCAGTCTCGGCGCCGTGGCGTACGACGACGAGGGCGTGAAGTGCAAGCGCTGGGACCTGATCAGCAACGGCAAGCTGGTGGACTACCAGACCATCCGCGACCAGGCCCACATCCTCGGCAAGACCGAATCCGATGGCTGCTGCTACGCCGACTCCTGGTCCAGCGTGCAGTTCCAGCGCATGGCCAATGTGTCGATGGCACCGGGCAGGACCCCACTCAGCGTCTCGGACATGATCAAGGACGTGGAGAACGGCATTTACATCATCGGTGACGGTTCGTTCTCGATCGACCAGCAGCGCTACAACGCGCAGTTCGGCGGGCAGCTGTTCTACGAGATCAAGAACGGCCAGATCACCCGCATGCTGGAGGACGTGGCCTACCAGATCCGCACGCCGGAATTCTGGAATGCCTGCAGCGCCGTGGCCGACGAACGCGACTACCGCCTGGGCGGGTCGTTCTTCGACGGCAAGGGCCAGCCCGGCCAGGTTTCGGCGGTTTCGCATGGTTCGTCCACCGCGCGCTTCAACGGCATCAACGTCATCAACACCGCACGCAGCCTCGGCTGACCGGTCAGGAGCCCTTACACCATGAGTATCTTCACCGAAGCCCAGGCCAAGGCCATCCTCGACAAGGTCATTGCCCTGTCCAAGGCCGATGAATGCAGCGCCGTGCTCGCCGGCTCGATCGCCGGCAACATCCGGTTCGCACTGAACAACGTGTCCACCAGCGGCATCGTCGACAACACCGAACTGGCCGTCACCGTCGCCTTCGGCAAGCGCGTGGGCACCGCCTCGATCAACGAGTTCGACGACGCCGCGCTGGAGCGCGTGGTACGCCGCGCCGAGGACCTGGCACGCCTGGCACCGGAGAACCCGGAGTTCATGCCGGCCATCGGCAAGCAGACCTACCGCCCGAGCCCGACGTTCAGCGAATCCACCGCTGCGATCGATCCGGCGTTCCGCGCCAAGGTCGCCGCCGATTCGATCGCACCGTGCCGTGGCAACGGCCTGATCGCTGCCGGCTTCCTCGAGGACGGCCAGGGCTTCCAGGCCACCGCCAACAGCAACGGCAACTTCGGCTACCAGCGCACCAGCAGTTTCGACTACACCTGCACGGTGCGCACCGAAGATGGCCGCGGCTCGGGCTGGGTCGGCCGCAACCTGAAGGACGCAGCGGACTTCAAGGCCGACCAGGACATCCGCATCGCCATGCGCAAGGCCACCGAGTCGGCCGAAGCCAAGGCGCTGGAGCCGGGCAAGTACACGGTGATCCTGGAGCCGGCCGCCGCCGCCGGCCTGATCAGCTTCATGATGAACTTCTTCAGCGCGCGCTCGGCCGATGAAGGCCGCAGCTTCCTGTCCAGGAAGGGCGGTGGCAACAAGCTGGGCGAGCAGGTCTACGACCCGCGCGTCACCATGCATGCCGACCCGTGGCACCCCGAAGCACCGGTGCTGCCGTGGGATGCCGAAGGCCTGCCGCGCGAGCGCATGGCCATCATCGAGAACGGCAGGATCGCCAACCTGGAGTATTCGCGCTTCTGGGCGCAGAAGCAGGGCAAGACCGCCAGGGCCACCCCGGGCAACCTGCTGATGAGCGGCGGCGACAAGAGCACCGCCGAGCTGGTACGCGGCACCCAGAAGGGCATCCTGGTCACCCGCACCTGGTACATCCGCATGGTCGATCCGCAGACCGTGCTGCTGACCGGCCTGACCCGCGATGGCACCTTCTACATCGAGAACGGCCAGATCAAGCACCCGGTGAAGAACTTCCGCTTCAACGAGTCGCCGGTGATCATGCTCAACAACATCGAAGAGCTGGGCAAGCCGGTACGCGTGGCCGGTGATGAATCTTCGTTCGTGATGATGATCCCGCCGATGAAGCTGCGCGATTTCACCTTCACCTCGCTGTCCGACGCGGTCTGATGGACCGGCGGGCCTGCCTGCGCTGGTTGGCCGCTGCCGCTTCGGCGGCGGCGTTGCCGGCCTTCGCGCAGGCAGGTCCGCGCAGTTCGCGCTACGACTTCTGGTTCACCCGCCTGCAGTACGACTCCGGCGACTGGGACGTGGACGCGCGCATGCCGTCCAACCTGATCACGTCGCTGATCGACTACACCTCGCTGCGGGTCGACCCGCAGGAACACGTGATCGCGCTGGCCGACCCGCGCATGCTGGAAGCGCCGTTCTGCTACCTGGCCGGGCACACGCTGGTGGAGTTCAACGCCGCCGAGCGGCAGAACTTCGTGCGCTACGTGCGCAACGGTGGCTTCGTGTTCGTCGACGACTGCAACCACGACATCGATGGCCTGTTCGCCACCTCGTTCGAAGCACAGATGGCCCGCCTGTTCGGTCCGAAGGCGCTGCAGAAGCTGCCCAACAGCCACGCGCTGTACCGCAGTTTCTTCCGCTTCCCGGACGGTCCGCCGGCCACCAGCTTCGAGCTCAACGGCTGGGGCGACGACCTGGTGCACGACTACCTGAAGGGCATCGAGGTCGATGGCCGCCTGGGCCTGCTCTACAGCAACAAGGACTACGGCTGCGAGTGGGATTACGACTGGCGCAACAAGCGTTTCCTGGCCGAGGACAACACCCGCTTCGGCGTCAACATCGTGATGTACGCGTTGAACAACTGATAGGACCTGCACGCCCATGACCCGTCCCGACCTCGATTCCCTGCTGCCGCGTCTGCACGATCTGCGCGCTGCGCTCGCGCGCGCCGTGGTCGGTCAGCACCGCGTGGTCGAGCAGCTGCTGATCGGCCTGCTGGCCGGTGGCCACTGCCTGCTGGAAGGGGCGCCCGGGTTGGGCAAGACCCTGCTGGTGCGCTCGCTCGGCCAGGCCCTGGAACTGCAGTTCCGGCGCGTGCAGTTCACCCCGGACCTGATGCCCAGCGACATCCTCGGTACCGAACTGCTGGAGGAAGACCACGGCACCGGCCACCGCCATTTCCGCTTCCAGCAGGGCCCGATCTTCACCAATCTGCTGCTGGCCGACGAACTCAACCGCACCCCGCCCAAGACCCAGGCCGCGCTGCTGGAAGCGATGCAGGAGCGCACGGTCAGCTATGCCGGCACCACCTACGCATTGCCCGCGCCGTTCTTCGTGCTGGCCACGCAGAACCCGATCGAGCAGGCCGGCACCTACCCGCTGCCGGAAGCACAGTTGGACCGCTTCCTGCTGCACGTGCTGGTGGACTACCCCAGCGAGGACGAAGAGCGGCAGATCCTGGAACAGACCACCGGCGGTGCCACCGACGCGGTGCCGAAGGTGATGGATGCCGAGGCGGTGATCGCGCTGCAGGCCGCAGTGCGCCAGGTGCACGTCAGTCCCGACGTACTGGCCTGGATCACCCGCCTGGTACGCGCCAGCCGCCCCGGCGACGGTGCGCCGGCCGCCATCAACCAGTGGGTGAAGTGGGGCGCCGGCCCGCGCGCCGGGCAGTCGCTGGTGCTGGCGGCGAAGGCGCGTGCGCTGCTGCAGGGCCGCTTCGCCGCCACCCGCGAAGATGTGCAGGCACTGGCCGCGCCGGTGATGCGCCATCGCCTGCTGCTGTCGTTCGCCGCCGAGGCCGAGCAGAAGCGTGCCGACGACGTGGTCGCCGCGCTGCTGCAGGCTGTGCCATTCCCGGGCTGATCCACGCGTGAACGCAGGCACCCCGCTGACCCTGCCACCGGAACTGCGCGCGCGCCTGCGCCTGCTGCGGTTGCGGCCCCGCCTGGCCAGTGGCGCCAGCGGCATCGGCCAGCATGCCAGCCGCAACCGCGGTGCCGGGCTGGAATTCGCCCAGTACCGCGCCTATGAACCGGGCGACGAACTGCGCCAGATCGACTGGAAGCTGTACGCACGCTCGGACCGCTTCTTCGTGCGCGAATCCGAACGCGAAAGCCCGATCACGGTCTGGCTGCTGCTCGATGCCACCGCCTCGGCGGGCCAGGCCGACCGCGCCGTGCCGCTGCGCACGCGGCTGGACCACATGCGCGGCGTTGCCGCCTGCCTGGTCGAGCTGGCCCTGCAGCAAGGCGACCGTTTCGGCCTGCTGGCGATCCATGGCGATGGACTGCAGCTGGTGCCCGCAGCGAGCGGCGCACGCCAGCGTGATCGCGTGCACCTGCAGCTGCATGCCCTGCAGGCACGCGGTGGCTGGCCTGCGGCCGATCGCCTGCGGCCGCTGTGGGAGCGCGTGCGTCCGGGTGACCTGCTGCTGGCGATCGGTGATGGTTTCGACGAGGCCGGCATCGCGCTGCTGGAACAACTGGCCAGCGCGCGCCGCGAAGTGGCGCTGCTGCAGATCCTGACCGCCGACGAGCGCGACTTCCCGTTCGACGCCGGCCATCGCTTCCGCGATCCGGAGACCGGCGAGGAACTGCTGGGCGATGGTGCAGCGATCCGCAGCGACTACCTGCAGCGCTTCACCGATGCACGCACTGCGCTGCAGGCGCGGTTGCAGGCCAGCGGTATCGCCACGGCCACCGGTTGGCTCGACCAGCCGCTGGACCAGTCACTGCAGGCACTGTTCGGACGCGGGGGAGGTGCATGACCCTGCTGCTGCCACTGGGCCTGGCCGCGCTTGCTGCATGGCTGCTGCCACTGCTGATCCACCTCGCACGCCGCCATCCGTACACACCGCTGGATTTTGCCGCGCTGCGCTGGCTGCGTGCACAGATCCGTCCACGTCAGCGCATCCGCTTCGATGACTGGCCGCTGCTGCTGGTGCGCCTGCTGTTGCTGGCCGCGCTGGCCTTGCTGCTGGCACGACCTGCATTGACCGGACCTGCGCCAGCCCCCACCGCGTGGACGGTTGTTGCTCCAGGGCTGGACGCGACCGCACTACGTGGCGCCGCCGAAGCGGGCAACTGGCATTGGCTGGCGCCCGGCTTCCCGGCCGTTGATCAAGTGCCACCTGCATCCACTGCATCCCTGCCCAGCCTGCTGCGCGAACTGGACGCGCAGCTGCCCGCTGGCACCGCGTTGACCGTGCACGTTCCCGATCCCCTGCCCGGCCTGGATGGCGCCCGCCTGCAGCTGTCGCGCGACGTGCAATGGCACACGCAGCCGATGCCGGTCACACCGCCGCAGACCGCAGCCGCACCGCCGCGGCTGCGCGTTCACGGCGAGGCGTCGGCCACGGCCCAGCACTGGTTGAACGCACTGCAGCGCGCGTGGGGCGTGCAATCACTGCCCACGCCGCTGGCCGTGGATGCCCTGCCCGAACGCGGTGAGATCGGGGTATGGAGCCGCAACGACACAATGCCGGCGAACTGGCTGGCCTGGTTGCGCGACGGTGGCAGCGTGCTGAGCGCGGCCAGGCCCAGCACCGAGGCCCAGGTCCTGCTACGCAGCGACGAAGGCGTGCCGCTGTTGTGGCAGCAGCGTGTCGGCCTTGGCCGCCTGCTGTCACTGCCGGGCGAGTGGAGTGCTGCCAGCAACGCCGCGCTGCGTGATCCGCAGTTGCCGCGCAACCTGCTGCTGGCCCTGCAACCGCTGCCGTCGCCTCGCCTGGGCGATGCACAGGACCAGACACCCCGTCAGGCGGCCTTGCCCGCAGCAGCAGCTCCGCTGCGTGAGCTGACCGGTTGGCTGCTGCTGGCCATCGTGCTGCTGTTCGCGCTGGAGCGTTGGATGGCCAGCAGTGCGCGTCGCCGGGGCGTCGCATGAGCCCGCTGCACCGCGCCTGGCAACGTGCACGCCGTCGGCGCGCCCTCATCGTCCTGCTGTTGGGCCTTCCATGGGCGCTGGCCGCGACGGTGCTGGCGCTGCGCCTGGCGGGCTTCGACATCGCCTGCGTGGTCGGAACGGTCAGCCTGCTGGCCTGCGCCGCCCTCGCCACCGCGCTCGCCCGTCGGCTGGACCGGCAGTGGCTGCAGCGTCGGCTCGATGCCAGCGGCACCAGCGAAGACAGCGCCGACCTGCTGTTCGCAGACGCCGCCACCCTCAATCCGCTGCAACGGCGCCAGCGCGAGCATGTGCTGGCCACGCTGGAACACGCGATGCCGGAGCTGCGTCCACGCTGGCCGCGCGCCGCACTGGCACTGTGCTGGACGGCAGGCATCGCCATGGCGCTGCTGGTACTCGGCTGGCCACGTTCCGGCCCCGGCACGGCGCCGCCCCATGCCACGGCAGCCGGTGGCAGCCCTGCCGCGGGTCCGCTGCATCTGCAGTCCACCCGCCTGCGTATCGACGCGCCGGCCTATACCGGGCAGGCCACGCTCACCCAGAGCACACTGGATGCCAAGGTCGCCGCCGGCAGCAAGCTGTCGTGGTCATTGCGCTTCGACCGCGCGCCGGACCGGGCATGGCTGCAGTTCCACGACGGTCGCCGGCTGCCGCTGCGCGCGCACGATGGCCAATGGCAGGCACAGGACGTGGCACGCACGCCGGTGCTGTACCGCGTGGTGAGCGAACCGGCCCTGGCCGAAACCCGCCTGCACCGGCTGGACGTGGTGGCCGACCGCGCGCCCAGCGTGCGCGTGCTGGAACCGGCTGCCAGCCTGGTGCTGGGCTCGCCCGGGCAACGGCAGTGGGCACTGCGCTTCGAGGCCAGCGATGACTATGGCGTGGCCGCGCAGGCAACGCTGTCGGTCACCCTCACCCAGGGCAGCGGCGAGAACATCACCTTCGTTCGCCGCAGTGTGGGCCTCACCGGGAGCGGCGAGGCGACCGCGCGGCGTTTCGCGCATACGCTCGACCTTGCTGCACTGGGCGCGCAGCCGGGCAACGATGTGATCGCCCAGCTGGAAGTACGCGACAACCACACACCCGCGCCGCAGACCGGGCGCAGCAGCAGCGTGATCCTGCGCCTGCCCAGCGCCGAGGTCGCACTCGGTGCCGAACTGGAGGGTCGCATCAAGAAGACCCTGCCGGCCTACTTCCGCAGCCAGCGGCAGATCATCATCGATGCCGAAGCGCTGATCCGGCAGCGGCGCAGCCTGGCCGCCGAGGACGTGGTGAAGCGCAGCGATGCGATCGGTGTCGACCAGCGCATCCTGCGCCTGCGCTATGGCCAGTTCCTGGGCGAGGAGAGCGAAGGCGCACCGAAGCCGCCGCCCACCAGCGACCTGCCCACCAGCGACATGCCGGCAGACGACCCTGATGACGATCATGATCACGACCATGGCGCCGGCGCGCATGACGACCATGGCCATGATCACGGTGGCAAGGCTGCCGACGCCGATACGCCGCCGGTGTTCGGCAGCGCCACCGATGTGCTCTCCGAGTACGGCCACACCCATGACCACGCCGAGGCGGCCACCCTGCTCGATCCGCAGACCCGCGCCACCTTGAAGGCCGCGCTGGACCAGATGTGGTCGGCCGAGGGCGAACTGCGCCAGGGCCGGCCAGAGCAGGCGTTGCCGTTTGCCTACAAGGCACTGGGCTTCATCAAGCAGGTGCAACAGGCCGAGCGCATCTACCTGGCCCGGGTCGGACCGGAGCTGCCGCCGATCGATGAAGGCCGTCGCCTCGGCGGTGACCGCGCCGGACTGGCCAGCCGCGAACTGCCGTTGACCGCGCGCACGCCGCCGGACCCGGCTATCGTCGAGGCCTGGCAGCGCCTCGGCGATGGCACCGGCACGCCGGATCTGGATGCGCTTGCGGCCTGGCAGCAGCGCAACGCCGCCTACCTGCCGGATGCGCTCGATCTGGCTGCCGCGATCGAGCAGCTGCGCATCGAACCCGGTTGCGACGACTGCCGCCAGCGCCTGCGCGCGCAGCTGTGGCGCGCCCTGCAGCGTCCCCTGCCGCAGGCGATGCGGCGCAGTGCGGCCGATGCGATGGGCCAGCGCTACCTTGATGCGCTGGAGAAGCAGCCATGAACGCCTCCGCTGCAAACCTGTGGATTGCGCTGGCACTCGCGGTGGTCGTGGCCATCGCCAGCGTGCGCCAGCTGCGTGGCAGCACCGCGCAGCCTGGCCGCCGCTGGATCGTGATCGGGCTGCAGGTCGTTGCCGCCGCGCTGCTGTATTTCTGCCTGGTACCGCCCACCCGCCAGCAGCCGGCGGCCGGCCTGGTCGTGCTGGGCGGGGAAGCCGACAAGGCTGGCGCACTCCCGGCCAGCGAAGGCCCGCTGTTGCTGTTGCCGGAAGCTGCCGGGGTGCCGGGCGCACTGCGCGTTCCCGACCTGGCCACCGCGCTGCGCCAGCATCCGGCGTCCACGCTGACGCTGGTCGGTGCGGGCCTGGCCGCGCGTGACCGCGACGCGGTGCTGCCGCCGGATGTACGGTGGCAGGCCCCACCTGTCCCGCGCGGCTGGATCGCATTGCAGCCCCCGGCCGATGTCGCGCCCGGCGCGCGCTTCGAGGTGCAGGCACAGGCGCGCGGCGTGACAACGGCGAAGGCCGAGCTGCTCGACCCCGCCGGCAGCGTGGTCGATCGCGCGGACGTGGCCGAAGAAGGCCACGTGCAGCTCAGTGGCATTGCCCGCGCCGAAGGGCGCAGCGTGTTCCGGCTGCGCCTGCTCGATGCCGATGGGCAGGTGGTCGACAGCGTACCGGTGCCGCAGCAGACCCTGCCGGCCGCACCGCTGCGCCTGCTGGTGCGCGCCAGCGCGCCGGGGCCAGAGCTGAAGTACCTGCGCCGCTGGGCGGCCGATGCCGGCATCCGTGTGCAGGTGCAGGCCGATACCGGGGCCGGACTCAGCGTCGGCGATGGCGCGGTGGCGATCGATGCAGCATCGCTGACGCGCAGCGATCTGCTGCTGCTGGACGAGCGCAGCCTGGCGGCATTGAGTGCGGGCCAGCTGGCCGCCGTGCGCCAGGCGCTGCGCGAGGGACTGGGCGTGCTGGTACGCAGTGCGGGCGCACCTTCGGCCAGCGCGCGCCAGCGCCTGCGCGATCTGGGCCTGCCGGTGCAGGGCGATGGCAGCAGCCGCCCCCTTGAGCTTCCCGGCGATGGTGACAGCGCGATCCTCGCCGCACGACGTGGCCCGCTCGCCGCCGGCACGTTGCCGACCGGCTACGGCGAAGAGGCCGACCGCAGCTCGCACGGAGCCGCCCTGCCCGCGCTGGAAGCCCTTGCGCTGCAGGTGCCGGGCAGCAGCGCGCTGCTGCAGGATGGTGCTGGCAATGCCATCGGCGGCTGGCGCGCGGCCGGCAAGGGCCGCATCGGCCTGCTGCCGTTGACCGACAGCTGGCGCTGGGTGCTGGCCGGGCGCGACGACCGCCACGGCGAACTGTGGAGCGGCGTGGTCGCCACGCTGGCACGCGCGCAGGGCAGCGATGATGCGCTGTGGTCACCACAGGCGATTGCCTGGGCCGGCGAACGGCAGGCGCTGTGTGGCGCGCAGGCGCCGCTGCAGGCCTTCAACCCGCGTGGCGGCGGCGTGCCGCTGATCGTCGACGGCGCAACCTCGTCCCTGCGCTGCGCCGGCTGGTGGCCCCGCGAGGCAGGCTGGCAACGCCTGCAGCATGGCGACAGCGTTGTCTGGCGCTATGTGTTCGACCCGAAGGACGCACCCGCACTGCATCGACAGGCGATGATCGATGCGACCACACAGGCGTTGGCCTCCAGTACGTCGGCGAACGCGTCGGCGATGCAACCCGTGGCGGGCTCACGCTGGCCGTGGTGGCTGGCGTTCGTGTTGTGCGCATCACTGCTGTGGTGGCTGGAACGGCGGCGCTGACCGCATCGATTGGATCGCAGGCAGCATCCAAGCATGGCGGGGAGCTACCGGGCGCGCCGGTACACACCATTGAAGCGCACGTTCATGCCACCGCATTCGCTGTTGTCGGCCACGATCAGCACCTCGCCCAGCGAATGCACGCGCACCTTGCAGGTGTCCTCAACGAACTCGACATCGGCACCCTGCGGCGTCGCGCGCGCTTCCACCTGGCCCAGGTTGGGCCCATACGGGCGCTGTTCCGGCGTCGGGTTGGCGGAGGGCCAGTAGGCGTCACCCTCCACATGCAGCTGCCCGCCCTGCACGGTGATGCGCAGGCCGTTGTCGCCATCTTTCCAGTCGCCTGCCCAGTCCTTCAGCGTTGGCACCGCCACCGGCAACGGCTGCAGCTTGCTGCGGTCGACCCACCCGGCACTGCCGCCCACCTTGTTCGGGAAGAACGCGCAACGGTAGCGGCCGAGGTCGCGCCCGGTCACCACCGTATCGCCGTTGACCACATAGCTGCGCTGGCGGCAGGCCGGCTCGCCCTTGGCCGGGCAGCCGTCCATGTCACCGAGCAGGTACAGGCGCGGTGCCTCGACCACACGTGCCAGCGCGAACCGGCTCTGTTCAGACGGGAACGCGCCGTTGCGGCAGGCACCCTCACCGGCGATGTCGGCGGCGAAGGCGGAGACCGGCAGCCACGTGGCCAGCAGGCAGAACGAACGCAGGAACATGGCAGCAACCTCCATGGCGGAGGCCGAAGGATATACCGGTCTACTTCACCGGCGACGCATCACCGGATTCCTGCTGCTGGGAGAAGCGCAGCGCACGCTGCTGCTGTTCGGCACTGAATTCCGGCGGTGGCCGTGCGATCGCTGCCTGGATCTGCTCCGGACCGCCGGTAAGCTTGTTGATGCCATTGACGGCCGCCATCACGCCCTTCACCACCCCCATTACGATGTAGCCGCCGCTCATGCTGACCTGCTCCGGCGACGGCGGTTCGCTCCAGTCGCGGCTGAAGCGGTTGTCGCCGAACTTCACCGGGTTCTTGAAGCGGTACAGGTCCAGCGGCTCATCCTCGGGCCTGAGCGCACGCACTTCGCCGAGGGTGGTGACGTTGTCCTGCGGCAGGGCGGTGGAGATCGGCGCGGTGGTTGCCGCCGGTGCCTCTGCAGGAGGGGCGGGCGCTGGGTCGGTCACGGCTACCGGCGCGGCCTGCTGCGCCTGCGCGATGCCGGCCAGCAGCATGCCGGCCAGGAGTGCTCCCTGCATTCCACGTCGTGCCACAGCCATCCACCCTGTTGGTTGCGTCCAGGACTCAAGGATACGGACGCCGGCTTCAGATTTCGTTGCTGCGGCGTTGGCCGTTCAGCCAGGGGCGATGCTCTGATGCGCCGTTCCGCGCGCACTGAACGGTTCACTCCGTCCCATCCCGGTGTCTCACATCCTGAGACGTGGATGTGGTGCCATGTGACCCCTCGATTTACGTCCCGGCTCCACCTTCCATGGCCTACGAACTCGCCAAGCGCACCGCCGATGCGGAGCAGAAGCTCGCCACCCGCGATGGCCTGCCCGCCCGCGACGGAGCGCTGCTCAGTGCACGTCTGCAGCGCCGCTACCAGGACCGCATCACCGGCAGCTTCGCCATCCCCGGCCGCGAGGGCCGCTACGCACCGATTCCCGCTACGGTGCCACCGGCCCTGGCCGGCGCATTGAAGGCACGTGGCATCGAGCAGCTGTACAGCCACCAGGCCGAGGCCTGGGACGCCAGCCAGCGCGGCGAACATGTGGCCATCGTCACCCCCACCGCCAGCGGCAAATCGCTGTGCTACACCCTGCCGGTGGTCAGCGCGGCGATGCAGGACAAGGCCAAGGCGCTGTACCTGTTCCCGACCAAGGCGCTGGCCCAGGACCAGGTGGCCGAACTGCTGGAGCTCAACCGCGCCGGCGATCTGGGGGTGAAGGCCTTCACCTTCGACGGTGATACCCCCGGCGACGCGCGCCAGGCCATCCGCCTGCACGGCGACATCGTGGTATCCAACCCGGACATGCTGCACCAGGCAATCCTGCCGCATCACACCAAGTGGGCACAGTTCTTCGAGAACCTGCGTTACGTCGTCATCGACGAAGTGCATACCTACCGTGGCGTGTTCGGCAGCCACGTCACCAACGTGCTGCGCCGGCTCAAGCGCATCTGCGCGTTCTATGGGGTGCAACCGCAGTTCATCCTGTGCTCGGCCACCATCGGCAACCCGCAGGCGCATGCCGAGGCACTGATCGAGGCGCCGGTCACCGCCATCACCGAGTCCGGCGCGCCCAGCGGGCCCAAGCAGGTGCTGCTGTGGAACCCGCCGGTGGTCAACCCCGACCTGGGCCTGCGCGCCTCGGCGCGCTCGCAGAGCAACCGCATCGCCCGCATCGCGATCAAGTCGGGACTGAAGACCCTGGTGTTCGCGCAGACCCGGTTGATGGTGGAGGTGCTGACCAAGTACCTGAAGGACATCTTCGACCATGACCCGCGCAAGCCGCCACGCATCCGCGCCTACCGCGGTGGCTACCTGCCCACCGAACGCCGCGAGACCGAGCGCGCGATGCGCGCCGGCACCATCGACGGCATCGTCAGCACCTCGGCGCTGGAACTGGGCGTGGACATCGGCAGCCTGGACGTGGTCATCCTCAATGGCTACCCGGGCAGCGTGGCCGCCACCTGGCAGCGCTTCGGCCGTGCCGGCCGCCGCCAGCAGCCCGCACTCGGCGTGATGGTGGCCAGCTCGCAACCGCTGGACCAGTACGTGGTGCGGCATCCGGACTTCTTCGCCGAAGCGTCGCCTGAGCACGCGCGCATCGCCCCGGACCAGCCACTGATCCTGTTCGACCACATCCGCTGCGCCGCCTTCGAGCTGCCGTTCCGGGTCGGCGATGGCTTCGGCCCGATCGACCCGGAAGTGTTCCTGGAAGCACTGGCCGAAACCGAGGTGATCCACCGCGAAGGCGAGCGCTGGGAATGGATCGCCGACAGCTATCCGGCCAACGCGGTCAGCCTGCGCGCGGTGGCCGACGGCAACTTCGTGGTGGTCGACCGCAGCGATGGCCGCCAGCAGATCATCGCCGAGGTCGACTATTCCGCCGCCGCGCTCACCCTGTACGAAGGCGCCATCCACATGGTGCAGTCCACCCCGTACCAGGTGGAAACGCTGGACTGGGAAGGCCGCAAGGCCTACGTCACCCGCACCCACGTGGACTACTACACCGACAGCATCGACTTCACCAAGCTCAAGGTGCTGGACCGTTTCGATGGCGGCGTGGCCGGCCGTGGCGATTCGCACCATGGCGAAGTGCACGTGGTGCGCCGCGTGGCCGGCTACAAGAAGATCCGCTATTACACCCACGAGAACATCGGCTATGGGCCGGTGAACCTGCCCGATCAGGAACTGCACACCACCGCGGTGTGGTGGCAGCTGCCGCAGGCGCTGCTGCTGCGCGCGTTCGCCAGCAAGCAGGATGCGCTGGATGGTTTCCTGGGTGCGGCCTACGCGCTGCACATCGTCGCCACCGTGGCGGTGATGGCCGATGCGCGCGACCTGCAGAAGTCGGTCGGCAACGGCGATGGTTCCTGGTTCGCGATCGCCGACCAGAGCGGCCGCGGCCAGCTGCGCGGCAGCGAGGGCGACCCCGGCGTGGTGGAACTGCTGCAGGAGTTCGTGCCCACCGTGTACCTGTACGACAACTTCCCCGGCGGCGTCGGCCTCAGCGAGCCGCTGTGGCAGCGCCAGGCCGAACTGGTGCAGCGCGCGCGCGAACTGGTGCAGCGCTGCGACTGCAAGGCCGGCTGCCCGGCCTGCGTGGGCCCGGTACTGGCTGCGCAGGAAGAAGATGAGACCTCGCCGCGTGCGCTGGCGCTGCGCGTGCTGGACCTGTTCGATGCGCAGGCCTGCCAGCACGTGCCCGACGTGGTGGTGACTACGCGCGACCCGATGGAGCTGCTGGCCCCGTGAGCCTGAGTCTGGACAAGCTGCGCCTGCTGCGGAAGCAGGCCGGTGACCCGAAGGCCAGCGCGCCGGCCATGGTGGAAGCGCCGCGCCCCGCGGAGGCCCCGGTGGCGGCCAACGATGCAGGGCAGCCGCCCGCCGAGCGCTCGGTGTTCGCCTGGGTGGAACAGGAAATCCGCCACAAGCCGACCGGTGCGGCGGCACCGGCACCGGCAACGCTGCGCCGGCCCGAGGTGGGCGGCCTGCATCGCCTGCTCGGCCTGCGCTCGCGCGGCGGCCCGGCACCGGTGCGCGCCAGTGCACAGGATCGCAGGCTGCCGGGCGAGGAGATCGCGCCGGGCCTGTTCCTGATCGAATCACTGCTGCCGCAGGCGATTCCGGCGCAGCCGCTGTCGCTGGACTTCGCCCGCCGCGACGGCGAGTGCGTGGCTGCGCGCGACCTGCTGTTCTTCGATACCGAAACCACCGGGCTGGCCGGGGGCACCGGCACGCGCGCCTTCATGATCGGCGCCGCCGATTGGCATGCCTGCCCGCAACGCGGCGAAGGCCTGCGCATCCGCCAGCTGCTGATGTCCACCATGGCGGCCGAGGACGCGATGCTGTCCACGTTTGCCGGCTGGTTGCGGCCACAGACCGTGTTCTGCAGCTACAACGGCCGCAGCTACGATGCGCCGCTGCTGAAGACCCGCTACCGCCTGGCCCGCCAGCGGTGCCCGATCACCGCGCTGGACCATGTCGATCTGCTCTACCCCACCCGCCGCCGCTATCGCGGCACATGGGAGAACTGCAAGCTGTCCACCATTGAACGGCAGCTGCTGCGGGTGGTGCGCGAGGACGACCTGCCCGGTTCGGAAGCGCCCGGTGCGTGGCTGCGTTACCTGCGCGGCGGCGATGCGGTGAACCTGCGCCGGGTGGCCGACCACAACCACCAGGACGTGGTGACCCTGGCCCTGCTGCTGCAGCGACTGGTGCGCGAGGAACAGCGCGAGCGGGAAACGCTGGCGCTGGTGCAGCCCTGAACGGAGCCGTGGCCGCAGCGGCACGCGGTCGGGGTTCAGCCGGCGTTGACACCGCTGACACGCGCGGCGGCGACACTGCCGGTTCACCCTTCAGCCGGAGCCGTGCCGATGCGTCCTTCATCCCTGTTGCTGCTGGCCACCCTCCTGCCGCTGGCCGCCTGCAGCCATGCCGGCGGCGGCAGCGCCACCCGTAGTACCGCCGGTGACGGCAGCCTGCCTGCCAAGGTCTCCGATGGCCCGCAGGAGTGCCGTCCGGAAGCTTTGGATGCGTTTACCGGCAAGACCGCCGACGAGGCCACGATCAAGAAGCTGGTGGCCGACAGCGGCGCCCGCAATGCGCGGGTGGTGAAGCCAGGCATGGCGGTCACCATGGATTTCCGCCAGGACCGGGTGACCGTGCAGGTGGACGCGCAGAACCGGATCGAGCGCGCCAGCTGCGGTTGATGGGGCAGCCGCCGGGCCATACCCGGCGGATTCCATTCACATGCGCGCCGCTGCGCTCGCCGGGCATGGCCCGGCGCCATCGCGCTGTCAGAGCTGCTGGGCCTTGCCGCTGGCCATCGCGCGGGCGATCACCTGCTTCACCTGCGCCGTGGCCTGTGCCTGCAGCTGCGCCTGGCGTTCGCCCAGCGCGGCCTGCTGGCTGCCCAGCGCCGCTTGCCGATGGGCCAGCTCGGCCTGCTGGTTCGCCAGACGGCTGATGTCACGGCTGCGCGCCGATTGCACGTCCTCGGCGGCGGCCTGCGCCGCTTCGGCCGCCGCCTCGCGGTTGATGTCAAGGTCCCGCATCGCGCGCTGCGCCCCCCGCGTGGCATCGCGGGCAATGCTGCGTGCGAACTCGCTCTGCTGGCGCCCCAGCACACTCTGCCGCTGACCCAGCGCACTCTGCTGGCGGCCCAGGTCACTCTGCTGGCGGCCCAGGTCCACGGCGCCACGGTAGGCACGTTGCAGGGTCTGGATCAGCATCGGGTCGCGCACCACGTACCGCGTATCACCCTGGCGGAACCACAGCGCCGGCCCATTGCCGAGCTGGCGACGCGCCAGTTCCACATCCTCGATACCGCCATTGGCGAAGGTCGAATCGCCATCGACCAGCACAAAGGCCTGGGCCGGAGCCTTGCCCAGATCGAGCTGGCCGTACGTGGTGATGGAGGTCGTGCGCGACGTCGAGTGGGTGCGGCCAAGGTCCTCATCCACCCCGGCGCCGTCGTGGCTGTCACCCACCTCACTGTCATCCGGGCCGGTCATGTCGGCCGGCTCTGCCGGTTCCTCGGGCTCTGCCGGTTCTGCCGGTTCCGCCGGCTCGACCGGCACTGCGGGAATGCGGGCGGCAAGCGGCGCAGGCGGCGCAGGCGGGGCCGGCGGCGGAGCGGGAATCGCGCGGGGCGGCGCCGGCGGGGCGGGCGGAACCGGTGCGGCCACCAGCCGCATCGGCGCCACGCCCACCGCCAGCACCGCCACGGTCAGACCGATGGCGAGCAGGCGCGGGCAAGCGCGACGCGGTTGCAGGCACAGCAGGCGGCGCTTCAGGCTGGTGGTGCTCGGCGCCGCGCTGGCCACGCCCAGGTGCGGCTGCGGGGCCACACCCAGCTGCAGCAGCAGCCGGCCATAGGCGTGGCGGCTGGCACCGTGCTGGCCGACCACGGCGGCATCCACGGCTTCTTCGCGGGCCTGTGCGTATTCGCGCACGGCCAGGCGCAGCAGCGGGTGGAAGAAGAACAGGTGCTGCGCCAGCGCCGGCAGCAGGCCCCACTGCAGATCGCGGCGCTGCAGGTGCTGCAGCTCGTGGGTCAGCGCCAGATCCAGCGCATCGCCCTGCAGCGCGTTGTCGCCGGCCGGCAGCAGCAGCACCGGACGGAACGGTCCGACCAGCTGTGGCGCGTCCACCTGTCCGCTCATCCACAGGCGTGGCGCGCGGCGCAGGCCATGGGCGTCGGCAGCCAGCTGCAGCGCCTGCACCAGGGCGGCATCGTCGCAGGGATGCGCGGCAGCCAGCAGCGCGCGGCACTGCCGCCATTCGCCGAAGGTACGCCATGCCATCACCAGCACGCCCGACAGCCACAGCGCCGCCAAGGCCAGCGCCCACCACGCCACCGGTGCAGTGCCTGCGGCCATCGATGCGGCAAGGTCCAGGGTCTTTGCCATCGGTGCGGTGGCCAGGACCTGCGCCGACAGCTCCGGCGCCATCGGGTAGATCGCATCGGCAGCCAGATCGGTAGCGCTCATCGCCACCGCCTGCGGCGCGGGCAGCCAGGCCAGCTGCAGCGGTTGGCTCCAGAACAGGCCCAGCACCGCCTGCAGCGATACCAGCCACCACAGACGGCAGCGGGTGGCCGCCGACAGCGACGGCAGCGCGCGGCACAGGCCGTATACCAGGGCGACCAGCAGCACGGTCTGCAGGCTGGTCCAGCCCAGCCGTTCCAACATCGGGATCAGCATCGTGGTGTCCATGGCTCAGCCCTCGTGGCGGCGCGATTGGAGTTGGGCGACCAGCGCTTCCAGCTCGGCCAGCTCGTTGTCGCTGACCTGCTGGCGCTGCGACAGGTAGGCCACGAACGGCGACACCGAGCCCTGCAGGGTGTTGTCGACGAACTGGGCCACGGCGCCCTGCAGCACGCTCTCCGGGCCGCGGGTGGCCTGGTAGCGGTAGACGCCGTCCTGCTGCCGGCGCTGAAGGTATCCCTTCGCGCGCAGCCGCTCCATCATCGTCAGCACGGTGGAGCGGGCCAGGCCACGGGCCTCGCCATAGCCACTGGCGACCTCGCCGACCGTGGCCGGCGCATGTTCATCAATGTACTGCAGCAGGGCCAGTTCCTGGTCCCCGATGGTCTTGCCACGCATGACACCACTCCCTTGACTACACGTGTCGCCACTGTCGCCGTGACGACAGCTGTAGTCAACCCCCCGGACGTCATGGGCCGACGAACGGTAGGGGCCCCGGCGCAGTGGCACCTTCGCCGCGCCGGCTGCACCCGGGATCGACCCCGAGCGCGGCGTGGTGGGCCCATCCGCAGCGTCTGATTCCGCGCATCGCCGATGTCCGGGCCGGTGCGGCCTCAGCGGCCGACAACGAACGGGTCGTCGGTGCACGGCAGCAACGGTCCATCGTTGCACGGCCATAGTGCTGCGGGGACGGTCGGTGTCACCTCGAAATGATCCTGGTTCCAGCGCAGGAAACCGGCATGGACGGCGTTGCCATGGTCGAACGTGCGTGCATCCTCGGCCAGCGGCTGTTCCGGATCAGCCTCGAGCACCCAGCGCAGCACCGGCACCTTGTCCAACTGCCCGGTGAAAGCGAACAGGTCACCCGCGCCCCTGTCCTGGTAGGCCGACAATGCTGCGGCATCCGGCAGGCCGGACTGCGCCAGCAGTGCTGCGGTGACGTCCTGCAGCGGTCCGGTGCCCTCGGCGATATACGCACGCATGCCGGTGGTGCTGGCCGGGCACCCCTTCAGCTGCACCAGATAGCCGGTTTTTCCGCCACCGCCGGAGAACGCGCGCAGCCAGTAACGGAAGCGCGGTCCACTCCTGTCGGTCACCATGAGATTCGACCCGCCCTGCTGCCCCGGAATCGGAAACAACAGCACGTCGTGCGCGTCGGCCACGTCGCACTTCAACTGCTGCAGTACCCGCCGGGCGGGCTCGGGTAGCGGACCGTGATGGCCACCGGCATGCGCGCTGCCGGACGCTTCCGGCAGCGCAGGCAGGCCGCGATCGGATGACGGGGATGATGGGGCTGGCGCGGTGGGCGCTGCGGCAGGCGAGGCAGCAGGAGCCGCAGCGCTGGGCTCGCCGGCAGGTGCACACGCACTGCACGCCAGCAGCAGCACCAACGGCAGACCGGGCATGAGAGGAAGGCGGACCATCGCTCAACGTCCTCCCATTGCCGGTGCTTCCTGCTGCTGTGCCGGAACCGGCACGGCGGCCGGCTGTTCGCGCGATTGCTGCTGCAACTGGCGCAGGCTGGTTTCCACCGCGGTGTCGCGGACCTCGGCCGCATTGACGCCTGCTCGCAACGCCGCCGGATCACCCGGGCTGCCCTGCACCAGGAACAGCGTCTCGCCCGCCGCACGGCCCGCGCTGGGGTTGCTGGCCACGATCTGGTCGACCTGGGTGATGCCGGCCGCCTTCGCTTCGCGCAGCATCACCAGGCTGTAGGCCTCGGCGTGTTCGGCGTAGCGTCCGCCCAGGGCCTGCAGGCGCGTACTGATCTGCTGCTGCAGGGCGTGGTCGCGATGCTGCGGCTGACGGGGGTCGTCATTGGACGCGAGCGGCACGTCCTGCCCCAGCTCGCGCGCCTGGCCGGGTGCAACCGAGGTCAGCACGTACTGCCAACGGTGCTGCCCGGGCGTGCCGCGCACGGTCGACACGAAGTCGTCGTACTCGCCACCGCCAATGGTCTGGCAGCCCGCCGAATCCGTGTTGGATCGGCTGCCACGATGGATCTTGAAGGTGTCGTTGAGGTCCTGCACGCCCTGGGTGTCGCGCGCATCGAACCAGCCATCGCCATTGCTGTCGCGTTCCACGCGACCGGTGCCGGCGGTGATCGCGTCCTGCGAGGGGCGCAGCGCGAACTCATCGGGATGGCCATGGCGCGGATGGGTGGTCGCGCGCATCTCGGTGGTGCCTTCGCCCAGGCGCCCGAGGTCCCTGACCCGGTCGCCGTTGACGTCCTCGCCTTCGGTCTTGGTGCGCGGTGCCACGTTGGCAAAGCCCGGACTGCGCGGCGTGGTCTTGGCATGACCGTCGTACTGGGCGGTCGGCTCGGTGGTGGCCTGGTTGAACTCCCGCACATGGCCGTGGCCCTGCGCGTCCTTCCACAGCACCACGATGCGGTCGTCATAGACACCGCGCCCGCGTGCGTCGGTCGTGCGGTTCTCGTCGCGCAGCCCCAGCACCACGCGGTCCTGGGTTGCCATTGCATCGTTCGCCGCGGTGTTGCCGCGCTGGGCCACGATGCTGCCGTAGACGTCGTACTGCTGGGCCTGGCTCAGGCCGGCAGTCTCCGCAGCATCGGGCATCCGCGGCGGGCGCGTCGCCTCGCCCAGCCGATCCAGCATCGGGCCTACCGTGGCGGCGTCCGCGCCGCCACCGCTGCGTCGCAACGCCTCGAGTTCGGTGGCGGCACGCGCCGCGATGTAGCGGTCCAGCGATTCCTGCACCACCACGCTCTGGCCGTCGTGCAGGGCGTCCAGGCGGGCGGCGGCACCGCGCGCGTCGTTCTGCCGCAACAGGGCAACGACTTCATTGGCCGCCGCGTTGATATCCATCTCGGGCATGGTCGGTCCTTGGAGGTGATCGGTAGAGGGTCAGGCTACCTCAGCCACGCGGCGGGTCTTTTGACACACCGCACACCTTCACTGCTCCGCCGCATTCAGGCAGCCCCCGCCCTGGCTCAGCCCCGTGGCCCGCCCATCACCGGCAGGATCACCCCGCTGATGTAGCTGGCGCAGGCCGGCGAGGCGAGGAACACATAGGCCGGTGACAGCTCCTCCGGCTGCGCGGGCCGGCCCATGTCGCTGTCCTTGCCGAACTCGGCGACGTCCCCGGCCTGCTTGTCGGCGGGGTTCAGCGGCGTCCACACCGGACCCGGCGCCACGCAGTTGACCCGGATGCCGCGTGGCAGCAGCTGGCTGGCCAGTGCCTTGGTGAACGCATGGATGGCGCCCTTGGTCGCCGAATAGTCGATCAGCGCCTTGCTGCCGAACAGGCCCGTTTCCGAGCCGGTGTTGATGATGCTGGCACCCTCGCCCAGATGCGGCAGCACCGCGCGTGCCATCTGGATGTAGCCACCGATGTTGGTCTGCAGGGTTTCCTGCAGATGGGCATCCTCCAGGTCCTCCAGGCGCTCGCAATGCAGCTGGAAGGCGGCGTTGTTGACCAGGATGTCGATGCCGCCGAAGGCCTTGGCCACCTGCTTCACCGCCTTGTTGCAGAAGCGCGGGTCACGCACGTCGCCGGCGATCACCACGCAGCGCCCGCCCTCGCGTTCCACGTGCTGGCGGGTGATGTCCGCATCCTCGGCCTCATCCAGGTGCAGCACGGCGACATCCGCGCCTTCGCGGGCGAACAGCACCGCCACCGCGCGGCCGATGCCGGAATCGCCACCGGTGACGATCGCGCGCATGCCCTGCAGCTTGCCGCTGCCGACATAGTCCGGGGCCAGGAAGCGCGGCGCCAGTTCCAGCGCGTGTTCGTGGCCGGGCTTGGCCAGGTGCTGGGCCGGCATCGTTTCGGGCTGCCTGCGCGGGCCGGCCTGGGTGGCGGTCTTCTTTGCCGCCTTCTTGGTGGCGCGTGCATCCTTGGCCTTCTCCTGGTCCTGCAGTCGCCGCTGCCGCGACGCCACGCGGGCCGCGCGGGGGTCGCTGGCGGCCGCCTTGCGGGTGGCCGTCTTCACCACGCGCGGGCGTTCGCTGTCGGCAACCGGCTTCGTCGCGGTGCTGCCTTTGCGCACCTTGGGCGATGCCTTGCGGCGGGCGGGCAATTTCTTGGTGGTGGCCATGCAGGTCTCCTCGGGAGGGAAAGGGGCCGCCAGCTGAAAGCCGGCGCTACCGGGGGCGGCGGGTGCCGCTCGTGCAGTGTCCCGACCTTGGCTGTTGGCGGCGGTGAGCACGTTGTGTCCGTCGCGTGCACGGCTTCATTCCGCCACCACGCGTGACATCGCACCCTGCAGGCCACGACACGAGGAACGACCCATGAAACATGCCATTGCCACCGCCGCCGTCTGCTTCGCGCTCGCCGCCTGCAGCAGCAGTCCGGTTGCCCAGATCCAGCCCATCGACGGGGTGATTTCCGGCCAGTGCCACACCGACAGGGTGCGCGGCGCTGTGGGCCTGGCGGCGTCGGAGGCCACCGTGCAGCGCGCCCGCGTGGACAGCGACAGCCTGCACGTGCAGGTGCTGCGTCACGATGGCCCGCGCGTGCCGCCGGCCAGCGAAGGCGGCGACCGCCTGACCATCGAGAAGGGCCGCACCAACAACATCACCGCGATCTACTGCGGCTGAAGGCGGTCAGCCACCCCGCTTTGCCAACCGCCGTGCCCGGCGCAGCACTTTCAGGGTGGCCTGTTCCCACTGCCGCGGGCCGCGCACGCCGGCCAGGGCAGCCAGCTCGCCGCGCTCCCAGCCGGCGAAGACGCAGGGATCGATATAGGCCTTGCGGCACACCGCAGGCGTGTTGCCCAGCCGGGCGGCCACCTGGCACACCACCTCGCGCTGCACCTTGGCCAGCGCGCGCTGGCTGGCCGGCTCGGGCAGTGCGGTAGCAGCGAAGGTCTGCACCGCAGCCAGCGTTCCACCCCAGGTGCGGAAATCCTTGGCGGTGAAATCTTCGCCCATCACCTCGCGCAGGTAATCGTTCACCGCACCGGAATCGACCGGCTGGATGACCCCGTCATCGTCGCGGTACTGGAACAGCGCCTGCCCGGGCAGCTGCTGCACGCCACGCACCAGCGTGCCCAGCCTGCGGTCGCCCACGGTAACTTCGTGCAGCTGCCCGGATTTGCCACGGAAGCGCATGCGCACGCGGCCACCGCGCAGCAGGTCCAGGTGGCGGTTGCGCAGCGTGGTCAGGCCGTACGACTTGTTTTCCTTGGCGTAGGATTCATTGCCCACCCGCACCAGAGTGTCGGCCAGCAGCGCCACCACCACCGCCAGGACCTTCTCGCGCGGGAAGCCGCGCAACCTGAGATCGCGGCCGAGCCTGCGCCGCAGGCCCGGCAGCCCTTCCCCGAAGGCGATGATGCGGTCGAATTTGCCGGCATCGCGTACCGCGGCCCAGTCAGCGTGGTAGCGGTACTGCTTGCGCCCGCGCGCGTCGCGGCCGGTGGCCTGCAGGTGGCCGTTGGCATGGGCGCAGATCCACACGGCGGTGTAGGCCGGCGGAATGGCCAGCGCGCGGATGCGCTGCAGGGTGGCCGCATCGCGCACCGCCTGGCCATCGGCATCGCGGTAGGCGAATCCCTTGCCGGCGCGGCGGCGGCTGAGGCCGGGCTGGGTGTCATCGACATAGCGCAGGCCGGCGGCGCGCGCGGCCTGTCGTTCGGGGGTGGGGGCAGTGGGCATGCGGCCAGTCTGGCGACGGCGGTGAGGCGGCCACGTCAATAACGCAAGACAAACACGTGAGGGCGGGTTCGCGGCTATGCTCAGGCCTTCACAACCCCTTCCCTTCCGGAGTCATGATGTCGTCGTTCCCGATCAGCGCCCGTTCGCTCTCCGCCCTGCTGCTGCCGGCCGTGCTGGCCCTGTCCGCCTGCCAGGCGCCATCGCTGGACGAGCAGGACGCCGCCACCGCGCACGCACAGCAGGCCGCTGAAGCGGCCAAGGCCCCGGCCGACGAGGCCGGCAAGGCCACCGAAGCACCGCCGGTCGGCACCTGCGATGCCAGCCAGGCGCAGAGCCTGGTCGGCCAGGCCTATACCGAAGCGCTTGGCAAGCAGGCGCAGGAAGATTCCGCCGCCACCCAGCTGCGGGTGCTGCACCCCGATGACATGACCACGATGGAATTCGTGGGTAACCGCCTGAACATCGAAGTGGATGCGAAGGACGTGGTCAGCGGCGTTCGCTGCGGCTGAAAAACCCAGCGCCGGCAGGACCTTGCCGGCGCTTTGGTTGCGCCTGCAACCGTGTATTGCGGCGTTGCAGCAACCTGTGATGTAGTCGGGGCATCCGGTGGCCTCATGATGCGCTCCAGGAAGAGCACGGCGTGTGCGTCAGGGTGAATGTGAAGACACTTGGCGTGCGGCCAGACAAGGCGCGCGCCGCCGCGCAGGCGGGTGCCTGCGCCAGGTGAGCAACGCCGAACGGGCGTGCGCCAAGCGGCTTCCCGAAGCGCCGCGTCATGCGCGGCACACTCCACCTTGACGGACAGGGCGTGCTCTACAGAGCGGGCACGAGTGTCCCTGCTCATTTCATTCCGCATCGAGGTAGAGATGGCCCCCCGCAACCGCCAAGGGCTTTACGAGCCGCGCTCCGAGCGCGATGCCTGTGGATTCGGCATGGTCGCCCAGCTCGACGACCAGCCGTCACGCCTGCTGGTCGACACCGCCATCGCCGCGCTTTCGCGCATGACCCACCGCGGCGGTGTTGCTGCCGACGGCCTGACCGGCGATGGCTGCGGCCTGCTGCTGCGTCGCCCGGATGCGTTCCTGAAACTGCTGGCCAGCGAAGCCGGCATTGCCGTCGGTGCACGCTTCACCGCGGGCCTGGTATTCCTGCCACACGACGCCGACGCCGCGCAGGCCTGCCGCGCGCAGCTTCTGCAGCAGATCGAGGCAGTGGGCTGCCGGGTCGCCGGCTGGCGCGAGGTGCCGACCGATGACAGCGTGTGTGGCCAGCTGGCGCGCGACACGCTGCCGCGCATCGAGCAGGTGTTCGTCGATGCCGGGGTCGGCCAGGACGATGCCGGATTCGCGCTGGCGCTGTTCCTGGCCCGTCGCCGCAGCGAACAACAGCTGCGCGGGCACGCCGACTACTACGTCACCACGCTCAGCCCGAACGCGATCAGCTACAAGGGCATGGTGCTGCCGGACAAGCTCAGCCGTTTCTTCCCGGACCTGCAGCGCCGTGAACTGGCGTCCAGCGCGATCGTGTTCCACCAGCGCTTCTCCACCAATACGCTGCCGCGCTGGCCGCTCGCGCATCCGTTCCGCATGCTCGCCCACAACGGCGAGATCAACACCATCGAAGGCAACCGGCGCTGGGCGCAGGCACGCAGCAAGGTGTGGAAGACACCGCGTTTCGACATCGCCGAGTTCGACCCGGTGATCGCCATGCACGGTTCGGACTCGCAGAGCCTGGACAACATGCTGGAGCTGATGGTGTCGGCCGGCATGGAGCTGATCCAGGCACTGCGCATCCTGGTGCCGCCGGCGACCCAGTCGCTGGAGTTCAAGGATCCGGACCTGGCCGCGTTCTACGAATTCCACGGTCTCAACAGCGAGCCGTGGGATGGTCCGGCCGGCATCGTCGCCTGCGACAGCCGCTATGCGGTGTGCACCCTGGACCGCAACGGCCTGCGCCCGGCGCGCTGGATGCTGACCGCCGACCGCCACTTCCTGGTCGCCTCCGAGGCCGGCGTATGGGAAGTGCCGACCGAGCGCGTGGTGCGCAAGGGCAAGCTCGGCCCGGGCGAGATGATTGCCATCGACCTCAAGCGCGGCGACCTGCTCGACTCCGAAGCCATCGACCGCATCAACCGTGGGCGCGCGCCGTACAAGCAATGGCTGCAGCAGGGCGTGACCTACCTGCAGACCGAACTGATCGACCCCTCGCTGGTGGAGGAACCCTTCGACGAAGGCACCCTGCGCAGCTACCACAAGCTGTACCAGCTCAGCAGCGAGGAAGTGGAGCAGGTGCTGCGGCCCTTGGCCGAGACCGAACAGGAAGCCACCGGCTCGATGGGCGATGACACCCCGATGGCGGTGTTGAGCCAGCGCAGCCGTCCGCTGTACGACTATTTCCGCCAGGCCTTCGCGCAGGTCACCAACCCGCCGATCGATCCGCTGCGCGAAGACTGCGCGATGTCCCTGTCCACCCAGCTCGGCAAGGAGACCAACATCTTCCACGCCGGACCGGAGACGGTGAACCACGTCATCCTCAACTCGCCGGTGCTCAGCCAGCGCAAGCTGCGGCAGCTGCTGAAGATGGACCAGTACGTGCAGGCCAACCGCCTGCTCGACCTGTCCTACAGCGAGGACGAAGGCCTGCGCGCCGGCATCGAGCGCATCTGCACCGAGGCCGAGCGGGCCGCGCGCGATGGCATGGTGATGCTGCTGCTGTCCGACCGCTACCCGGTGGCCGGGCGGCCGATGGTGCATGCCCTGCTCGCCACCAGCGCCATCCACCACCACCTTTCGCGGCTGGGCCTGCGCTGCGACGTCAACCTGATCGTGGAAACCGGCACGGCCCGCGACCCGCACCACATGGCGTGCCTGCTCGGCTTTGGCGCCACCGCGGTCTATCCGTACCTGGCGTACCAGACGCTGTTCGACCTGGGCCGTCGCGGCATCCTCAAGCTGAGCAAGGGCGGCGAGCAGTCACAGATCGGCCGTCGCTACCGCAAGGGCATCTACAAGGGCCTGTCCAAGATCATCTCGAAGATGGGCATCTGCACCGTGGCCAGCTACCGTGGCGCGCAGCTGTTCGAGATCATCGGCCTGGAGCCCGAGGTGGTGGACCTGTGCTTCCCCGATACCGCCTCGCGCATCGGCGGCGCCGGCTTCGCGCGCCTGGATGCCGACGCGCGCGAGCTGTGCGTGCAGGCCTGGGACACGCAGCAGGACGTGGATGTGGGCGGCCTGCTGAAGTACGTTCACGGTGGCGAGTACCACATGTACAACCCGGACGTGGTCACCACTCTGCAGCGCGCCGCGCGCAGTGGCGACCCGCGTGCGTGGCAACAGTACTGCGACGCGGTGCATGCGCGTCCGCCGTCGGCGCTGCGCGACCTGCTGGAACTGGTACCGGCCGCCACGCCGACGCCGCTGGACGACGTGGCTCCGGCCAGCGCGCTGTTCCCGCGCTTCGATACCGCGGCGATCAGCCTCGGCGCACTGTCGCCGGAAGCGCATGAAGCACTGGCCATCGCCATGAACCGCCTCGGCGGCCGCAGCAATTCCGGCGAAGGGGGCGAAGACCCGGCACGCTACGGCACCGCACGGCGCAGCAAGATCAAGCAGGTGGCCTCCGGCCGCTTCGGCGTCACCGCCGAATACCTGGTCAATGCCGAAGTGCTGCAGATCAAGGTCGCGCAGGGCGCCAAGCCCGGCGAAGGCGGCCAGCTGCCCGGGCACAAGGTCAACGAACTGATCGCCCGCCTGCGCTATGCACGCCCCGGCATTGGCCTGATCTCGCCGCCGCCGCACCACGACATCTACTCCATCGAAGACCTGGCGCAGCTGATCTACGACCTCAAGCAGGTCAACCCGACCGCGCTGGTGTCGGTGAAGCTGGTCAGCCATGCCGGCGTCGGCACGATTGCCGCCGGCGTGGTCAAGGCGGGCGCGGACCTGATCACCATCTCCGGCCATGACGGCGGCACCGGTGCCTCGCCGGTCAGCTCGATCCGCTATGCCGGCGTGCCCTGGGAACTGGGCGTGGCCGAGGCGCACCAGGCGCTGCTGGCCAATGACCTGCGCGGGCGCACCCTGCTGCAGACCGACGGTGGCCTGAAGACCGGGCTGGACGTGGTCAAGGCGGCGCTGCTGGGGGCGGACAGCTTCGGCTTCGGCACCGCGCCGATGATCGTGCTGGGCTGCAAGTACCTGCGCATCTGCCACCTCAACAACTGCGCCACCGGCGTGGCCACCCAGGACGAACGCCTGCGCGAGAACCACTTCACCGGCCAGCCCGAGCGCGTGGAGAACTTCTTCCGCCTGCTGGCCGAGGAAGTGCGTGGCTGGCTGTCCTACCTGGGCGCGCGCTCGCTGGAAGAGATCGTCGGCCGTACCGACCTGCTGCGGCAGATCGAGGCGGTACCGCGCGAGGGCGTGCGCGTGGACCTGTCACGTCTGCTCGCCGATGCCCGTTTCGAAGGCAGCCACTGCGCCGCGCAGCGCCTGTACGAGTCGCCGGACAGCCTGGCCACGCAGATGGACGGCCTGCTGGCGCCGGCCATCGAGCACAAGCAGGGCGGCGAACACCGCTTCCTGATCCACAACACCGACCGCAGCATCGGCACCCGCCTGGCCGGTGCGGTGGCACGCGCGCATGGCAACCAGGGCATGGCCGAATCACCGCTGGAACTGCGCTTCCGCGGCAGTGCCGGGCAGAGCTTCGGCGCGTTCAACGTCGGCGGCCTGCACCTGGAAGTGGAAGGCGAAGCCAACGACTACGTCGGCAAGGGCATGGCCGGTGGCCGCCTGGTGGTGCGCCCGCCGCGTGGCGCGCGCTTCGAGGCACGCAGCACCGCCATCATCGGCAACACCTGCCTGTACGGCGCCACCGGTGGCGAGCTGTTCGCCGCGGGCCGCGCCGGCGAGCGCTTCGCGGTGCGCAATTCCGGCGCGCTGGCGGTGGTGGAAGGTGCCGGTGACCACTGCTGCGAGTACATGACCGACGGCGTGGTGCTGGTGCTGGGCAAGGTCGGCCTGAACTTCGGCGCCGGCTTCACCGGTGGCCTGGCCTACGTGCTGGACGTCGACCGCGATTTCGTCGACCGCTACAACCACGAGCTGATCGACATCCATCGGGTGTCCGCCGAGGGCTTCGAGAACTACCGCCAGCACCTGCACCGGCTGATCGGCCGCCACCGCGAACTGACCGGCAGCATCTGGGCGCAGCAGATCCTCGACGAGTTCCGCGATTACATCGGCAAGTTCTGGCTGGTCAAACCCAAGGCCGCCAGCATCGAGTCGCTGACCGAAACCCTGCGCCGCGCCGCCTGAGCGCGCGCACTGCACTGCCGAGACGATCATGAGCCGCAAGCACGCTTTCCAGTTCCTCGATCTGCCCCGCACCATGCCGCAGCGCATCCCGGTCGAACTGCGCACCTCCGGCGACTGGGGCGAGCTGTACGGAAAATTCGGCAAGGAAGACGCGCAGTACCAGGCCGGCCGCTGCCTGGACTGTGGAAATCCCTACTGCAGCTGGAAGTGCCCGGTGCACAACGCCATTCCGCAGTGGTTGCAGCTGGTGCAGGAGAACCGCATCCACGAGGCCGCCACGCTGTGCCACAGCACCAACCCGCTGCCGGAAGTGTGCGGCCGGGTGTGCCCGCAGGATCGGCTGTGCGAGGGCAGCTGCACCCTGGAGGAGTTCGGTGCGGTCACCATCGGCGCGGTCGAGAAGTACATCGTCGACACCGCGCTGGCCAGCGGCTGGCGGCCGGACCTGGCCGCGGTGCAGCCGAGCGGCCACAGCGTGGCGGTGATCGGCGCCGGCCCGGCCGGGCTGGCCTGTGCCGACCGCCTGGCGCGCGCCGGCATCCGCGCCGTGGTCTACGACCGCTATGAACAGATCGGCGGCCTGCTGCAGTTCGGCATCCCCAGCTTCAAGCTGGACAAGGACGTGATCCATCGCCGCCGCGAGGTGCTGGAGGGCATGGGCGTGCAGTTCCGGCTCGGTGTGGAGATCGGCCGCGACCTGACCCTGCAGCAGCTGCTGGATGAGCATGACGCAGTGTTCCTGGGCACGGGCGCCTACCGCTACACCGACGGCGGCCTGGACGGCCAGGACCTGAAGGGCGTGCTGCCGGCGCTGCCGTTCCTGGTGCAGAACAGCCGCATCGTCGGCGGCGATGATCCGCACGGCCGGCCGATTGCCGGCTGGGAAGACACCATCGCCCTGCCCGACCTCAACGGCAAGCGCGTGGTGGTGCTCGGTGGTGGCGACACCGGCATGGACTGCGTGCGCAGCGCGGTGCGCCTGGGTGCGGCCAGAGTCACCTGTGCCTACCGCCGCGACGAAGCCAACATGCCCGGCAGCGCGCGCGAGGTGGCCAATGCACGCGAGGAAGGCGTGCGCTTCCTGTTCAACCGCCAGCCGCTGTCGATCGAGGCCGGTGCCGATGACGAAGTGATCGGCGTGACCGTGGTCGAGACCCGGCTCGGCGAGCCCGACGCCAACGGCCGCCAGAACGCGGTGCCGATCGAAGGCAGCGAATCGCTGCTGGAGGCGGACGTGGTGATCATCGCCTTCGGCTTCTCGCCCAGCGTGCCGGCCTGGTTGGCCGAGCATGGCGTGGAGGGCCAGCCGAACGGTCGCATCGTGGCCGGCGGCAAGGAGCGGCTGCCGTTCCAGACCGCACATCCGCGCCTGTTCGCAGGCGGCGATGCGGTACGCGGTGCCGACCTGGTGGTGACAGCCGTGGCCGAAGGCCGCGACGCGGCCGCCAGCATCGTCCGGCTACTGGCACGCTGACGGCCGGGCCTGCGGCTGCAGCGCTGCGGCAAGCGCTGCGCGCAGCTGTTCGCGGTCCACCGGTTTGGCCAGGAAGTGGTCGATGCCGGCGGCCCGGCACTCCTGCCGCGTGCGTTCGAGCACGCTGGCGGTCAAGGCGATGATCGGCACCGCCGCCGAGCCGGGGCGGGGATCGGCACGGATCGCACGGGCCAGCGCGAAGCCGTCCATGCCCGGCATGTGGCAGTCGGTGATGACCAGCGCGAACGCGCCCGCCTGCCAGGCCTGCCAGGCCTGCTGTCCGTCGGCCGCCGCATGCACCTGCAGGCCCAGTTCCTGCAGCCGCTGCACCAGCAGCTGCAGATTGGTGGGATGATCCTCGGCCACCAGCACCCGCACCCGCGGCAGCGCTTCAGTACTGGCGGGCGCTGCCGCCAGGGCGGTCGCCGGTGCCGCGCACGCCGGCAGGTACAGGTCCAGCCACACGCGGGTCCCCTTGCCCGGCGCGCTGCGCAGGCACAGCTGCCCACCCATCGACGCGGCCAGTTCACGGCAGATCGCCAGGCCCAGGCCACTGCCGCCGAAGCGCCGGGTGGTGGACGCCTCGGCCTGGGTGAACGCAGCGAACACCGCGCGTTGCCGCGCCCTGCTGATGCCAACGCCGGTGTCGGTGACCTGCAGCCGCACCTGCTGCCCGTGCGCGCGCTGCTGCAGCATCCGCAGCTGCAGATCGACGCCCCCCTGCAGGGTGAACTTCAGCGCATTGCCGGCCAGATTGAACAGGATCTGGCGCAGGCGCAGGCCGTCGGCCAGCGAGCCGCGCTGCAGTGCCGGGTCGATTGTGCAGCGCAGGTGCAGCCCCTTGCTCGCCGCCACCGGTGCCAGCAGACGCTGCACCGCCCGCAGCAGTTCGGCCAGATCGGTGGGCAGCGGCTGCGCAGGCTGTGGTCCAGGCTGCAACCGCTGGCTGTCCAGCACATCGTCCAGGATCTGCCGCAGCATGGCCGCGGCGTCATCGATGGTGGCCAGCACCTGGCGCTGGCGGGCATCCAGCGCGGTACCGCCCAGGCATTCCAGCATCCCCAGCAGGGTA
The DNA here is from genome assembly GCF_030549525.1 of Stenotrophomonas sp. 704A1. NCBI lineage: Bacteria > Pseudomonadati > Pseudomonadota > Gammaproteobacteria > Lysobacterales > Lysobacteraceae > Stenotrophomonas > Stenotrophomonas tuberculopleuritidis. The sequence goes on along the minus strand of NZ_CP130831.1, from coordinate 113,690 downwards.
CTCATCGGGGTACGGATCTCGTGGCTCATCGTGGCCAGGAAGTGGGTCTTGGCCGCAGCGGCCTGCTCCGCGTCGCGGCGTGCGACGTGCAGCGCCTGGGTCCGTGCATGGGCCCGGGTGACATCCATCCAGTAGCCACTCCATTCCACGCCGCTGTCGCCGCAGGCAATCGGCCGCCCGTGCGAGCGGACCCAGCGCAGCCCGTCGCGGCCATGCGTGCGGAAGGTGATGTCGATGGCACCGTGGGCCAGCGCTGCGGCATCCACGCAGGCCAGCACCGCCGCACGGTCCTGCGGGTGCACGGCGGCCATCAGCCGGCCGTGGTCGACCCGCGCGGTATCCACGCTCACCCCGAACAGGGCATGCACGTCGCCGGCGATGTGCAGAACGCTGTAGCGGCCGCCGCTGCTGCGCCGCGCGCGGTACACCACCGCCGGCAGGTGGGCGGTGACCTCCTGCAGGCGTTGCTCCAGCGCCTGCCGGCGCAGGCCTTCGCGGTGCAGGCGCCAGTAGCCGAATGCATGCAGCAGGCCCAGCGCCAGGACCACCAGCAGCACTGCCACCCACCAGCGCACCGGCGATTGCGGCAGCTGCCGGTGCCGCGGCGCGGTCGATATCCAGTTCACCCGCAGCGCCTCGGTCTGTTCCGGGGTCATGCCGGCAAGCAGCTGGTTGAAGCCGGTCACCAGCGAGGCGCACGCCGGCACCGTGGCCAGCACCAGCGCATCGCTGAATCCGGCCGGCGCCGCCACGTCCAGGCCACTCCCCGGGTGCCGTCGCAACGCGCTTTCCACACTCACCAGGTCCGCCACTGCGGCGTCGACACTGCCGGTGGCGAGCAGCTGCAGTGCGCTGTCCACGCCGGCGACCTGCAGCAGCTGCGCGTCGGCCGCCTCGTCGTCAAGGCGCCGCGACAACGGCACGCTGTCGGGGCTGGCCAGGCTGTGCCCGCGCAGCCCGTCCAGGCCGATGATCGGTGGCGAATCGCGGCGGCGAACGATGACCTGCGGCACCTGCAGGTACGGCCTGCTGGTCACCCAGCTGGACGGGACCTGCGCGCGTGGCCAGCCCAGCACGGCACGGGTGCCGTCGGGCAGGCTGCCTTCGGCCAGCGCCGCGGCAGTGACCGGCACCGGTCGCAGCGCAGGAACCCGTTCCTGCAGCCGCGACAGATAGGCCGCCACCAGGCCCTGCGGCTGTGCATCCTGGCTGGAGGACAGGGGCGCGCGATCGGCGGGATAGGCCAGCACCAGCGGGCCTTCGCAGCGCTCTGCGGGTGCGGCCGCCGCGGCGCTGGACAGCCACCACGACAGGACGATGCAGGCACGACGGCCGGCGACATTCACGGCGATCTCCTCATGTCGCAGACGGGGTGGTGGCGGTGCGATGGCGGTGTGGTGGATTGGGCTCCTGCCACGGTAGCGGCGCATCTGCGGTCAACAATGAGGAAATTTGTAAAACGATACGAAGCTGACAATAGCGACATACACTGCCGCCTCTACCCTTCCCCGGAGCTATCGATGCGCATCGGTCTGGCCGCCAACCGCCTCCATCACCACGACGCGCGCGCGGCCCTGTTCCGCTGGCTGCGCGCGAGCGAGTCCGGGCTGCGCGAACTGGGCGTGACGCTGTGCGCGGTCGGGCGCACCCATGACGCGATACAGCGGCACGGCTTCCTCAGCGGTTACCCCGGCCTGCAGGGCTATCCCTACGGTCGCCAGGGTGGGCTGATGAAACTGGTCGCCGAGGTGGTGGGCATGGGTGCCGAGCGCACGCTGGACGGTGCGATCTACCTGATGGATCCGGTGGATCCCTCTTCGGTGTTTCCCGAAGCAACCGCGCTCAAGCGCCAGTGCGTGATCCACGCGAAGCCCTTCATCTCCACCGTCGCCACGGCGCGCGACTGGGTCGAGGTCGAGCGGGTGCACGCCGGCATGGCCGCCGATGCCGGTGCCGACGACCTGCATGCGTTCGAGGACCAGACCCTGGCCCTGATCGCGCACGACGCGATGAAGCCGGCCATGCTGGCCTTCGCCGACGAGCACTTCGATGTGCTGGCGCGGTTCGCGGAGCGGGTGGCCACCGGCACCACCGGCCAGCGCCTGAACGAACTGGCCTGGAGCCGTGGCTGGCCCGCCGATACGCCCTGGGTGACGCGCTACCAGAGCGGGCCGATGGGCGGCGACGCGCAGATTGCCGACCGGGTGCTGGAAGGGCGCTGCCAGCGCGCGATCTTCTTCGAGGATCCGCATGTGGCGCGCCAGCATGAGGCGGATATCCAGCTGCTGGAGCGTGCGGTGACGACGGTGACCGACCAGGCGGTGTGCATCACGGCGCCGCGGGTGGCGGCACGCTGGGCAGCGGCGGCGGCGTTGCGGGCGAGGTGAGGGTTGCGGTCGCGGGCTTCACCCTCTGTTGTAAAGCCCCTTCTGCTGAAGGGGCGTGGCGAAGGCGGGGGTAGAGAAGAAAGCGTGGGCAACGGCGGCAGCGCTGGCGCTACAGCAGTTGCCGAAGCATCGCCTTCAGGCGCCGACCTTCCAGCTGGAAGTAATCGCGCTGCGCGCGCCAGTCGGGGAAGCGTGTTTCCACTTCGTGCCAGAACGCGGGCGAGTGATTGGCCTGGATGAGATGGCAGAGTTCGTGCACCAGCACGTATTCGAACGCTTCCGGACGACCGAGCACCAAGGCCAGGTCCAGTGCCATGCTGCCATCGGGAGCCAGCGAACCCCATTGCGATGACATCACTTTCAGGCGCAGCCGGCTGGGCGCACGCGGCAGGCCCGGCAGGTATTTGGGCAGCCAGCGGCCGACGTCGGCGCGGGTCTGCGCTTCGTAGAACTCACGCAGCAGGCGCCGCAGCGTCGCATCGCCGGCACGTGTCGGCCACTGTACGCAGGCGCCCTGGTCATCGATCTCCAGCCGCGCATAGCGGCCTTCCTGCCAGCGCAGCGGCAGCAGTTGACCACGCAGCGGCAGGACGCCATCAACGCCGGGCTGCAATGCGGCCGGCAGGGCATGGCCCTGGTAATGGCGCAGCTGCAGGCCCAGCCATTCGCGATGCTGTTCCAGAAAGCGTTCGCCCATCGCCAGGCTGGCGCGCGGCGGCAAGGTCAGCCGCGCACCGCGCTCGTCCACGCTCAGCTTGATCCGGCGCGCACGCGGATCGCGTACGCGCAGGACCTCGATCTCAGCATCGTCCAGGCGCAGGCGCACCGTGTCGCGCTGCACGGTGGCGGGCGGGACCGGCGAGATCAGGCGGCGCAGCAGGCGGCTCATGCAGCAAGCATAGCGCCGCTTTGGGCCGCCGGATGACCGGCGGCCTGCCGGGTGCCTGTTCAGTCGGCCTTGCTGAGTTTGAAGGCCTCTTCGAGCAGCAGGAACAGGCGGCGGATCTCCGCACTCTGCAGGGCGAAGCGGGCGTCGAACTCGGCGCGGCGGCCGTCTTCGTCGGCGTGTTCCAGCTGGTCCAGCGCGCCGTCGAGGAACTTCAGCTTGCGCACGATCAGGTCATCACCGAGCACGAAGGACAGGTTGTCCTCGAACACCAGTGCCAGCTTGGTGACCTGCTTGCCGGCATCCAGGTGCTTGTCGATCTCGTCGCAGCGCAGTTCCTGGTGCTGGCACTTGACCACCGCGCCGCCTTCCACCGGGTCCTTCATCTCGCACTCTTCGCCCAGGCTCAGCCCGGTCGGCAGCGGCTCGCCGGCAATCCAGCCGGTCAGGATCGAGCGCGGCGCGACTTCGGCGTTCAACGGCATCGCCGGGAAGCTGCCAAGCAGGCCGCGGATGTCGGACATGAAGTATTCGCCGGTCTTGCGGCTGGAGGTATCCACGACCACGTAACCGTGCAGCTGGTCGATGAACGCATCGTTGCGCGAGGACTTCACGAAGGCGCGCGGCAGCAGCTCGTGCAGCAGATCGTCCTTCATGCGCTTGCGCTCGCGGCCGCCGGGACGGCGACCTTCCTTCTCCTCGATCTCCTCCAGCTTGCGCTCGAGCAGGTCGTTGACCACCGCACCGGGCAGGATCTTGTCCTCACCGCCCACGGTCAGCCACAGATGTTCGGCGATACGGTGCGAAAACACCTCTTTCTCTTCACGGCCGAACGGCGACATGAAGCCACGCGAGTTCATTTCCAGCGCGCCCACCGGCTTCAGCAGGGCGTGCGGCAGCAGGGTGTCGACTTCGGAAAAATCGGTGCTGGTCGGGAAACGGAAGAACGTCAGGTTGCGAAAGAACATGGAATTCCGGAAGGCAAAGGGAAAGGGCGCCCGCCCTCAATGGGCAGGCGTCTGTGGGTCGGCGTCGGGCTCGGCCGGTGCGGCCGCCAGCCAGGCTTCGGCCGCGGGGTGCGCCGCATCCTCGCGGCGACCCAGGGCCATGAAGTCGAACAGGTTCGCATCGGCCAGCTGCGCAGGACGCACGTCGGCCATCGCACGCGCGATCTGCTCGATGCGGCCGGGGTGGTCCTGGTCCCACTGCCTGAGCATCTGGCCGACCTGGCGACGCTGCAGGTTTTCCTGGCTGCCGCACAGGGTGCAGGGGATGATCGGAAACCGCCGGGCCTGCGCGTACGCGGCGATGTCGTGTTCGCGCACGTAGGCCAGCGGGCGGATCACCACATGCTGGCCGTCATCGCTGAGCAGCTTCGGCGGCATGGCCGCCAGCCGGGCATGATGGAACAGGTTCATGAACAGCGTGGCCACCATGTCGTCGCAATGGTGGCCCAGCGCGATGCGGGTGAAGCCGTGGGCCTTGGCGTGGTTGTACAGCGCGCCACGACGCAGGCGCGAGCACAGCGAACACATCGTGCGGCCCTCGGGAATGACCCGGCTGACCACCGAATAGGTGTCCTGTTCGATGATCTGGTAGGGCACGCCCAGCCCGGCCAGGTAGCCGGGCAGCACCTGTTCGGGAAAACCGGGCTGCTTCTGGTCCAGGTTCACCGCCACCAGCTCGAACGGCACCGGCGCCTTCTTCTGCAGCTGCAGCAGCAGGTCCAGCAGGGTATAGCTGTCCTTGCCGCCGGACAGGCAGACCATGACCTTGTCGCCGGCCTGGATCATGCCGAAATCGGCGATGGCCTGGCCCACCTGGCGGCGCAGGCGCTTGCCCAGCCGGTCCAGCCCGCGCCCGGCCGCGCGCGCATCGCGCGGCGCGCGCTGCGGAGGATCGGGCAGGGAAATCACGGCGGTCATGCCCCCATTCTAACGGCTTGCGGCGGCCCGGACCCGGGGTCGGAATTCCCCTCTCCCGGCAGTCATCGTCGCTGTGTATGCTCGGGGACTGTGGACACCTACAGCGCCGCCGAAATCGTCGAGCACCTCGTCGCCCTGCGCGCCGAGCACCGCGCGCTGGATGAACAGATCACGCGCATGGCCGCCAACGGCGAGGACGAGCTGGAGTTCAAGCGCCTGAAGCGGCGCAAGCTGCAGTTGAAGGACTGCATCGCGCGGCTGGAAAGCCTGCAGATTCCCGACGAACCGGCCTGACCGCTGCGCCCGTCCGCGGCCGACAGCGCGGCAGTTCCACGCCAGGGGGAGCCGGCCATCGGGCCACGGCTCAGCGCGGCAGTTCCAGCTCCGCACGCCATGCAGCCTCGCCGTCCACGCTCAGCGCACAGCGGTGCCGGCCGCCCTCCAGCGTACAGCGCAGCCGCAGCGGATGGCCGTACCAGTCACCGACCAGGCCCTGGCGCGCGGCATCCTCGTCGCCCGCCACCCGCACCTCACCCGCCAGCCACAGCTGGTAGCGCGCCGGCTGTCCGCCCCCATGGTCGACACACAGGCGGACCGGCGCATCGGCCAGACGCCCGGGCAGGGTGTCCTCGACACAGGCCGTTGCCGCCTGCGCCGCGATCGCGCCGGCGCCGCCGGCGGCAGCTGCCACCGCCAGGGCAACCGCGCGAAGCAGGCTCACTCCTGCGGCGCCGGTTCTTCCGGGCGAGCCGCTTCCGGGCTGACCCGTTCGATGGTGTGGCGCAGTTCGCGGCCGAGGATGAACTTCGCATCCTTGGCCCAGGCATCCAGGCGGTCGTCGAACAGCAGCCTGCTGTTCTCGTCCGGCCACACCAGGCGCAGTTCGCGCAGCTTCTGGATGAAGCCGCGGAACAGCGACTTGTCGAAGAACTCCGGCGCGGCCGGGGCGTAGAGCAGGCTCAGACGCTGCGCGGCCTGCTGGCACAGGCTTTCCAGTTCCGCCGCGCCGAGCGTGCCGGGGCCGTTCTTCACCAGCACCGAAATGGCGATGTAGTAGCGCTCGAAGGCCTGCTGCAGCGAGTGGCCGATCGCCCGCAGGCGGAACACTTCATCGGTCTGCCCGGTATTGCGGGCCAGGATGCCGCCGTCGTCTTCGTTGACGTTCTGCAGCAGCCCTTCCCGCACGAACACGTCGATGGTCTGATCGATGCGCTGGGCGAACTCGTCCTCGGTCCAGGGCAGGAACAGCTCGGCCTGCAGGAACGGGTACACCGTGCGGCCCAGCTGGACCAGGCCGGTGCGGCTCATGCGGCGGTTGTTCTGGAAGCAGCAGGCCACCCACGAGGACGCGGTGAACAGGTGCACCACGTTGTTGCGGAAGTAGCTCAGCAGCACCGCGGTATCGCCACTGACACTGAGCACGTCGCCCAGCGGGTGCTTGATGCGGGTGAGCACGTTGATCTCTTCGGCGTGGGCGATGATCCGCTCCGGCGAATGCGGCGTCACCGTCACCCGGCCCGAGTACGGCATCTCCACCAGCAGGGTCTTGCACAACTCGATCTGCGCGATCAGGTCGGCCTCGCCCATCGCATGCTTGGGCGTGGACAACAGCGCCAGCGCCAGCAGGTTGATCGGGTTGACGTCGGCCGCGCCGTTGATGCGCACCTGGATGCGCTCGGCCAGCGTGTCGACGGTGGTCGACAGCCAGGACGGCTTCTCGTCCTCGGCAACCGCTTCGCCGCCCCACTCCGGCGCCTTCTCGGCCAGCACGTCGTTGAGCGCGATCGGTTCGCCGAAGTTCACCACCACCTGGCCGTAGTTCTGCTTGAGCACCTTGGGGATGCCCCACAGCAGCTGCCAGATCGATTCCTTTTCCTTCGGCCGCCCGGACAGCTCGTCCAGGTAGCTGCCGCCTTCCATCAGCTTCTCGTAGCCGATGTAGATGGGCTGGAACAGCACCGGCTTGCGCGGCTGGCGCAGGAACGCGCGCAGGGTCATCGAGATCATGCCGCCCTTGGGCTGCAGCAGGCGCCCGGTGCGCGAGCGCCCGCCCTCGACGAAGTATTCGATGGAATAGCCGCCGGCCACCAGCTGCGCCACGTACTCGCTGAGCACGGCCGAATACAGCGCGTTGCCACGGATCGAGCGGCGGATGAAGAAGGCGCCGCCCTTGCGCAGCAGGGTGCCGACCACCGGCAGGTTGAGGTTGATGCCGGCCACGATGTGCGGCGGCACGATGCCACGGTCGTACAGCAGGTAGGACAGCAGCAGGTAGTCCATGTGGCTGCGGTGGCTGGGCACGTACACCACTTCGTGGCCCGGCGCGGCGGCCTTGAACTTGTCCAGGTGGTGCACCAGCACGCCAGCGTAGATGCGGTTCCACACATGGCTGAGCATGAAGCTGGCCGAGCGCACCACCGGGCTGGAATAGTCCGCGGCGATTTCCCAGGCGTAGGCGTGCGCCTTCTTCCAGGCATCGGCCGGCTTGCTGTTGTCACGCTTGGCCTGGGCAGCGATCGCCTCGCGCACCGGTTCGGCGGCCAGTACCTGGTCCACCAGCAGGCGCCGGGTGGACAGGTCCGGGCCGATCACCGATTCGCGGATACGGCGGAAATGGGTGCGCAGCACGCGCTGCAGCTTGCGCACCGTACGTTCCGGCTCCAGGCCCTCATCGACGGTGCTGCGCAGCGATATCGGCGGTGCGAAGCGCACGATGGTGTTGCGGCCGTTCAGCAGCAGGCCCAGCAGGCGGCGGAAGCGACCGACCAGCGCCCAGTTTTCCGAGAACAGCACGGCGAACCAGCCGCTCTGCTTGTCCGGGGCGCGGCCGACGAAGATCGACACCGGCACCAGGTGCACGTCCAGGTCATCGCGCACGCGATGGGCCTGCAGCACCTTGGCCAGCGAGTCGGAATGGGTCTTGGCGCCACGCTGCTCGGGGATCAGCGAGTTGCTGGAGCTGCGCCGCGAGAGGGCCAGGTAGGCGCGCTTGCGGCCGGTCGGGTCACCCGCCAGCGGCACCAGCGGCGAGGGCAGGCCCGCCTGGCGGCAGGCCTTGTCCAGGATCAGCGCGTTGGACAGACCGTAGTCTTCCAGCACGTACATGACCGGACGGCCATCGTTGTACTGGCCCGGATCTTCCGGCTCGATCTTCAACGACAGCCACGGCTCGACCAGACGGCCAAGCAGGCGTGCCCACAGCGGCCGGCGGCCCGCCGGGCGCGCGTGCACGGGCGCCGCCGCCGGGCTCACGCCGGTGTCGGTCGAGGGGGACGCCGGCGCCGTGTCGGCGGGCGTCGGCTGGGATTCTTCGCCGGGGAACGGCAGCGGGTTCTGTTTCGACATCGACGTCATTATGGCTTAGCCGACGGCGTTGCCGCTTCCCCATCGCTGGCCGGGTCGGTCGCCGGCGGCGGCACGGCGGCGGCGCGCGCGGCATCGGCCTGGCGCAGCAGGGCATCGGTGTCGGCCAGGGTGCGGGTCAGGTACCAGTGGCCCTCGCGCCGGCTCAGCGGCACCTGCACGGTCATCGCCCGCCCGGCAAGCTCGTAGTGCAGACGGACCAGCGCGTTGTCGCCCTGCACCGACAGCAGCTCACCGCGCACGCTGTGCAGCGCCTCGTCCACCCCCAGCCCGTAGCTGGCCAGGACCGCCTTCACGGTGTGGATGAACGGGGCCAGCTGCTGCAGGCTGCCTTCCATGCCGGCGGCCTGCAGCCCGGCTTCATCCTGGAAACCGACCTTGGCTGCGGCACTGGTCAGCGCGGCGATGCTGCTGCGGGCACGGGCCCGATCGCTGATCGGCGCCTCCCCGGCCCAGGCGGCCAGGGTCTGCACCAGCTGGATGTAATGGGCCTGCTGGCCTGGGGTGTAGCCCTTCTGGTGGCGCAGGTACTGCACCCCGAAGTTGCCCATCGACTGCGCGGCCTGGCGCACGGCGCTGGCCTGGCCGGCCAGCTGGCGGTCGAAACTGCGCTGCAGCTGCACGCTGGCGGTGGGCTCGCGCAGCGCGGCCAGCATCGGCAGCAGCTGGTCGCCCAGCGGCAGCTCGGTCAGCGGCCACTGGCTGTGGCCCTCGGCCCAGGCCTGCTGCAGACGCTGGTACTGGCTTGGCGGTACCGCCAGGCGGGCAAAGCCGACCAGGTCATCCTCGGCCAGCCGCTGCGCCATGGCCTGTACCGCGGCGACCGGTTCGGCCGGCGCCGCAGCCGGGTCGCTGCTGGAACCACGGCACGCCGCAAGCGCCAGCAGCAGCGTCGCCGCCAGCCCCCACCCCCGCGCAGACCTTCCCCGTACTGCCACGTTCATGCCATCGGACTCCCCGGACCGGTCCGCATCTTGCGGCCTGCACGGTGACAGCGGCAAGCCGGGCCGTCACGGTTTCCCGCATCGCGCGCGCAACCGATTGATCTGGATAAAAAAAGAGCCCGGATCACTGGGATCGCAGGCTCTTCAAGCCGGCACGGGGCCGGAGGACAGTAGTGTGGCGCATGTCCGGCCCGAGGGCCGGATGGCGGCGATCGTACGCTGCCATTCAACTTAAGGCAATACTTCACATAATTCGTTGTAACCATTTGATTTTATTGAATCAATCACGCTGCCAGACGGCCTCGATGAAATCTACGGCGTGTTTTTCGGCGATTCGGGCATAAACGCCGGGGTAGCCGGCCAGTGCGCAGCCCTCGCCCCAGCTGACAATGCCGAACTGGGTCCAGCCCGCGCGCAGGCGCAGCAGCAGCGGGCCGCCGGAATCACCCTGGCAGCTGTCGATGCCCTCGCGGCCGGCGCAGATCACCTTGCCGCGCGACAGTTCACCGCCATAGGCCTGCTGGCACTCGGCAAACGGCACGAACGGCACCTGCACGGTCTGCAGTCGGGTGGGATAGCGACGGTCCTCGCTGATGTCGGTATCTCCCCAACCGAGGACCGTGAATGCGCGACCCGGCTTCAGCAGGTTGGCATCCGGCCGCAGCCGCAGCGCCACCGGCTGGGCATCGGCCAGCGGCGCGCTGAGCTGGATCAGGGCCACGTCGTGCTCAAGCGAGTTGCCGCTGTTGAACGCCGGATGCAGGTGGATGGCCTTGATGTTGGAGGCCCGCAACGACGGCTCGCTGGACAGCGTGACGGCACCGCCCAGCACGGCCAGATCACCCGGCCGGTCGCCCTCCACACAGTGAGACGCGGTCAGTATCCAGGACGGGGAAATCAGCGTTGCCCCACACCAGTGGCGGCCATGGTCGCTGTCGCCGAGTGACAGGCGCTGGATGCTGACCATGAAGGGATACTCGCCCGGCTGGGCGGCCTCGCCGCCAATGATGCGGGGCGCTTCGCGTGGCGCTGGCGCCGCGATGGCACTCGGGGTGCTGGACGCGGCAAGCAGGCCGGCCAGCAGCAGCAGGGTGTTGCGATCCATGTAGGTGTACTCCCTTGATCGTGAGTGGGCCGGCCAGCCAGAGGCCGTGCCGGTTCACCGATTGGGAAGTACAGGGAACGCGCCATGGCACCGAACGGCGCACAGTTTTCGCCGCTGGGGATGGTTGCGACAGAATCAGCCGCACAAACGCGAACGCCATCCCATGCGGACCGGGATGGCGTTCGGGTTACCAGCGTGATCGCTGCCGGCAGGCGACTCAGCGTGTGGCCAGAGCCGTCGCGATTTCCTGCTGGATGGCGCGTGCGGCGGCCTGCGGATCGGCGGCCAGGCGGATCGGGCGACCGACCACGATGGCGTCGGCGCCATCGGCGAAGGCCTGGGCCACGCCGACCGTACGCTTCTGGTCATCGCCGACCGGGCCACCGGGGCGGATGCCTGGGCACACGATCGAGAACCCGGCACCGGTGGCGGCGCGGATCGGGCCGGCTTCCTGGCCCGAGGCGATCACGCCGTCGATGCCGGCCGCCTGGGCGGCCAGCGCACGCTCGACCACCACGTCCACCGGCTCGCGGTCGATGCCCATCTGCGCCAGGTCGGGGCGGCCCATGGAGGTCAGCACGGTCACCGCCAGCAGGCGCATGTCGCTGCCGTTGGCGGCCACACAGGCCTCCATCATCGCCGGGTGCCAGCCATGGATGGTGGCGTAGCTGACCGGCCACTGCGACAGGCGCTTGATCACGGCGGCGGCGGTGGCCGGGATGTCGAAGAACTTCAGGTCGACGAACACGCGCTTGTCGCGGCGGGCCAGTTCATCGAGCACCTGGAAGTACTCGCCGGAGGCCAGCAGCTCCATGCCGATCTTGTAGAACGCCACGCTGTCGCCCAGGCGGTCCACCCACTCCAGCGCCTGTGCGCGGTCCGGGACATCCAGGGCGAAGATCAGGCGCTCGTCGTCGCGCAGCGGCAGCGGGGCGCGGCTCACGGTGCGTAATCCAGCGCGGCGCGCTTGGCATCGTGGCGGGCCTGGCGCGACTGGCTGTAGTCATTGTTGAACTGCGCCGGCTCGAAGCCGCCGTAGGTCGGGTTCGGCAGCATCCACCAGCGCTCGCCGAACCAGTCGTGGTACTGCTGCAGCAGCGCGTCACGGCCTTCGTTGGTGTTGGCGGTCACTTCCGCGAAGTCACCCAGCTGGTCGCCGAACTGCATCAGCACCCGGTACTTCTGCCCGGCCAGGCGGCGGCGGCAGTTCTTCTCGCTGCCGGCCTGCTCGCAACCTTCGACCACGGTGCCCAGGCCGAGGAACACGCTGTCATCGGTCACCGGCAGGCCCTGCTCGCGCAGGTTGGCCAGGGTCGCCTCCTTCAGGTGCACGGCGCGGTTGGAGATGTACAGCAGGGTGACGCCCTTGGCGTTGGCGGCCTTGGCGAAGTCGACCACGCCGGGGATCGCCTTGGCCTTCTTTTCGGCCACCCACTGGTCCCAGGTCATCTCATCGTATTCCTTGCCGTCGCGGACCAGGCGCGCCTGGTAGGGCGAGTTGTCCAGCACGGTCTCGTCCACGTCCAGCACCACCGCCGGCTTCAGGCCCTTGGCCGCGTTGCCGCGTTCTTCCGGCACCAGCGCGTCCCAGTGGGCTTCCTTCAGCGCGCCGTCGAGGCGGTCGGCGGCGGCGCGGTAGGTCTGCTCGGTGATCGCCCTGTACTCCTGCGCGCGCTGCATCCACAGCACCGCATTGAGGTTGTCGTTGGCGCTTGCATCGCGCGCGCCATCGGCCTTGGCGGCGGAGGCCGGCGCCTGCGGGGCAGCGGCTTCGGCAGCAGGCGCCTCCACGCGCTTGCAGGCGGACAGGCCCAGCGCCGCGGTGGCGAGCAGGGTCAGGGACAGGGAAACAGGACGACGCATGGATTCACCGGCAATCAGATATACCGGCGCATTTTACCGGCAAAGACCGCCCTGGGACGGCTATGCTTGGCGGTTGACCCGTTGCCCATCCGGAGGCCGCCATGACCGATTCCAGCCAGACCCCCGACGTCCCCCTGCTCGACGCCGTGCAGGCCCGCCTGCTGGGCTGCCTGGTGGAAAAGGAGGCGACCACCCCGGACACCTACCCGCTGACGGTCAACGCCGCGCAGTCGGCCGCCAACCAGAAGACCGCCCGCGAGCCGGTGATGAATGTCGATGCCGGCAGCGTGCAGCACGCCCTGCGCCAGCTGGAGACGATGGGCCTGGCCCGCCAGCATTTCTCCTCGCGCGCGGACCGCTATGAGCACCGCCTGCAGGCGGCGCTGGACCTGACCCGGCAGCAGACCGTGCTGCTGGCGCTGCTGCTGCTGCGCGGGCCGCAGACGCTGGGCGAACTGGTCACCCGCAGCGAGCGCCTGCACCGTTTCACCGATGCCGACGAAGCCCGCCACGCCATCGAGCGCCTGCAGCAGCGCGCGCTGCTGGTGGTGCTGCCGCGCGCCAGCGGCCAGCGCGAAGACCGCTACATGCACCTGCTGTGCGGTGAAGTGGACGGTGCGGCGCTGGCGGCGAAGTTCGCCAGCAGTGGCGGCGGCAGCGACGCCGCCGCCCCCGGCCTGGCCGAGCGCGTGGCGCAGCTGGAAGTGGCGGTGGCCGAGCTGCAGGCGCAGCTGGCCGAGCTGCGTGGCTGAAGGCGCGGGTGCCGGCCGCTGGTCGGCACCGGCCGCGTTCAGACCTGCGCCGCACCCGGCGTGGCATACAGCCGGCTGGGGGTTTCGATGCCCGGCAGCTGGATGACGCCCCGTTCCTGCATGCCCAGGCCCAGCAGGATCCTGCCGGACACCGCGTTGCCCAGGTCGGTGATGCCATACAGGTCCTGCAGGCCCAGCGTGCCGCGCGCGTGCTGGAACACCGCCCGCGCCGCTTCACCGGCATAGCCCTGCCCTGCGAACGCCGACAGCACCGCATAGCCGATGTCCGGCCCGGGCAGGCCGTCACGCCGCACCAGCCCGGCATTGCCCAGCCATTCGCCATCGGCCAGCCGTTCGATGGCATACATGCCGAAGCCATTCAGCGCATAAGCGGGCAGCACGCGCAGGGCGATGTACTCGCGCGCCTGTTCCTCGCTGCGCACATTGCGATCGCCGATGAAGCGGACGAAGCCGGGATCATTCAGCAGTGCCAGCATCGGTGCCGCATCGCGGTCTGGTTCCAGGCGGCGCAGCCGCAGGCGTTCGCTTTCGATGGGATGCATGGGTGGGCTCCGGAAGGAATACCTCGATTTTGCAACGCCAGCGCCCGCCGTGCGGCACGCTCAGGCCAAGTGGGCCACTACGATGCCCAGCCTAGCCACATGCCCCGTCACGCTGGCCGAACAGGATCGGCCAGTAGCGCACGCACAGGCGATGGACGCATGCGGCGATCAGGCAGAACCCCATGCCCATCAGCGCCAACAGCAGCGGTGCGCCCCAGCGCAATCCCGGGTGCTGGATACGAGCCTTGGAAGGCATGTCGCCGGGATATAGCACCTGTACCTGTTCGCCGACCACGTACAGTGGTGCCCCGGTAGCAAAGGACGCGGTGAACTGAATCATCTGCCCCTGTGCGGTCTGGAACCTCACCACCGGGCGATGCAGGGTGATGTCACGTGCGGGCATCCCCTCCATTTCCGACCGGGCATCCTCTGCCTGGACGGCCACCACCGTTCCGGTTACGGAAACGGCCTTGCGCGCGAAACGCTGGACGTCCACGAACAGCCAGGCGGCGGCCAGAAGGATCAGCAGGCCCACGGCAAAGAAAAACAGCAAAAAACATCTGAGGAGGGTGGGCATGGTGCTGGCCGGGTTGATCGATCAGCGTGCCGGTGCCGGCGCTGATCGAATGAAGGAAATATCGACATGGTAGTAGCGCGGATTGCCCGGCATGACATGGACATCCAGTTCACGCCCACTCACCTGTGCACGGGGATCGGCCCAGAGATACGCACTGTGGAAGACATGCCATCGAGTGGTTTCAGGATCGCGCCAGGCGCAGACGATGACGAACGGATGCCTTCCCCCCGAGAATACTCCGCGATCGCGCTTGATCGCCCGGACCTTGGCTTGCACCCGTGTCCCGTGGCGAAGGAGCTGCCTGCGCCGCCATGCCCTCGCCGCCTGCGGCAGGTGCAGAAGTCCCACCCCCAGCAAGAATGGGCCGCCGGTCACTCCCAGTATGACGCTCAGGCCCCAGGGTGATGAGAGCGAACGCACCAGGGCCTTGTCCGGGCGGTCCGGCAGGTACAGCACATCTACATGATCGCCCGTCATGTAGGCACGATGGCGGGTACGACCTGCGAAGAACCGCATCACTTGCCCGCTGCTGGTAGTGAAGTCCACCCAGTACAGGAACTTCACCCCTGAAGTGCGCGAACCACCGCGATCAACGCTGACGGCATCCACATGGGTGATCCTGCCATCGGCAATGACCGCCGCATCGAGGAAGCGCCTGGCCCCAACGTAGGCCAGAAGCGCTGAAACAAGCAGGACCAGGCCCAGCCCGAGGAAGGTACGGGTGAGAACAGCAGGGATATCGTTGGACACGATGAAAGACACGGCGCGCACTTCGGGTGCGCTCACACTAGGCCTTAACCCGATGCAGGCTCAAGGCCAGAAGCGTCAATCGGACGGATTGGAATACCACTTTAGTGGCTTTTCGATCCTCAATCGAACAGCGCCTCGATCGCGGCCAACCCCGCCGTCGCGCGCTCCTTCTTCCGCGCCGCATCCGCCACCGGGTCGGCGCCATCGCGCTGGATCTCCTCGGCCGGAATCTCGTCGAAGAACCGGCTCGGCTTCAGCCGCACGTGCTCGCCGAACTTGCGGGTGAGCTTGCTGTAGCTCATCCACAGCTGGATCTTGGCGCGGGTGATGCCCACGTACAGCAGGCGCCGCTCTTCCTGCAGATTGCCCTCGTCCAGACTGACCTGGTGTGGCAGCACGCCGTCTTCGCAGCCGACGATGAACACGTACGGGAATTCGAGGCCCTTGGAGGCGTGCATGGTCATCATGCGCACCTGGTTGCCGCCCTCGTCCTTGTCGCTGCGTGACAACAGCGCCAGCTGCCCGGCCAGATCGGCGGCGGTGGCACCGCGCGGGCCACCCTCGAACCACTGCGCCAGTTCCTCGATGTTGTTGGCACGGCGCTGGTAGCTGGCCTCCTCCTTGGCCTGCTGGCGCAGTTCACTCAACAATCCGGATTCCTTGGCGACCTTGCGGATCATGTCACCGGAGCTGACCTGCCGGGTCTGTGCGCGCAGGTCGCGCAGGATGTCGGTGAAGCGCGCCAGGCTGTTGGCCGCGCGCGGCGGCAGCTGCTGCAGCGCGCCGATCGCCTCGGCAGCCTGCGCCATCGGCATGTCCTTTTCCTGCGCCAGTTCGGCCAGCCTGGCCAGCGTGCCTGCGCCGACGTCGCGCTTGGGCGATTGCACCGCACGCATGAACGCGGTGTCGTCGTCCGGGTTCACCAGCAGCCGCAGCCAGGCCAGGGTGTCCTTCACTTCCTGGCGCTCCAGGAACATGGTGCCGCCGGTCAGGTGGTAGGGAATGCGCAGCAGCTGCATCGCCTTTTCCAGCGGACGCGACTGGAAGTTGCCGCGGAACAGGATGCAGAAATCACTCCACGGCACGTTGCGCGACTGCGCCACGAAGGCGATTTCGGCGGCGACCTTCTCCGCTTCGTGCTCGCTGTTGCGGCACTCCCACACGCGGATGCGCTCGCCATCGGCCTGGTCGCTCCACAGCTTCTTCAGGTGCTCATGCGGATTGTTGGCGATCAGCGCGTTGGCGGCGCGCAGCACGCGGTTGGAGCAGCGGTAGTTCTGCTCCAGCTTGATGATTTCCAGCATGGGGTAATCGCGCCCCATCTGCTGCAGGTTTTCGGGATTGGCGCCACGCCAGGCGTAGATCGACTGGTCATCGTCGCCGACGCAGGTGAAGTTGCCCTTCTCACCGGCCAGCTGCTTGAGCAGCCGGTACTGCGCGTCGTTGGTGTCCTGGCATTCGTCCACCAGCAGGTAGCCGATGCGCTCGCGCCAGGCCAGGGCGATGTCCGGATTCTCTTCCAGGATCTGCACCGGCAGACGGATCAGGTCATCGAAGTCGACCGCATTGAACGCGGTCAGCCTCAGCTGGTAGCGCTCGTAGACGCTGGCCGCTTCCTTCTCGCGGTTGCTGCGTGCGGCGGCCATCGCCTGTTCGGGCGACAGGCCGGCGTTCTTCGCGCGCGACACCAGGTTCTTCATGTCCTCGATGTCGTCGGGCTTGGCCCCGTGCATCAGGTCCTTGATCTGCGCAGCGGCATCGTCGGCGTCGAAGATCGAGAATCCACGCTTCAGGCCCACCGCCGCGTGCTCGATCTGCAGGAACTTCAGGCCCAGCGCGTGGAAGGTGCAGATGGTCACCTCGTCGGCGTCCTGCTCACGCAGGCGCTTGGCCACGCGCTCGCGCATTTCCTTGGCCGACTTGTTGGTGAAGGTGATCGCGGCGATGCGGCGGGCCGGATAACGGCCACAGCCGATCAGGTGCGCGATCTTCTCGACGATCACGCGCGTCTTGCCGCTGCCGGCGCCGGCGAGCACCAGCAACGGTCCTTCGATGTGCAGGACGGCGGCGGCTTGGGGGGGATTGAGACCGTGCATTGGGTGGGGATTGTAGCGGGCGATGGTGGCGGCCACAGCCCGCCGCCGGTGGGGTTGCTGAACGGCGCCGGCCGCCTGCGGCGGCGGCGTACAATCGGCCGATGGCCAAGCTCTATTTCTACTATTCGGCGATGAACGCCGGCAAGACCACCACCCTGCTGCAGAGCGCGCACAACTACCGCGAGCGCGGCATGCGGGTGGCCATCCTCACCCCGCGCCTGGACGACCGGGCCGGCGCCGGCGTGGTCGCCTCGCGGATCGGCCTGCGCGCCGACGGCATGGCCTTTGAACGCGATACCGACCTGCAGCAGTGGGTGGCCGACGACCTGCAGGCCAACGGTCCGCTGGGCTGCGTGCTGGTGGACGAGGCGCAGTTCCTCAGCCGTGCCCAGGTCTGGCAGCTCAGTGAGGTGGTCGACCAGCTGCGCATTCCGGTGCTGTGCTACGGCCTGCGCACCGATTTCCGCGGCGAGCTGTTCGAAGGCAGCCAGTACCTGCTGGCCTGGGCCGACGAGATGCAGGAGATCAAGACCATCTGCCACAGCGGCAAGAAGGCGACGATGACCGTGCGCGTGGACGAGCATGGCCGCGCGGTACAGGACGGCCCGCAGGTGGAGATCGGCGGCAACGAGCGCTACGTCTCGGTCAGCCGCGCGGAGTTCAAGAAGATCACCCGCGGCGAAGGCCGGATCGATCCGGCGCAGGCGCCCCTGCCGCTGTAAGGGGGGTTCTTTTGCAGGGCTTGCAGCCCTGCACCTGCAGAAGCAACGGCAACGTCAGAGGCCTGCATTCTGTGGGATGGCGGGGCGGCTGTTAGTAGGTGTCGATCTTGGTCGACACATCTGTCAGATATCGAATGAAATTCCGACAGATCGCAGAAATCTGTCGAAGGCGGGGTGGGTCCGGTGGCGGGAGTGTCCGCGGCATGGATGCCGCGGCCAAGCCCCCATGGACGGGTTTACGGCGTCTCCCGCCACCGGACCCACCCCGCCAACCCACGGAATGCCCGCTTTTGACGTTGACGTTGACGTCAGTAGGTGCAGGGCTGCAAGCCCTGCAAACCCACCACCCCCCTCTTAGTACAGCGTGCGCTCCGGCGCACCCGCCGGCGGCGGGGTGTACTGGTACAGCCAGGTTTCCGTAAGGGTCCTGCCGCCACTGCGCAGGAACAGGCGGATGTCGATCTGCTCGGTGCTGCCCTCCGGCGGCACCAGGTCGAACATCGCGCGATAGCCCTTGATCTCGCGCAACGGCCGCGCCGACACGATCTCGACCCGGCCGCGGCTGGCCTCGACCACCGCTTCCACGTCGCCCTTGTCGATCAGGCTGGCCAGCTCGCCGCCTTCGAAGTCGACCGCGAAGCGCCAGGAGAAGTACTCGCGCTTCTTGCCGATCACGCCGCCCAGGCCGGTCCGGCTGGCCACGCAATGGGCCAGCGGCGTATGCGCCGGCGGCTGCGCGCCCCAGTACAGGCGATAGCCGACCAGCAGTTCCTGCCCCGGCTGCGGCTTTGCCTTCGGGTTCCAGAACGCCACGATGTTGTCGAAGGTTTCATCGACGGTGGGAATCTCCACCAGCTGCACCGAACCTTCGCCCCACTCGCCCTTGGGCTCCACCCACAGGCACGGGCGCTTCTCGTAGAACACGCCGTCATCCTGGTAGTGGTCGAAGTTGCGGTCACGCTGCAGCAGGCCGAAGCCGCGCGGGTTGCGATCGACGAACATGTTGAAGCGCAGGTTGCGCGGGTTGCACAGCGGCCGCCAGATCCACTCGCCGGCGCCGGTCCACAGGGACAGGCCATCGGTATCGTGGATTTCCGGGCGCCAGTCCCAGCCCATGCGGCGATCGTTCTCGCCCACCTGGTACATGCTGGTGCACGGCGCGATGCCCAGTCGCTCGATGGTCGCGCGCGGATACAGCGCACTGTCGATGTCCATCAGCAGCACATCGCCGTTGGTGATCGCGAAGCGGTAGGCGCCGGCCACGCTGGGCGAATCCAGCAGCGCATAGACGATGATCGTGTCCGAATCGGCGGCCGGCTGTTCCAGGTAGTAGGCGATGAAATCGGGGAATTCTTCCGGCTTGCCCATGCCGGTATCGATGGCCAGGCCGCGCGCGGACTGTCCGTACTGGCCTTCCTTGCCCACCGCGCGGAAGTAACTGGCACCGAGGAACGCAGCGAAGTCGCGGTCGGTATCCTTGCGGGTGTTGAGGCGGAACCCGGCAAAACCGAGGTCGGCCGGCAGCTCCCCGTTCTTCAGGCCACTCTTGCCGTAGTTGAACGCGGCGCCGTCGTAGGCCAGTTCCTGCGCCTTGCCGTCGACCACATCGAACATCCGCACCGGCGAATGGAAGTACAGGCCCAGGTGGAAGAACTTGGCCTGGAACCTGCCAGGCTGGTCGGCCCACAGCGCATGGTCCTGGCGGTAGCCGATCGACTGGTACTGGTCCCAGTCCAGGGCTTCCAGGCGGCCGGGCAGCACCCGCTTGTGGCTCTTGTAGGGCGCCTGCGCCAGCGCGCGCGCCTGGCCCTTCAGGGTGGCGAAATCGAAGGGCTGCGGCTGGCCGAGGCGGCGCAGCCCCAGCTGCCCGCTGTTGCCGGCCGCGCAGGCCGGCAGCGAAGGAAGGCCGAACGCGGCCAGGGCCAGGGAAGCATTGCGGAGGAAGTCGCGTCGTTGCATGCAGGCGCGGGAGCAGAAGGAAGGTCGGCCATCATAGGCAGACAAACGTTAACGGGCAGCGGTGGGAGCGCTGCGCTGTTCAGCCTGCGTGACCGCGGCGATGCGCGCGTCCAGCGCGCGCAGGTCCGGCGCCTGTGGCCCGCGCTGCGCCAGCAGCAGCTGCCGTGCTTCGGTCAGCACGCTGCGCGCGGCCGCCCACCGGCCCGCTTCCTGCAGCGCCTGGCCCTGCGCCAGCAGCGCCTGCGGCAGCAGCGCCACGTGGTCAGGCTGGCGCCAGATCGCCGCCGCCCGGGCATAGTGCGCCGCCGCTGCCGCCGCGTCACCGTTGTCGGCAGCCCATCTGCCCAGCGCGAACTCGCCATGGCCGATCTCGCGGTGGCCCGGTCCCAGCGCACCCAGCAGCTGCGCCTGCACCTGCCGCAGCTCGCGCCCGGCCGCCTCGTGCTCACCGCGCTGCAGCGCCAGCAACGCGCGCGCGCGGCGCACCACCAGCGCCTCAGGGTGACGCGGCCCCCATGCGTCCTGCGCCGACTGCCAGGCCAGTTCCAGCTCGGCCGCCGCCGCCCCGGTGTCGCCTTGGCGGGCCAGCGCGTCACCCAGTTGCCGGTGCAGGCTGATCACCTGCGGGCTGCTGGCGTCGGCGGGGTGGCCGAGCAGCGCCAGCGCCTGCCGGTACCCGGCCAGGGCGGCCGGCAGGTGGCCGGCGGCCGCATCCAGGGCTGCGAGGTCGGCCAGCGATTCGGCGCGGCCGAAGCGCTCGGCCATGCCCTGCCCGCGCAGGGCCAGCGCATGCTGGAAGGCCCGTCGTGCCGCATCGGCGTTGCCCAGCTCGGCCTGGCAGCGGCCGAGCTGGCTGTGGAACTCGGCTACCGCCGCCGGCAAGGCCGCCGCCTCGCTGGCGGCCAGCGGCTGCAGCGGCTGCAGATGGGCCAGGCACTCGCGGCCCCGGCCCAGCATGCGCAGCGCGCGCCCGCGTTGGGTCACCGCTTCGATCTGCAGCGCCGGCGGCACCTGGCCGACCTCCTGCAGCAGCTGCCGCTGCCGGTCCAGGGTCTGCAGGGCCAGCTGGTAGTCGCCCAGGCCGATCCGCAGGCGCCCGATCACCCCTTCCAGCTCGGCCAGCGCCAAGGGCTGGTCGGCCAGCTCGGCCTCGCCACGCTGCTGCCCGGCGGCCAGCAGCTGCGGCACGTCGAAATGGCCATGGCGCTGGCTGGCGGCCTTGTCGAACAGGCCGACAGTGAAATCCTGCATGGCCTGGGCCCGGGCCATTTCCAGCCGCGCCTGGCGTGCCTGCCACAGCGCGCTGGAGGTCGCCAGCAGCAGGGCCAGCACCGACAGCGTGGCCAGCGCCACGCCCCAGCGATGGCGGCCCACGTACTTGCGTACGCGGTAGCCCACACCCGGCGGTCGCGCCTGGATCGGCTGCCCCTGCAGGTACCGTCGCAGGTCACCGGCAAGCGCTTCGGCCGAGGCATAACGTTGCGCCGGGTCCTTCTGCAGTGCCTTTTCCAGCAGCAGGTCCAGGTCTCCGCGCAGGCGCCGCGCCTGCCGTTGCAGCGCGCGGCGCGGCGCGCCCGGTTGCGCGGCCAGCCGCTGCAGCAGTGCCGAGGCGCGCGGTGCCTGCACATCCAGGATCGAGCGCTCCCACTCGGCATCGCTGTGCCGGCGCAGGCGGTAGGGCTTGTGCCCGGTGACCACCTCGAACAGCACCACGCCCAGCGAATAGACGTCGGTCAGGGTGGTCATCGCCTCGCCGCGCACCTGTTCCGGCGCGGCGTAGTGCAGGGTGAAGGCGCGGATCTCGGTGGGCGGGTGCGCCGCGTTCGCGCCGTCGTGGTCGTGGTCGTGGTCGAGCAGCTTGGCGATGCCGAAATCGAGCAGCTTCACCGTGGCGTCGCCGCGGACCAGGATGTTGGACGGCTTGAGGTCGCGGTGCACCACCAGGTTGGCATGCGCATGGCTGACCACCGCACAGACCTGCAGCATCAGCTGCAGACGGGTTTCCAGCGGCGGCTGCAGGCGCCGGCAGTAGTCACTGATCGGTTCGCCTTCCACGTAGTCCAGCGCCAGGTAGGGCTGCCCGTGCTGGTCCACGCCGGCATCCAGCAGCTGGGCCAGGTGCGGATGCTGCAGGCGGGCCAGGATCTGCCGCTCGCGGCCGAAGCGCTGGCGCAGGCCCGGGTCGGCCACGCCGCTGCGCAGCAGCTTCAGAGCCACCTGGCGCTGGTACAGGCCATCACAGCGCTCGGCCAGCCAGACCTCCCCCATGCCCCCTTCGCCGAGCGGCCGCAGCAACCGGTAGGGGCCGACTTCACTGCCGGCACGCCCCGGCGGCGCGGCAGTCCACAACGGCTGGGCCATGAAATCATGGCTGTCCGCTTCCTGCTGCAGCAGCCGCTGCAGCTCCTCGCCCAGGGTCGGGTCCTGTGCGCTCAGCCGTTGCAGGCGCAGCTGCCGGGCTTCCGGCGCCAGCTCCAGCAGCTGGTCCAGCCAGGACGACAATTGCTGCCAGCGGGCGGCGTCCATGGCAGTGCTCGGCGTCGGCTAGTCGCTGCGCATCGCAGCCAGCAGGAACAGCCGTGCCTTCTGCCAGTCACGGCGGATGCTGCGTTCCGAACGCTGGCTCAGCTCGGCGATCTCCAGTTCGGACAGGCCGGCGAAATAGCGCAGTTCCACCACCCGGGCCAGGTGCGCGTCGAGGGCCTGCAGGCGCTCCAGCGCCACGTCCAGCGCCAGCAGATCTTCGTCCAGGCGCACGCCGCTGCTGCTGTTCTCGGGAATCTCGGCCACCCGCTTGAGATCGCCACCGCGCTTGCGTGCGAGCCGGTTGCGCGCGTAGTCGACCACCACGCTGCGCATGGCCGAGGCGGCGTAGGCGAAGAAGTGCGCGCGGTCTTCAAAGCGCGCCGCGCCACGGCTGCCCAGCAGCTTCAGGTAGGACTCGTGCACCAGCGAGGTCGCATCCAGGGTGCGGCCCTGCTGGCCGGCCAGCTGGCGCCGGGCCATGCTGTGCAGTTCCTGGTACAGCGTGGTGAGAACGCGGTCGAGCGCAGCGCGGTCACCACTGCGCGCGGCGTCCAGCCAGACGGTGATATCCGGTCCTTCATCCATCGCCCACGTCCCCCGCAGCGGATGCTGGCTGGACTATAGCGCCGCCCGTGTGCAGCGCATGAAGACGTTCAGCGCTGGCAGTGGCTGCACCAGACGCTCGCGCGCTGGCCGATGGTGGCGTGTTTCAGCGCGCGGCCGCAGGTCGGGCACGGCAGACCGTCGCGGCCATAGACCAGCAGCTCCTGCTCGAAGTAACCGGGTGCGCCATCGGGGCTGATGAAATCGCGCAGGGTGGTGCCGCCACGGGTGATGGCGTAACCCAGGGTTTCCTTCACCGCCGTGGCCAGCCGCTGATAGCGCGCACGCGAGACCTTGCCGGCTTCGCGCAGGGGACTGATGCCGGCCTTGAACAGGCTTTCGGCGGCGTAGATGTTGCCCACCCCCACCACCACTGCCTGGTCCATCAGGAAGGTCTTCACCGGCGCGCTGCGGCCGCGGCTGCGGGCAAACAGATAGTCCCCGTCGAAGGCATCGTCCAGCGGTTCCGGGCCCAGCCCCTGCAGCAGCGGATGGACCTCGCCGGCCGGCTGCCACAGCAGGCTGCCGAAGCGGCGTGGATCGTTGAACCGCAGCAGGCGGCCGTTGTCCAGGCTGATGTCCACATGGTCGTGGCTGCGCAGTGGCGTATCCCCCGGCAGCACGCGCAGGCTGCCGGACATGCCCAGGTGCAGCACGGCGCTGCCTGCGGTGGTATCCAGCAGCAGGTACTTGGCACGGCGGCGCACCGCGTCGATGCGCTGGCCAGGCAGCTGCCCGGCCACTTCCGGTGGAATCGGCCAGCGCAGGTCGGCACGGCGCAGGATCACCCCGTGTACGCGGCGGCCTTCGAGGTGCGGCGCCAGGCCACGACGGGTGGTTTCGACTTCGGGCAGTTCGGGCATGCGGCGATTCTAGCCCTCCTGTCCAGCGGGCAGTGCGGGCGGCGCCGGGGTGCGGTCCGGGAACAGGGTCGGCAGGGTCGCGGCGAAGCTGGCCACGCACGCTTCGGCGTAACGCTCGGCGGTCTGCCGGGCCAGTGCGTAGTCGTCGGCCTGCCACGCATCCAGCGACGCCGAAACCGGTTCGGCGACACGGCAATGCGCGCCCTCACCACCGGTCAGGCGCATGGTCGGCAGCTTGCGCCGGTAGGGAAAGCCCAGGTCCACGTCCTGCCGCAGTTCGTACTCGGTCCCGGCGTTGCCGAGTTCCTTGTAGATCAGGGTAAAGTCGCCCACGGTGACCTGCACCGGCCGCTCCTGTTCGGGAATGGCGCCGGGATGGGCGCTGAAGTACGCCGCCAGGGCTGCCCGCGCCTGCTGCTCCATCGCGCTGAAGGCCGGGTTCGGCACGGTCTCCACGCGGCTGCCCTTCAACTGATCCTTCCTGAAGCCGCTGCCGCCGATGACACCGGAGAACAGCGAAACCGCGGCCTGTGCTGCAACGACCTTGCCGGTGGTGGAGCGCTGCACCAAGCGCAGCGTGCGGTCGCCGACCGGCTGGCCATCGGCATTGGTCTGCAGCCGGGTGCTGGTCGGCACCCGGTGTTCCCACGCAGGTGACAGCGGTACCGCATCCGCCTCCTGCTGCGGTTCGGCGTCGGTGGTCACCGCCACCGCCGGTTCGTCGGCCAATGCCGGTGCGGTCCAGGCGAGGCCGCCGAGCAGAGCGGCGGCGAGGAGGGCAGGGTTTGCATTCATGGGGGATCCTTGGACATCGGTCGGGCCAGCACGGGCGACCCCCACAGGCGTCGATCATCGCAACGGCACCGCATCACCCTCCATGTCCCCACGCCCGCGATCCATCACGGTCGACATGCCAAGCCCGCCCTACCCTGCCTGATCGACCGGCATGCCGGGATCGCGTCGTGCAGGTATCGGCCGTGCCGCCAGCAGCTTTAGCCGCACGCGGCCCCGCCAGCGCTCCGCTCAGCGCGGCGGTGCCGACAGCTCGCGTGCATCCAGGAAGCCGTCGCCGTTGGCATCCTGCCGGTGGAAGCGCTGCGCGAGGGTCTGCTGCTGCTGTTCGCGGCGGATCGGCCTGCCCTTGCCGCCGGGAAGCTCGTCGGCGGTCAGCACGCCATCGCCGTTGCGGTCCATGCGGTCAAAGGCATAGAGCATCCAGTGCACATACTCGGCTTCACTGACCTTGCCATCGCCGTCGCCGTCCATGCGCTGCAGATAGCTGCGGGTGTCGCTGACCTGGGCCAGCGCGGGCGGTGCCATCAGCAGGGCCAGCAGGGCGGTGATGGCTGCCCTCATGCGCCCACCAGGGTGTATCCCTTCAATCGCGTCGCGTAGGCCTGCAGCGCGGCGATGCCGCTTTCCTCGGCTTCGCGGCACCAGGCCTGCAGCTGGCGCAGGCGCTCGGCGGCGTCGTGGCCGCGTGCCTCCAGCAGCGTCGCCAGCCGCGCGCGGTACTCCACCAGCACGCGGATGCGCGGGCGTTGCGCGACCCAGTCACTGAGCTGGGCCCGGCTGTCCGGCTTCAGCCAGCGGCCGTCGTTGACCAGGCCACGGCGCAGCCGCCGCGGCAGCATGCGGCGCAGCTTGGCGCCGGCCAACCGGGCTTCCTCGCGCAGCGCCGGCATGAACACATTGCGCTGGTAGTCGGTCATGGCCTGGAAACGGTGTGACAGCAGTGCCTTCAAGGTCTCGGCATCGGGCACGGCGATGTTCGGGCGCACGTCCATGCTCGGCGCCACCCGCAGTACCCTGGCCAGGCGCAGCGCCTGCAGCAGCCGGATCACGCTCCAGCCGATGTCGAACTCCCAGCGGCGCATCGCGAAGCGGGCCGAGCTGGGAAAGGCATGATGGTTGTTGTGCAGTTCTTCGCCACCGATCCAGACCCCCCACGGGGTGAGGTTGGTGGAGGTGTCGGCCGATTCGTAGTTGCGGTAGCCCCACCAGTGGCCAAGGCCGTTGACCACGCCGGCCGCCCAGAACGGGATCCACGCCATCTGGATGGCCCACAGGGCCACGCCGGGCAGGCCGAACAGCACCGCGTTGATGGCAAACAGCAGGACCGGGCCGAGCGTCGCGTGCGGGGTGTACAGGCGCCGCTCGATCAGGTCATCCGGCGTGCCGCGACCATACTGCTCGATGTCCGCACGCAGGCCGCGTGCTTCGCGGTACAGCTCCACGCCGCGCCAGAACACCTGCCCGATGCCACGCGTGACCGGGCTGTGCGGGTCCTCCTCGGTTTCCACCTTGGCGTGGTGCTTGCGGTGGATCGCCACCCACTCCCGGGTGATCATCGAGGTGGTCAGCCAGGTCCAGAACCGGAAGAAGTGCGCCACCACCGGGTGGAAATCCACCCCGCGATGGGCCTGGCTGCGGTGCAGGTAGAGCGTCACCGAGAAGATCGTCAGCTGGGTGAAGACCAGCAGCACCAGGGCCAGCTGCCACCCGCCCAGGTCGAGCAGGCCGCCGGTCAGCAGGGAGATCAGGGCATCGGACATGACAGCGCTCCAGATCGACGCAGGGATGGCAGACATGATGGGCGCTTGCGTTGCAAACTGCATCCTGTGCCGACGGATGGACAGTGCCATTCCGTGGCTTCGTTCACAGTTGGGGAGCCCTGTTGTCGACCGTTGATCCGCGCACCAGCGCCGTAGCCACCTTCCCGACCGATGGGAACCTGCCACCCCTGATCGAACTGGACCAGGCCAGCGTGATGCGCGGCCAGGTGAAGGTCCTGCACGGGCTCAGCCTGCGCATCGCGCAGGGCCAGCACACCGCGCTGCTGGGCCCCAACGGCTGCGGCAAGTCGACCTTCATCAAGCTGATCACCCGCGAGCTGTATCCGCTGGCCCAGGCCGATGGCCGGGTCGCGGTGAAGGTGCTGGGACAAAACCGCTGGCAGGTGGACCGGTTGCGCTCGCAGCTGGGCATCGTCACCGGCGACCTCAGCAGCACCCTGGCCGACATGCCCGGGCTGACCGTGGAACAGGCGGTCCTGTCAGGCTTCTTCGCCAGCTGCGTGGTGCCCGCCTTCCGCGAAGTGACCGCCGACATGCGCGCGCGCGCGGGCGAGACGCTGGCGATGACCGGCGCGCTGGCGCTGCGCGAACGCGCCTACGCCGAGCTGTCTGCCGGCGAGACCCGGCGCGTGCTGATCGCCCGTGCGCTGGTCAACCGGCCGCAGGCATTGCTGCTGGACGAGCCCTCCACCGGCCTGGATCTGGTGGCCCGCCAGCAGCTGATCGCCACCATGCGCGTGCTGGCGCAGCAGGGCATCACCCTGGTGCTGGTCACCCACCACATCGAGGAAGTGATTCCGGAGATCGAGCGGGTGGTACTGCTGCGCGACGGCCGCGTGCTTGCCGACGGCCCGCGCGCGGTGCTGCTGCGCGACGAACCGCTGTCGGCGGTGTTCGGCGGGCCGATCACGGTGGTCGAGCAGGAAGGACGGCTGACCGCCTACGCGGGGTAAGGCGGCGCCTTGCGGGCATCAACGGCGTCGCGTCGCCAGGCCATCATGCCGTGGTGGCGGGCCGGTAGCGCCGGCCCGCCACCGCCGGCGTCAGAACCGCAACGCCAGCGCGCGTGATTCGATCGGCGCCATCCGGCTCTGGTCCTGCAGCTGCAGGTCACGCAGCTCGTACGGTGCGCCGAAGCCGGAGGGCAGCGCGACCTGGTCGAACGGCAGGACCAGCTGGCCGCCACCGGGGCCTTCGAACCACGCTGCCGCGTGCGCCTGCGCCACCGGTTTCAGCTGCCCGTCGACGGCGGTGGCGTACAACGTGCCACGTGCCTCATAGCGCCCGGCAGCGGCCACCTGCAGCGGCAGGCTGACCTGACGGCTGGCCGGATCCGGCGTCGCCTGGCCGGCGAACCGCGCCGTTGGCCGTGCCACCGCGAAGGCGACCTTGCCGTCGCGCAGCACGCCATCGGCCTGCGTGAACACCTGCAGTTCCCACAGTCCCTGCGCGGTACTGGCTTCGGCCGGGATCCGCACCTGCGCACGCAGGCTGCCGTCGGTGGTGCGCAGCAGCCGCTGCGGCCAGCTGCGGCCATCGGGCGCGACCAGCAGCGCCTCGCCGCCCAGGCTGCCACGGCGTGCCGCCAGCTGCGCGGCGTTGGCGCCGTCTTCCAACAGGCGCGCCTGCAGCTGCACGTTGCCACCGGCCAGGACCTGCGCCTGGCTGGCCTGCACTTCCAGCCGCAGCGGGCTGTTGGGTTCCAGCACCTGCACCACATAGCGGCCCTGCGCCTGCGCGCTCTGCAGTCGATAGGCGCCCACCGCGCTGCTGGCGCCGGTGCGCAGCATGCTGCTGCCATCGGCCACCGGCATGCCGGCGTCCTGCAGCTGGCGGGCATCCACGCTGCGTGCAACGCTGCTGCGCCCGGCCGGGTCGCGCACCTTCAGGGTGTTGGCCGGCAGCACGCGGGCACCTTCGGCCGGGCTCAGCTGGATCACGGCATCGGGCGCCGTCAGCGGCAGCTCCAGGCCGCGTTGCAGCTGGGTGCCATCGACCTGCTGCCAGTAGCTGCGGCTGACCGACGCATACGGCGTAGCCGGCTGCAGTGGTTGTGCCGGGTCCAGCGCCCAGGCAAAGGCCAGCGGCGCGTGCTCGCTCTCATCGGCGGGCAGCGGCGCGGCCACCAGCGCGGCCGGCACCTGATCGCCCGCGCGGGCGGCCTGCAACGGCTGCGCGGCCTGCGCTGCAGAAAGGGACAACGCGGCCAGCACGGCACTGGCCAGCAGGGTGGAATGGATCATCATGGTCGTCTCCCTCACTGGGTCAGGTCGTTGCGCAGCAGGGTGCCGAGGCCGAAGCACTCGCGGCGGCTCTGGTTGTGGCTGAGCGGTTCGGCGCCCTGGGTACGCGCCTTGTCGGTGAACCAGATAGTGCCTGCCGCCTTCTGGCTGCTGCATTCCAGGAAGCCGTCCGAGCACGAGGACAGCCAGTTCTGGGTGAACTCCAGGCCGACATTGGCGGCGTACCCCCCGCAGTAGCTGTTGCTGTCCCACACCGCCGATTCAACATCGCTGCCGACCATTGCACGGAACGGCTTGGGCAGCGCCGGGCGGCCTGCCGTGCCGTACAGGTTCTGCGCGTTGTAGGTGGCCATGCTCGCCACCTGCTGCTGCCGCACGGCATCGTTCTTGTAGCCAAGCAGCCAGCCCAGCGAGGTCTCGAAGGTGTTGCCGTTGAGCACCGCATCGGCCAGGGGCGTGCCGGCCGAGGACGGCGCCAGCGCATTGACCTTGCGCACGGTGCGGATGATCTTCGGATAGCGGCTGTCGTAGGTCGGGTTGGACAGGATCCAGCGCATCACGTTGCCGCCGTTGGAGTGGGTGATCACCACCAGCTGGGTGATGCCACGGCCGTCGATGAAGGCGGTCAGCTGGTTGGCCAGGCAGCCGGCAGCTTCCGGCTTCCACATGTACTGGGTGAAATCGCAGTTGATGACCACGTAGTTGCTGCTGTTCGGCAGTCCCTGGCGCACGGTGTCGATGATCGCCGGCTGCCAGTAGTCCTGGGTGGCATTGGTCTGCGCGCCGGTGCCGTGCACGAAGGCGACCCCGACCACGTCGGCGGCTGGCGCCGGTGCTGCTGCAAGCCCAAGGAACAGGGCCAGGACGGTACTTCCTGTTGCGGTGCTGCGCATCGCGTCTCTCCCTTCTCAGCGGATCCCCCCGGCCCGGCTGGAACTGATGCTCGCGGCGCAGCCCCGTGAAAGTCCGTGCGCTGCGCCCGGATTCAGGAGACTGACGTCACTCGATGACGTTTTTCATCTCATGTGAGGACCATGCCGGGTCTGGCCGTATGACCGATAGCCACTGCGGTGTCGTATGGGGGCTGCGATCATGGCGCGATCGTTTTCTGCCCGGAGCCTGCCCATGTCGCTGATTTCCCACCCTGCCCGCCCGCTGCTCGGCCTGGCCGTCATTGCGGTGCTGGCCGGTTGTGCTGCCACCGCCGCCAAGCCGACCGCTGTCGAAGCCAACGTCACCACCAAGGCGGTGGGCTATCTGGACAAGAGCGCGGTGCCGGCCAGCCTCGACCTGGTGCCGGCACCGCCGGTGGCCGGTTCGGCCGCCCTCGCGCTGGACGAGCAGGTCAGCCGTGAAGCCCGCGCACTGCGTGGCAGCCCGCGCTTCGCGCAGGCCGGCGTCGATGCCGAACTCGGTTTCCCCGAAGGCGCCAACCACTTCTCCTGCGCCGCCGACATCGACGTCGATGCGGTGAAGACCCCGGCGCTGTACCGCCTGCTCGAGCGCAGCCGGATCGACGCCAGCGCCGCCACCAAGGCGGCCAAGAACCACTACCAGCGCCCGCGCCCGTTCATGGTCAACGGTGAACCGACCTGCTCGCCGAAGGACGAGGACGGCCTGCGCAGGAACGGTTCCTACCCGTCCGGCCACACCTCGATCGGCTGGGCCTGGGCCCTGATCCTGTCCGAGATCGCGCCGGACCGCGCCGATGCGATCCAGGCCCGCGGCCGCAACTACGGCGAGAGCCGCCTGGTGTGCAACGTGCACTGGCAGAGCGACATCCTGGAAGGGCGTTTCATGGGAGCCGCCGCCGTGGCCCGCCTGCATGGCAACGCGGCGTTCAACACGGATCTGCTGGCCGCTCGCAGGGAGATCGAAGCGGCGCGCAGGGCCGGCCTGCATTCCAGCCGCGACTGCGCCACCGAGAACGCGGTGCTGAAGGTGCGCCCGCAGAGCGCGCTGTAAGCCACCGCCGCTGCGCTCGCCGGGCATGGCCCGGCGGGCCGCCTTCGGTAGCGCCGGGCCATGCCCGGCGGAGGCCCCCGGCGGGGTGCAGAACGCAGAAGGGCCGGCATTGCGCCGGCCCTTCTTCATTGCATCACGCGATCAACCGCATCAGAACTTCGCGGTGAACTCCACGCCCCAGGTACGCGGCTCGTTGAGGAAGCCGGTCAGGTTGTTGAAGTCGATCGCACCGACCACGCGGGTCTGGTTGGTCAGGTTGCGGCCGAACACGGCCACGTCGTACTGGCCGTACTCCCAGTTGTAGCCCAGGCGCAGGCCCCCTTCCAGCGAACTGCGGCCGCGGAATTCCGGCGACTCGTAGATGAAGAAGTTGACCGCGCTGCGGTAGGCCCAGTCGGTGTAGGCGTACAGCTCGCTGCCGTCGCTGAGCGGGAAGCCGACGCGCAGGGTGGCGTTGTGGATCCACTTCGGCGCCTGCGGCAACGGGTTGCCGTTGACCAGCGCGTAGGTGCCGCCGTTGATGATCGTGGTCGGGTCGTTGATGGTGCAGCCGCCGCCACAGATCGCCACCGCCAGGTCCTTGTCCTTGATCTCGGTGTCGTTGTAGCTGCTGCCGAAGGTCAGCAGCACGTTGTCGGCCAGGTAGGCCTCCAGGTCCAGCTCGACGCCCTGGCCGATGGTCTTGTCGGCGTTGAGCAGGGTCGCCGTGTTGTTGCCGCCACCGACGGCGATCAGCTGCTGGCCGTCCACATCGTAGCGGAACACGCTGAAGCCCAGGCGCGCGCGGCGGTCGAACAGGTCGGCCTTGATGCCGGCTTCGTAGGAGATCACCTTCTCCGAATCGGCCTGCGACAGGCCCGGCGCGAACGCCAGGCGGCCCTGGATCGACGGCGCGCGGAAGCCCTTGGCCACGCGGGCGTAGGCATTGACGTTGTCGGTCAGCTTGTACACGCCGCTGACATCCCAGCTGACGTCGTTGACATCGGTGTTGGCCAGGTACGGGCCGCTGACCGGCGTACCGCCCGGGGTCTGCTGCAGCACGCTGGCGCTGAAGTCCTTCTTGTCCTGCGTGTAGCGCACGCCGCCACGCAGCTTGAAGCGGTCGGTGACGTCGAAGTCACCGGAGGCGAACACCGCCCATGCCTTGTTGCGCTGCTGCTGCACCACGTGGCCGGTCTGCGGGTTGCCCGGGGTGAGCGAGTCGTAGTTGAAGTTGTTGATGGTCACGTCTTCATCGAAGTAGAAGACGCCGGCCTGCCAGTCGAAGCGGCCCCATTCGTTGGATTCCACGCGGAATTCCTGGGTCCACTGGCGGTGGTCCGGCAGGCCGTCGGCCGACTCGGACGGGAACGGGATCAGGCCCGGGCCGGAGTTGCCGGCGCCGAGGAAAGCGGCGCCGTAGCCCCCGTCGATGTCGCCACGGTTGAGCGATTCGGCGGTTTCGTAGCCGGTGATCGAGTGCAGGGTCACCGAACCCAGGTTCCACTGCAGGCGCGCGCTGCCGCCCCAGGTTTCCAGGTCGGAGAAGTTGACGCCGTCGTTGGCGACCTTGTCGCGGTCGAAGTTCTCGACCAGCGCGTTGCCACCCTTCTCGATGATGTTGGCGCGGAACAGGCGCGCGGTGCCGTTGAGCTTGCGCTTGTGCAGATTGAACAGTGCTTCGAAATCATCGCCTTCGTACAGGAACTGCACGCGGCCGGCCGCTTCGTCGTAGCCTTCAAACCCGCTGTTGGGGGCGCCGGCGTGGGTGTTGTCGACCCAGTCGTCGCGGCGCTGGTAGATCGCCGACACGCGCGCGGACCAGCGGTCGGTCAGCGGGCCGCCGTAGGCGCCCTGCACATTCCAGCTGTTGTAGCGGCCGTAGCCCACGCGCACGTAGCCATCGGCATCCTGCGACGGACGCGCCGAATCGAACTTGACCACGCCGGCCGGGGTGTTGCGGCCGAACAGGGTGCCCTGCGGACCGCGCAGCACTTCCACGCCGGCCAGGTCGAACAGCGGGAAGCCCTTCAGCAGCGGGCTTTCCTGCACCACGTCGTCGTACACCAGCGATACCGGCTGCGAGGCATTGAGGTCGAAATCGGTGTTGCCCAGGCCGCGGATATAGAAGCGCGGGAAGGCACGACCATAGGACGACTCGATGTTGAGGCTGGGCACGCGCGCCGCGAGGAAGCGGATGTCGTCACCGGCAGAGCCGAGCACATCGAGCTTTTCGCCCTGGATCGCGCTGATCGCAACCGGGACGTCCTTGGCGTTCTCGACACGGCGCTGTGCAGTCACCTGCAACGCATCGAGGGCGACCGGGTCCTTGGCGGCGGGGGTTTCCTGGGCGGCTGCTGCCAGCGGCAGCAGGGCGGAAAGAGCGACAACGAGCGGGCGCGCGACCGGGAGGCGGCCACGGGAAGTGCGGGTCGGGGACATGGCGGTAGGCTGTGTTTGGAGGGGTGGTAAAACGGCGCTACCAGATAATTGTTGCAATACAGCACCTGCCTCGCAAATGCCGGCCGTTCATGGCGCCCTCGTGCGCGGCCCAAAGCTGCCGCTAGACTCGGGTTTTTCCGCAACGGACCTGCTGCGATGACCCAGTGGTACTTCCATGCCCCGGCCCGGGCCGAGCGCGTCGGCCCGCTTGAGGACGAGGCTGCGCGCGCCTTCGCGCAGGCCCATCCGCAGGCGTTGGCCT
Source organism: Stenotrophomonas sp. 704A1 (assembly GCF_030549525.1). Taxonomy (NCBI): domain Bacteria; kingdom Pseudomonadati; phylum Pseudomonadota; class Gammaproteobacteria; order Lysobacterales; family Lysobacteraceae; genus Stenotrophomonas; species Stenotrophomonas tuberculopleuritidis. Next base: position 80,339 of record NZ_CP130831.1, on the reverse strand, counting down.
GGTCCCAGGGCATGAACGGCTGGACCCCGGTGGCCGAGGTGGCCGCCCTGCACCGGCCGGCAGCCGCGCCTCCCGGTCCGCCGCCGGTCACCGCGCCGGGCCCGTCGGCGCCCGCGGTCACCGCCCCCGGACAGCGCTCGCGCGGCGGCGCCGACCGCATCGACTTCCGCATCGTCGGCCATGAAATGCAGTTCGTGGAAATCGAGCTGGATGCCGGTGAAGGTGCCGTCGCCGAGGCCGGCGCGCTGATGTTCAAGGACGCCTCGGTGCAGATGGAGACCGTCTTCGGCGGCGGCGCGCGCGGCGGCCCGGGCAGCGGCCTCATGGACAAGGTGATGGCGGCCGGCAAGCGCGTGCTGACCGGCGAAAGCCTGTTCGCCACGGTCTACACCCAGACCGGCGCCGGACGCGGCAAGGTCGCCTTCGCCGCGCCCTACCCCGGCACCGTGCTGGCCATGAAGCTGGACCAGCATGGCGGCCGCCTGGTGTGCCAGAAGGACAGCTTCCTGGCCGGTGCGCGCGGGGTGCAGATCGGCGTGCAGTTCCAGCGCAGGATCATGACCGGCCTGTTCGGCGGCGAGGGCTTCATCATGCAGAAGCTGGAGGGCGATGGCTGGGTGTTCATCCATGCCGGCGGCTGTGTGGTCGAGCGCGAGCTGGCCGCCGGCGAGCGCCTGGACGTGGACACCGGCTGCATCGTGGCCTACCACCCGAGCGTGGACATGGACGTGCGCCGGATCAAGGGCATCAAGAGCATGCTGTTCGGCGGCGAAGGCGTGTTCCTGGCGACGCTGACCGGGCCGGGCAAGGTCTGGCTGCAGTCGCTGCCGTTCTCGCGCCTGGCCGGGCGCATGTGGATGGCGGCCCCGCAGGGCGGTGGCAAGCGCCGCGGCGAAAGTTCGCTGCTGGGCTGAGCGGTCCGGCGCGCGCCCTCCTGCATCGGTAGCGCCGGGCCATGCCCGGCGAGCACAGCGGCAGCTGAACCATCCGCCGGGAAGGGCCCGGCGCTACCCACGGATTTTGTGCCTTCGGTATGCTGGCGCCCTTTCCCGATTCCGGCGCCCCGCGCGCATTGCCGATGAGTCTGTTCCGCCCCCGTGTGCTGCTGTCTGTCGCCCTGCTCGGCCTGCTGGCCGGCTGCGGTGGCGAGGAAGTCCGCCCCACGCCGCCGCCCGCACAGGCGGTGGTGCCGCAGGCCAAGCCGGTGAAGATCGGCATCGCCCTCGGCGGTGGCGCGGCCAAGGGCTTTGCCCACATCGGTGTGATCAAGATGCTCGAGGCCAATGGCTTCGAGCCGGTGGTGGTCTCCGGCACCAGTGCCGGCAGCGTGGTCGGCGCGCTGTATGCCAGCGGCATGGATGCCTTCCAGATGCAGAGCAGGGCCGTGGCCCTGGATGAAGCCAGCATCCGCGACGTGCGGCTGTTCTCCGGCGGCCTGGTGCAGGGCCAGAAGCTGCAGGACTACGTCAACGAACAGGTGGCCAACCGGCCGGCCGAACGGCTGAAGAAGCCGTTCGCCGCCGTTGCCACCCAGCTGGAAACCGGCGAGCGCGCGATCTTCGTGCGCGGCAACGTCGGCCAGGCGGTGCGCGCGTCCAGCAGCATTCCCGGGGTGTTCGAGCCGGTGAAGATCGGTGGCCGCAACTACATCGACGGCGGCGTGGTCAGCCCGGTGCCGGTGGACGCCGCGCGCCAGCTCGGGGCCGAGTTCGTGATCGCCGTGGACATCTCCAGCAAGGCCAGTGGCAAGGCGCCGACCGGCATGCTGGGCATCGTCAACCAGTCGATCTCGATCATGGGCCAGCGCCTGGGCGAACAGGAACTGGCCCGTGCCGACATCGTGATCCGACCGAAGGTGCTGGACATCGGCGCCGCCGATTTCAGCCAGCGCGGTACGGCGATCCTGGAAGGCGAGAAGGCCGCGATGGCGGCGATGCCGCAGATCCGCGCCAGGATCATGCAGCTGCAGAAGGCCCGTGCCGCCGCCTTGGCACCGGCACCGGTGGCGGCGCCGAAGTGCGACGAACCTTCGCGCCTGGGCAAGCTGATGGGCCGCAAGGAAAAGTGCTGAGCTGACGCGGGCGCCTAGCGCGCGGGCCGGTAGCCGCTGGCCCGTTGCCGCTCGCGCCTGCGCGCCTGACGCGCCTGCGCCTGCAGGGCAGCGGTGTGCTGCAGCTGCTCCATGCCGTCGGCCGGTACATGCAGCTGCCGGCGCGCACGGGTCAAGGCCAGGTACACCGCGCGTACCGGGTCGTGCCAGATGCGCCCGCCCTGCCCCGCACTGAAACACCCGGGCGATAGCGATACCACGTCGAACTGCAGGTTCTTCGCGTGTTCGGCCAGGCACAGCACCACGCGCGCACCCGCAGCCGTGTCCTGGTCATCCAGCGCCTGCAGCAGGGCCTGCGGGCGGTCGGCGGACGCGAACAGTTCCACCAGTGCGGCCTGGCCTTGATCGGCATGCGCAGCCAGAACGCCCTGCCAGGTCGGGTTCGATTCGCTGTCGCGGCGCCGCCAGGCATCCAGCGGCCGCTGCAGCGTGCTGCGCAGTGCGCGCAACGAGGCCGGGTGCAGGTAGGGCCGCAGCCCGCGCAACTGCAGCTGCGCGGTATCCAGGGCCAGGTCGGCGACGTTGCCGTGGATGCGCAGGCCTTCGGCCGGCACCTGCGACCAGTCGCGGTAATGCAGCACACCGGTGGCGCGGTCGGCGGCACCGACGAACGGCCCACTTTCCTGACCCAGTCCATCCAGCGCCAGGGTCTGGTTGACCAGGCCCTCGACCTGGTTGCCCTGGCGCACCGACTGGTGCATTTCCAGCACCTTCGATGCCGCCCAGCGCGGCACCGTGCCGGTCAGGCACTGGTGCGGGTCGCCGAGGCTGACCACGCCGGGTGCGTGGGTGGACAGCAGCTGCTTCCACGACGGGCTGAGATCGTGCGCCTCGTCGATCAGCAGCATGCCCAGCTCCAGCGGTGGGCGTACCCCGCGCAGGGCCAGCCATTTGCCGATGTGCAGCGGGCTCAGGCTCAACAGCGTGCCGCGCTGCAGCCCGGCATCGAACATGCTGCGCCAGACTAGCTCGGCGGCCGCCAGATAGGGCGCCACGTCGAGCATCGCGGCGGGCACCGAGCGGTCGAAATGCTGGAACGCCATGCGTGGTGCGGACGATGCACACCAGCGGTTGATGGCCTCGAAGGCGGTCAGCAGCACCTGCTCGGGACTGCGCCCGCCGATGCCCTGCAGGCCGATGCGGCCGGCAATCTCGCGCGGGGTGCGGGTGCTGCGCCGGTAGCTGGCGACAAAGCCGCCGGTCTGTCCGCTGCGCGCGGCGTGCTGGGCCACACGATTGGCGAATTCGATCTGGGTCAGCAGGCGTACGGCGGTGCTGGCCGGTACGCGCGCGCGGAACGCCTCCACCTGGCCGCGCGACGGCGCCACGTAGGTGTAGCGGCCCGGGCGCGCGTCCATCAGCGCCAGCACCAGGTGGCCCTTGCCGGTGCCGGCATAGCCATCGAGGTCGAGCAGCTCGTCCGGGTTGGCCGCGATCGCACGCAGCACGCGGGCCTGTTCGGAGGTGTACAGGCCATGGTGTTCGACTGCACGCGCGTCGCCAGCGGCGGCCGGGGCCTGTTCGGCTTCTTCATCATCGCTGGCGAAAGTGGCCGGAAAGCGGATCTCGTGCACCGCCAGCGTCTGCTGGCAGGCCTGCTGCAGCGCCAGGCCGGGATAGGCGTGCGGCGAGGCGGTGAGGGCGTCCTGCACGATCTGCGCCGGTGCCAGCAGCACGCCGTGGGCGGCCAGCGCGGCCAGCCATGCCTCCAGGTCCGGCGGGCCGCCGCCACCGCTGCCGGCCAGCCGGGCGGCAGCGGTGGCATCGGCTGCGAACAGCGCGCAGGCATCGTGCAGCAGCCGCTCGATCTCGGCCGGCGCGTGCAGGCGCGCGCGGCACAGCTGCGCGGCCATCAGGCCGGCTTGTTCCAGCGCGGTCTGCGGCGGCGTGCCATGGGCGATGTAGCGCGCCAGCGACTTGCGCTGCAGCGGCAGGAAGGTGGTGGAGAGCACCGGGTGCTGGATTTCGGACATGCCTGGAACCGGGGAAGAGCGCAGCGGCGCGCGCAGGTCAGCGCCGCCGCCGATGATGCTCGGCTACCCACCCGCTGCCGTCAAATGGCAGCGGCGCGCTCATTCCAGTTGCGACAGCGGCAACGCCTGGAACCCCTTCACCGTACGCAGCACGAAGCTGGAATTGGCGTCTGCCACGCCGCCGGCATTGAGCAGCCGGTCGAGCAGGAAACGCGAGAAGTGCTCCAGGTCGCGCACGTACACGTGCAGCAGGTAGTCCATGTCGCCGGTCAGGGCGTGGCAGGCCACCACTTCATCCCACGCCTGCACGCTGTCGACGAAGTGCCCGATCGCGGCCTGGTCGTGCTTCTCCAGCTGCACGCGCACGAACGCCTGCAGGCCGAGGCCGAGCCGGCGTGGCTCCAGCCGCGCGCCGTAGCCGACAATCACGCCTTCGCTTTCCAGCCGCTGCAGACGACGCAGGCACGCCGACGGCGACAGGTTCACCCGTGTCGCCAGCTCGGCGTTGGTGGCGCGACCATCGCGCTGGATTTCAGCCAGCAGGCGTATATCCGTGCGATCGAACTGGACTTCTCCGGCCATTGTTGCCCCGCAACATGGTGAGTACGCAAGGATATTGCGCCATCGGCGCTATTCTGCGCAACTTTTGCAACCCTGTTGCGCGCGCCCTGCCCTAGCATCGTGGCTATCCCGTCAAGGAGTCTTTCCATGGACCTCGCCCCGCCCCGCCGCGTCGAACACCAGCAGACCGACAAGGGCTACGTGCCGGTGTACACCACCGCGCTCGTCGAGCAGCCGTGGGACACCTATAGCGCCGACGACCATGCCACCTGGAGCACCCTGTACCAGCGCCAGCGCGAACTGCTGGTCGGCCGCGCCTGCCAGGAATTCCTGGATGCGCAGGACGAGATGGGCATGAACGCGCACATGATCCCGCGCTTCGACCAGCTCAACGAAGTGCTGGGCGCGGCCACCGGCTGGACCCTGGTCGGCGTGGAAGGCCTGCTGCCGGAGCTGGACTTCTTCGACCACCTGGCCAACCGCCGCTTCCCGGTGACGTGGTGGATCCGCCGCCCCGACCAGATCGACTACATCGCCGAACCGGACCTGTTCCACGACCTGTTCGGGCATGTGCCGCTGCTGATGAATCCGGTGTTTGCCGACTACATGGAGGCCTACGGCCGCGGCGGCGTCAAAGCCCACGCGATCGGCCCGGACGCGCTGCAGAACCTCACGCGCCTGTACTGGTACACGGTGGAATTCGGCCTGATCGACACGCCCGACGGCCTGCGCATCTACGGCGCCGGCATCGTCTCGTCCAAGGGCGAATCGCTGTACTCGCTGGAATCGGCCGCGCCCAACCGCATCGGCTTCGACCTGCAGCGGATCATGCGCACGAAGTACCGCATCGACACCTTCCAGAAAACCTACTTCGTCATCGACAGCTTCGAGCAGCTGATGCAGGCGACCTCGCCGGACTTCACTCCGATCTACGCCGCTCTGGCCGACCAGGAGCACCTGCCGGCCGGTGATGTGCAGGCCGACGACCACGTGTTCCAGGCCGGCACGGGTGAAGGCTGGGCGGACGGCGGCGACGTGTGAGGCGTGCTGCCGCGCGGGTATCCTGCACGGCATGACTGATGCATTTGCTTCGCTGCGCGTAACCGACGTCGCCTTCAACGACGACTTCATCCTGTTGACCCTGGCCGATGGCCGCCGCACGCGCCAGCCGCTGCGCTGGGCACCTGCGCTGTTCGAGGCCACACCCGAACAGCGCGCGCAGTGGGTTGCCACGGCCAACGGCCTTGGCGTGAACTGGCCTGCGCTGCTGGCGCCGCGCGAGCACGGCGTGGTCGATATCCCCAACCAGGTCTGGGACGACCGCTACGAGGCGGCGCTGGCGCGCCTGAAGGCTGCGGCCTGGTCGCTGGATGCGCTGTGCGATGAAGACCAGCAGCTGGTGGCGCTGTGGCGCATGGAAGCGGACATCAACAACGGCGGCTTCATGCAGTTCCTGTGCAACTGGGGTGACCCGACCTGCCAGTTGGCGCTGCGGGCGCTGCAGGCGATGGGCGCGGTGCAGACCCACGCGATCCTGGCCGGCATGCGCGGGCTGCTGGACCGGCTGGAAGATGACCCGGCAATCAAGGAACTGACCGACCTGTACGGCGCAATGACCGAACAGGAGCAGGCCGCCCTGCACGCCTTTGACGAAGCCTATTTCGAGCGCCCGGAAGATCTGGCCCGGCTGGGGCTGGCGCACTTCGGCCCGGAGCCGGTTGAACAACGATGACCCCTGCCCCCCTTGTGGAGTCGAGCCATGCTCGACTGCCGTTCAGTTGCGCGGGTACGCCAACAACACCACCAGATCCTCGTCGCCCACCTGCTGCAGCGCGTGCGTGCTGCCGGGGCGGGTCAGCAGCGCATGGCCCGCACGCACGTCGTACTGTTTTCCGTCCAGCACGTAGCTGCCCTGCCCGCTGACGATGTAGTAGATCTCATCCTTGTGCTGCGGGTGCAGGCCGATGCCGGCGCCCTTGTGCAGCACGCGCTTGCGCAGCACGAACGGCAGGTCCGGAGCATCGGCGAAGAACGGATACGCGGTGGTCGGCCCGGCACCGCCATGCGGGCCGGGCTGCATGCGTGCAACCGTGTCTTCATGCAGCACCTGCGAGGGCCGCTGCGCATCGGCGCCCTGCCCTGCGCCCATCACGTCGCAGTCGATGTCACGCACCAGCGCCGGTTTCAGCGCGGGCAGCAGCGGCACCGCCTCGCGCAGCACCAGGCAGGCCACCGCATTGGCACCGGCCACGCTGAAATGCGTGCCGTCGGCCTTGTTCTGCTCGGGCACGAACAGGAAGTATGGCCGTGCACCCTGCTCGCCCAGCGCGCGGATCCAGCGCGTGCTGCGGTCGTTGAGTTCAATCAGCGCGACGTGCTCCCGCGCCGCCAGCTGCTGCATCGCCCGCGTGTAGCGCGCGTGCGTGTCCAGCAGTGAACCGAAGTCGTACAGCAGCCGTGCCACCGGGGTCACCAGCACCGGCGTGGCGCCCTTGTCGCGCGCCACCTGCACGAAACGCATCAGCAGGCGCGGATAGTCGCTGTCAGGATCGGTGTAGCGCGTGCGGTCCTCGAACTTCGCATCGTTGTGGCCGAACTGGATCAGCAGCACGTCACCGCGGCGAATCTCGCTGGCGATCGCCTCCAGGCGCCCTTCGTCGATGAAGCTGCGCGTGCTGCGCCCGCCCTTGGCATGGTTGTGTACCTCGAAGCGTGCCGGGTCCAGGTAGCTCTGCAGCGCCTGGCCCCAGCCCGCCTGCGGTGCACGCTCGGACCCGTACTCGGCAGCGGTGGAATCGCCGGCAATGAACACGCGTACCGGGGCCGCCTGCACGGCGGTGCATGTCAGCAGCAACAACAACAGCAACAGGGTGCGCATGGCCAGGCCCTTGTAGAGCCGAGCCATGCTCGGCTGCTTTGCGAAAGCGGCGCGGACCAGGGTCCGCACCCACCGTTCGTTGCCTTGCCGGGTTACCGCGCCAGCCAGCCACCATCGACCGGCAACACCGCGCCGTTCACGTAGTCCGACGCGGACGACGCCAGGAACACCGCCGCACCGGCCAGATCATCCGGCGTGCCCCAGCGACCGGCCGGGATGCGGTCCAGGATCGACTGGTTGCGCGCTTCGTCGGCGCGCAGCGCGGCAGTGTTGTCGGTCGCCATGTAGCCCGGTGCGATCGCGTTGATGTTCACGCCCTTGCCGGCCCATTCGTTGGCCAGCAGGCGGGTGATGCCGGCAATGCCGCTCTTGCTGGCGGTGTACGACGGCACCCGGATGCCGCCCTGGAAGGACAGCATCGAGGCGATGTTGATGATCTTGCCGCGGCCCTGTTCGATGAAGTGGCGGCCTGCGGCCTGCGAGATGAAGAACGCGGACTTGATGTTGACGTTCATCACGTCGTCCCAGTCCTGCTCGCTGAAGTCCACCGCATCGGCGCGCCGGATCAGGCCGGCGTTGTTGACCAGGATATCCAGCCCGCCCAGGCCTTCGAGGGTTTCGCGGACCACGCGCGCGACCGGCTCGATGCTGATCAGGTTGGCTTCGATGGCCAGGCAGCGGCGGCCCAGCGCGGTGATCTTCTCGATGGTGTCGGTGGGCGGGGCGATGCCGGCCACGGCGACATCGGCGCCGGCGGCGGCCAGTGCCACGGCGATGCCCTGGCCCAGGCCGGTATTGCCACCGGTGACCAGAGCGACCTTGCCTTCCAGGCTGAAGGGATTAGCCATTGCGTATGCGTTCCTTGGTAGGGGCGAGCGGGGGTGCGGCGCCGGCCGCCAGCGCGCGGTGCGCGGCGGCCGGGCAGGGCTTACTTGAGCTGGCAGATGTCCAGCACGTGCATGTCGGTGTAGTCCAGGTTCTCGCCGCCCATCGCCCAGATGAAGGCGTAGTTGCTGGTGCCGGCACCCATGTGGATCGACCACGGCGGCGACACCACCGCTTCGTTGTTCTGCATGACGATGTGGCGCTGCGCGTCCGGTTCGCCCATGAAGTGGTAGACGCGGTCGTTGTCGCCCAGGTCGAAGTAGAAATAGACCTCGCTGCGGCGATCGTGCAGGTGCGGCGGCATGGTGTTCCAGACGCTGCCCGGCTTGAGCACGGTCAGGCCCAGCAGCAGCTGCGAGGACGGGCAGGTGGCCGGCACGATGTACTGGTAGATGGTGCGTTCGTTGCTGGTTTCCAGCGCACCGCGTTCCAGTGCCACCGCGTCCTTGATCGACAGCTGCCTGGTTTCGAAACGCGCATGGGCCGGAGTCGACGCCAGGTAGAACTGCGCCGGGTTGGCGGCGTCCTGCGATGCGAACACCACCTCCTTGCTGCCCATCGCCACGTACAGGCCGTCCTTCGGGCCCAGCGTGTACACGGTGCCGTCGACGGTGACGGTACCGGTGCCGCTGCCGACGTTGATCACGCCCAGTTCGCGGCGCTCCAGGAACGGATGGCCGGCGGCCGAGGCCGGCTCGGTCTGTTTCGGCAGGGATACCGGGCCGGTGACCGGGGCCGCACCGCCAAGCACGAAGCGCTCGTAATGGGTGTACTTCAGGGTCACCGCATCGGCATTGAACAGGCCATCAAGCAGGTACAGCTCGCGCAGCTGGTCATTGCTGGCGCCCTTGATGGCGTCGGGATGGGTGGCGTAGTGGGTCTTGCAGTACATGGCTTCTCCAGAGCTGGGGGCGGGCCGATGGTTCGGCCCCGGCACGGTTCACGACGGATTCTAGCGTTGGTGGTAACCGGTGTCATTTTGCGCCGCACGATAGCGGGGTGTACCGGGCAGGGCGCGGTGGATGGGTGAATGGGGCAGGTGGCGCGTCACGCCCAACGGTCGTGACCTGCCGCACCTGCCGCGCAGCGCTCAGTCCTCGGGCGGTTGGCAGGAATCGCGCACGATCAGGTGCGGGCGCACGCTGGCGATCTGCAGCGCCGCCTGGCCGTCCGGCTGGATCAGCATCGCTGCGGCGGTACGGCCGGTATCACGGGTATGCCGGCGCACCGAAGTCAGCGACGGCCACAGCCGCGAGGCCAGCGGGCTGTCGTCGTAGCCGACGATCGACAACTGGCGCGGGATGTTGATGCCCGCGCGCAGCGCGACCTTGTAGATGCCGGCGGCCATTTCATCGTTGCCGGTGAAGATCGCCGTCGGGCGGCGCTTGCCCAGCAGCAGCTTCTCCGCCGCCGCCACACCGGACTCGAAGGTGTAGCCGGCCTCGATGATGCGGTCCTTGGGCAGCTCGATGCCGCGCTGGGACAGCGCATCGATGAAGCCGGCGGTACGCTCGTGCGCCGAACGGTACGCGCTGGGGCCGGTGACCAGGGCGATGTCGCGATGGCCCAGCGACAGCAGGTAGTCGGCCGCTTCAGCCGCGCCATCGCGGTCGTGGGTGACCACCATCTGCGAGGTGTCATCCAGCGGCAGCGCGGCCACGCGGGTGAAGCGGCAGCCGATCTCGTCCAGCATGTCGGCCAGCGCCTGGTCCTCCGACGCACGCGGCACCAGGATCACGCCGTGCAGCTTCTGCTGCTGCACGAAGCGGCGCACGCCGTCGATGTAGCCGGGGCTGCGGCTGTCGCAGGGGTGCACCACCAGTTCAAAGCTGGAGCCGCGCAGCGCGTCCAGCGCGCCGTACTGCATGTCCACGATGTACTGCGCGGTGGGGTTGTCGTAGACCATGCCGATCAGGAAGGAGCGGCGGAAGGCCAGGCCACGGGCCAGCGGATCGGGCGTGTAGCCGACCTCGCGCATCAGCGCCTCGACCTTGTCACGCGTGTCCTTGCGCACCAGCGGCGAGTTGTTGATGATTCTTGAAACCGTTTTCTTGGAAACACCCGACAGTCGCGCGATGTCGTTGATCGTGGCGGCCTTGCCCTTCGCCAATGCCGGCGTGGCGGCATCGTTCTTGTTGCGCACTGACATGTAGTGAACCCGATAAGTCTGGGGATTCCAGCGCGCGCTCAATCCAGCGCGCGATAGCGGAAGCTGCGGAAGGTTACCGCACCGTCGCCGGCCGCATACAGGGCCGGCTTCAATGCCAGGAACTTGCCAGCCACATTGTGATGGTAACCGGACACTTCCATCTGAACCGGATACTTCTGCCAGTGCTGGCCGTCGGTACTGGTGTGGAAGGTCACGATGTGGCGGTTGTTGGTCACCCGCAGCCACAGCTTGCCGCCCTTTGTGCCGGGCGCCAAGCGGGTGGGGCGCTCCTCGCCGTAGCGGTGCATGACGAGCGCCTCGCCATTGCTGCCCACGCCCACGTACAGACGGTCGCTGTAGAACAGCAGAGCGCCCCCCACTGCACCGGGCGCGATCTCCAGCTCCACCTCGAACTGGTAGGCGGGGTCGCCGGCGATGGTGGTCAGCGGCGAGGCATCGCGCGGCGCGCTGCCTTTGCCCTGCATGACCAGGCCGTCGCCGCTGAAGCGCAGGCGGCGGGCTTCGTCCGCGGCCGGGTTGAAGAAGGCCCACTGCGGGCCGAGTGCACGACCGCGGAAGTCATCCGACAGTGCCATCCCGTGCGGGGCCAGTGCCTGGCCGGCCGGCTTGCGCAGCGGCTGGCCGAGATCGCCGCCCTTGGCCACGAACCAGCCGTCGGCGGTCCACTCGATCGGTTCCAGCAGGGCCTGCCGGCCCAGCGTCCAGAAGCCGTTCTCGTAGCCGTGGTACATCATCCACCAGCGCCCGTCGGTGCCTTCGATCACCGTGGCATGGCCGCGCGACCACCACGGTTCGGCTGCCGAACGGGTGCGGGTGATCGGATTGTTGGGCGCATTCACCCACGGCCCATGGATCGAGCGCGAGCGCGCAGTGATCACCATGTGCCCGGTCGGCGGGCCGGCGGTGCCGCCCACGGCGGTGGTCATGTAGTACCAGCCGTCGCGGAAGTGGATCTTCGGCCCTTCCTGCGCGTAGGCCTCCACGTCCCAGCTTTCCGGGTAACGCCAGCCGTCGTAGACGTGCTTCGGCGTGCCGACCACGCTCAGGCCGTCGTCGGCCAGCTGCACGTAGTCGCCACCGCTCAGGAACAGGTAGCGCTTGCCGTCTTCGCCCACGGCATGGCCGGGATCGATGTAGCCGCCCAGGCCGATGTCGATCGGCGCGCTCCACGGGCCCTGGATGTCGTCGGCCCAGACCACGAAGTTGCTGCGCCGCTCGCCGGTCCGGGCCGGGAAGTAGATGAAGTAGCGGCCCTGGTGCTTGACGATGTCCGGCGCCCAGATCGCGCCCACGTTCTGCGTGATCGCGTGGCCCAGCGGCTGCCAGTTGACCAGGTCGCGGGAGTGCCAGAGCGGCAGGCCGGGATAGGCGTCGAACGAGGACAGGGTGAGGTAGTAGTCGTCACCGTCCTTCAGCACCGACGGGTCGGGCCGGTCGCCGGCCAGCACCGGGTTGAGGAACATGCCGTTGCCCAGGTCGGCCTGGCGCTGGTGCTCGATGCCGCGCGTCCAGTGCGCGGCGGCGGGCTCGGCCGCCCGCGCAGGCAGCGCAGGCAGCGCGGCCAGCAGCAGGGCCAGCAGCAGGGCCAGCAGGGCAGGGGCGGCAGCGCGGTGCAGCGTCGGTGTCATGGGATCGCCTCCAGCGGTCAGGCGCGCAGCGCGGCGGGCAGCCACAGCGACAGCGACGGGAAGAAGGTGACCACCAGCAGCACGCCCAGTGCGGCGAACCAGAACGGCCAGATGGTGCGCATGCTCTGCCCCACGCTGATCTTGCCGATGGCAGTGCCGATGAACAGCACCGAGCCCACCGGCGGGGTGACCAGACCGAGACCGCCGGTCAGCACCAGCACCAGGCCGAAGTGGATCGGATCGATGCCGTAGGCGCGGGCCACCGGCAGGAAGATCGGCGTGCAGATCAGGATCATCGGCGCCAGGTCCATGAACGTGCCCAGCAGCAGCAGCATCACCACGATCATCAGCAGCACCATGAACTGGCTGTGTGCGAACGACTGCAGGAACGCCACTGCCGCCGCCGGCACCTGCAGGTAGGCCAGCAGCCAGCCGAAGACCGCGGCGGTGGCGATGACGAACAGGATGACGCCGGTGCTGCGCGCGGCATGGATCACCGTGTCGAAGAACTCGCGCCAGCGCAGCTGCCGGTACAGCACGGTGGTCACCAGCAGCGCATACACCACGGCGATGGCCGCACTTTCGACCGCGGTGAAGATGCCGGCACGGATACCGACGAAGATCAGCGCCACCAGGCCCAGGCCGGGCAGGGCAGAAACCACCCGCAGCAGCACCGCGCGCCAGCCGGGGAACACTTCCACGCCATACCCGCGGCGGCGGGCCACCGCGTAGCCGGTCAGCATCAGCACCACGGTCATCAGCAGTGCCGGCGCGATGCCCGCGGCGAACAGATCGGCAATGGACAGGCCACCACCGGCCGCGGCCGAGAACAGGATCAGGTTGTGCGACGGCGGCACCAGCAGCGCGACCAGCGCGGCGGTGATGCTGACGTTGACCGCGAAGTCACGGTCATAGCCGCGCTTGACCATCTGCGGGATCATCGTACCGCCCACCGCCGAGACATCGGCGATGGCCGAACCGGAGACGCCGCCGAAGAACAGCGACGACAGGATCGACACCTGGCCCAGGCCACCGCGCAGGCGGCCGACCAGCGACGAGGCCAGTGCGATCAGGCGCTCGGAGATGCCGCCGCGCATCATGATCTCGCCGGCAAAGATGAACAGCGGAATGGCGATCAACGACGCCGAGCCGGTGCCGGCGGAGATCTGCTGCACCAGCACGATGCTGGGAATGTCCAGGTAGAGCAGGGTGGCCAGCGCGGCAGCGGCCAGTGCATAGGCCACCGGCACGCCCAGCAGCAGCAGCACGGCGAACACGGAGAACAGAAGCGTGATGCCCATGGATCAACGATCTCCTTCAGCGTCATCGGTACCGGGGGCGCTGGCCTGCAGCGCTTTCCACGCGCGGTTCAGCGCGAACAGCAGCATCAGCGCTCCACCCACCGCCAGCGGCAGGTAGTTGATGCTCTGCGGCAGGGGGGCGCCGGCGGTCCTGATGTCCAGGCCATCCAGCAGCAGCTCTGCCGACCAGAACGCAATGAAGCCGCCCAGCACCGCGACCACCAGCTGGATCAGCACATCCACGGCACGGCGCAGGCCGGCGCCCAGGTAGGCGTGCAGCAGGTAGAAGCCGAAGTGGCGGTGGGTGTGCACGCCGCAGGCTGCGCCCAGGCTCATCGCCGTGGCCAGCAGCAGCAGCGTGACCGGCTCGGTCCAGCTGGGCGAGTCGTTGATCACGTAGCGGGCGAATACCTGCCAGCCCTGTACCACCACCAGCCCCAGCAGGGCGGCAGCGGCGCAGTAGATGGCGATGTCGGCGATGTGGTCCAGCAGGCGCTGGCCGGGCCCGGTTTCGGGCGTCGTCGTTTCGGTCATGGCGGTGTCCTCAGGCGGCGCGGATGCGGTCGACCAGCGCGGCGATGTCCGGCTGCTGCAGGTACTGCTTCAGCAGCGGCTGGGCGGCGGCGCGGAAGGCGGGCATGTCCACCTCGTTGGCTTTCACCCCGAACTCGAGCACCGCACTGCGCGCAGCGCTTTCCGAGGCATCCCACTGCTGGCGCATCACCGTCACCGACGCGCGCGCGGTCTCCAGCAGCAGATGCCGGTCGCGCGGCTGCAGGCGCTCGAAGCTGGCGCGCGACATCAGCAGCACGTCCGGCGCATAGGAATGATCGCTCTGCGACCAGTAGTGGGCGGCTTCGAAGTGGCGGCTGGAGTGGAAGCTGCGCATGTTGTTCTCGGCGCCATCGATCATGTGCGTCTCCATGCCGGAGAACGTGTCACCCAGCGACATCGGCGTCGGATTGGCGCCCAGCAGGCGCATCAGCTGGATGAAGATGTCCGACGAGGCCACGCGCAGTTTCAGGCCGTGCAGGTCCTTCGGCGAAACAATCGGATGCTGGGTGTTGTAGAAGCAGCGCGCGCCGGAATCGTAGATGGCCAGGCCAACCAGATCGCGGCGTTCGAAGCCGCGCAGTACAGACTCGGCGATGCCCCCGTCCAGTGCGGCGCGCTGGTGCGCCACCGATTCGAACACGTACGGCAGGCACAGCGCCTGGGTCAGCGGGAACGCGTTGTTCAGTGCGCCGGCATACACACGGGTGATGTCGATGGCACCGAAACGCGCCATGTCGATCGCTTCCGATTCGCGGCCGAGCTGGCCCGAATGGTACTGGCGCAGGCGCAGGCGGCCGTGGGTTTCGCGCTGCAGCGTTTCGCCGATCCACTTCACCGCGGTCACGGTGGGGTAGTCGGCCACATGTACGTCGGTGGCGGTCAGCAGCTGGCCGCCATCGACGGCGTCGGCAGGCCCGCGGCCACAGGCCGCGAGCATCGGGGTGGCCAGCGCCGCAGCGCCGGTGGCCAGGAAGTGTCGTCGTGTGATCATCTGCGCCCTCCCGCGCGTGTTCACCGGTACCGGCGGCGGTCAGCCCGCCGGCACCGCCCTGCAGGCAATCTCGCCGACGCCGGCGAAGCGCACCAGCGCCGTTTGTCCTGCCTGGATGTCGTGGATGCCGGTAGCGTTGCCGGTGGCGATCAGGTCACCGCGCCGCAGCGGACGGCCGCGCAGCGCCGAACGGGACAGCGCGAAGGCGTAGGCCGCGCGCAGGCCACCGGGCAGGCGGGTGGCGCCGCCGCTACCGACCACTTCGCCTTCGATCAGGGTCTCGGCGCGCAGCGCGGTTTCATCGCGCGCGGTCCAGTCGGCGATCTCCGGCCCCAGCACCAGGCCGTTGTTGTTGCCGAAATCGGACACCACCACGCGCGGGCCGAGCTCGTTGATGGTCGCCAACGGGCTGCTGGCCACTTCCACGCCGATGTACAGGCGCGCCGGCAGGGCCTCGGCCTGCTCGGGGGTCCAGTGCAGCTGCGCGGCCGGCGCGTCGTCCAGCAGCTCCAGCACGTACTCCGCCTCGACCGCTGCGAAGCCGCCGACGAACACCGGAATGTCCACTGTTCCACCGGTAGCAATTTTCAGCTGACCGGAGAACACCGGGCCCAGCAGGCGCTCATCGCCGGAGGCATCGCGGCGTTCGGCGGCGATGTAGCCCACCTTCCAGCCGACCACCTGGTCGTCCCAGCCGGCGATGGCCAGGTCCTGCACCCGGTAGGCGGCCACCAGGTCCTGCGGCACCTGGCCCGGGAAGCCGGGCAGGGCCTGTCCGGCACGGCGGGCGGTAGTGAAGGCGTGGGCGATCGCGGCCGCATCGTCCGGCGGCGGCGTATGCCCATGTAGGCCGTGTTCGTTGCTCAAGAACGGTCTCCCTCTGGCGTTGTTGCACTGCCCATCGACAGCGTCTGCAGGAGGTGTATATGGTAAACCGGTGTCATCGTGCAAGCCGCAGCGCATCACGGACGCTTGGCGGTGACATCGTCGACCCTGTTGCCCCTTGCCGGAGCCTTGCCCACCATGCGCCTTTCCGCCGTTGTGCTGTTGCTGGCCTGCCTGCTGCAGGCCGCCCCCGTCGTGGCCGCCGATACGCCGCTGCGCGCCGGTGAGCGGCTGGGGCGGGAGCTGGACGGTGAGCAGCTGCCGCTGTGGCCGGCGGGCCAGGTGCCCGGCGAGGCTGCCGCCGCGCGTCCGCCGCGCGTGGTCGAGCGCAGCCAGGACCCGGCTCACCCGGATCGCTTCGTTGACCGCATCGATGCGCCCTACCTGCTGGTGCATGCGCCCGCCCGTTCCAATGGCCGCGCGCTGCTGGTGATTCCTGGCGGTGGCTACCAGCGCGTGGTGATCGACAAGGAAGACAGCGCGCTGGTGCCGGAGTGGGTCGAGCGTGCCGGCTACACGCTGTTCGTGCTGCGTTACCGGCTGCCGCAACCGGGGCGCGACCGCCAGGCCGCACTGGCCGATGCACAGCGCGCCCTGCGCGTGGTGCGCGAGCAGGCCGCGCGACGTGGACTCGATGCCGACAGCGTGTCGGTCATGGGCTTCTCCGCAGGCGGCCACGTGGCCGCGCGGCTGGCCAGCGGGTTTGATCTGGCGGCATACCCGGCACGCGATGCCATCGATCAGCTGAGCGCGCGGCCAGCACGGGCGGTGCTGGTGTATCCGGTGATCGACATGGGCGCGCATGCCCACAGCGGGTCGCGCGGGCGCCTGCTCGGCAGTGAACCGGATGCGCCGCTGGCAGCGCAGTACTCGATGCAGACGCAGGTCCGTGCGGACATGCCGCCGACGCTGCTGATCCACGCCAGCGACGATCACGTGGTCAGCGTGCACAACAGTGAAGCAATGGCACAGGCGCTGGCGGCCGCCGGTGTCGAGCACGAACTGCATGTGTTCGCGCACGGCGGGCACGGATTCGGCATGCGCGTGCCGCCCGCCTCGACGCTGGCGCTGTGGCCGCAGCTGGCGCAGCGCTGGCTGGGCAGCGACGAGGGCACGCGATGAGCGATGCACCGTCCGACCTGACGCGGCGACGCTTCCTGTGCGACAGCGCGCGTTGGGGGCTGGCCACCGCCACCGTGGCATCGTTGCCTGCGGCGGCGGCGCCCGGGCCGCGCGATGACCGCCAGGTGGGGGTGCGCGTGCGCGGTGGACGCGTGCGCGGCCAGCGTGAGCAGGGCGTGCATGTCTTCCGCGGACTGCGCTATGGCGCCGATACCGGCGCCTACCGCTTCCAGCCGCCCCGTCGCGAGGCGCCCTGGCGTGGCATCGCCGACGCGCTGGAGTACGGCGCGGCGGCTCCCCAGGGCGGCGCCGAGGGTCCCGGCAGCGAAGACTGCCTGTTCCTCAATGTGTGGACGCCGGCGCTGGGCGATGGCGGTCGCCGCCCGGTGCTGGTCTACCTCCATGGCGGCGGCTTCAACAATGGTTCCGGCAGCGATCCGCTGTACGACGGCAGCGCGCTGTGCCGGCGCGGCGATGTGGTGGTGGTGACGCTCAACCATCGTCTGAATGCCTTCGGCTACCTGTACCTGGGTGCGCTGGGCGACCCGCGCTATGCCGCATCGGGCAACGTCGGCCAGCTCGATCTGGTGCAGGCGCTGCAGTGGGTGAGGGAACACGCGGCGGTGTTCGGTGGCGATGCCGGCAACATCACCGTGTTCGGGCAGTCCGGCGGCGGCGCCAAGATCGCCACGCTGATGGCGATGCCGGCGGCGCAGGGCCTGTTCCAGCGCGCGTGGACGATGAGCGGGCAGCAGGTGACGGCGGCCGGGCCGCGCGCCGCGGCGCAACGGGCGGCGATTGCCATGCAGGCGGTGGGCGCACCCGACCTGGCGGCGCTGCTGCGCATGTCGCCCCACGAACTGCTCGCCGCGACCCGCGCACGTGATCCGTCGCGGGTGGAGGACACATCGCTCTACTTCGGGCCGGTGCTGGACGAGGTGGTACTGCCGATCCACCCGTTCTGGCCACAGGCGCCGCGGCAGTCGGCGGGCATCCCGATGGTGATCGGCAACACCCACGATGAGACCCGCGCCTTCCTCGGCAACGATCCGGCCAACTTCGCCCTGACCTGGGACACGCTGCCGGCGCAGCTGGAGAAGCAGCAATTCGTCGACCTGCTGCCTTCCACGGTGATCGCCACGTATCGCCGCCTGTATCCACACTACACGCCGTCGGAGGTGTTCTTTGCCGCCACCACGGCAGGGCGCTCGTGGCGTGGCGCGGTGGAGGAACTGGATGCGCGTGCGCGCCAGGCCACGGGCGCGGCGCCGACGTGGGCCTATCAGCTCGATTGGCGATCACCGGTCGAGGACGGACGCCTGCGCGCCTTCCACACGCTGGACATCCCACTGGTGTTCGACAATGCCGGCGTGCCCGCTGCCCGCACCGGCGGCGGCGCGCAGGCCCATGCACTGGCCGCCACGATGAGCGGGGCATTGATCGCATTCGCACGCAGCGGTGATCCCAATCACGCCGCCATGTCGCATTGGGCTCCCTACACGCTGCCGCGACGACAGACGATGCTGTTCGACCAGCACAGCCAGCTGGTGGACGATCCACGCGCGGGGGAGCGCCTGCTGTATGGAAAAGTGCCGTTCGTGCAGCGCGGCACGCAGTGATGACAGCGGCGCGCAAACATTCTGTTAACCCTGCTCGGCTAGAGTCGGGCCATGGGAAGGATCGCCACATCATTGCCGTTTCCGGGCCGCGAGCAGCTGCTGGCCGCAATTGATGGCGCGGTGTGCCTGGCCGACCCGCGGGCGATCACCAGCGCGCTGCAGCGCGTGCTGTGCGCGGCCATCGCTGATCCGTCGATCCAGCTGCCGCCGTGCGTGCGACGCCCGGT
Organism: Stenotrophomonas sp. 704A1; assembly: GCF_030549525.1. Taxonomy (NCBI): domain Bacteria; kingdom Pseudomonadati; phylum Pseudomonadota; class Gammaproteobacteria; order Lysobacterales; family Lysobacteraceae; genus Stenotrophomonas; species Stenotrophomonas tuberculopleuritidis. Next base: position 61,434 of record NZ_CP130831.1, on the reverse strand, counting down.
GGACGGCCACTACGCGCGCCGCGAGCTGCATCGCAGCCCGACCCTGGGCTACAGCGTCATCGCCATGTGCTGGGGTCCCGGGCAGGGCACGCCGCTGCATGACCACGATGCCATGTGGTGCGTGGAAGGCGTCTGGCAGGGCGAACTGATCGTCACCCCGTATGCGCTGCAGGAGCGGCAGGGTGAGCGCCATCGTTTCACTGCGCAGGACACCCTGTACGGTCAGCGCGGCAGCGCCGGCAGCCTGATCCCGCCGCACGAGTACCACACGCTGCGCAATGCCAGCGACGAGGACGTGGCGGTATCGGTGCACGTCTACCAGGGCGTGATGGAGCGCAGCGCGGTGTTCGAACCGCTGGCGGATGGCTGGTACCAGCGCCGGGTGAAGGTGATGGAGACCGACGCGGCGTAGCCGCCTCCCGCCGGGCATGGCCCGGCGCTACCCCTGCCTCCTGCAGGCACCCCATCCCCGGCGGCCCATCAACGCGCGCCCATCGGTAGCGCCGGGCCATGCCCGGCGGGGCCCCATCAACGCGGCACGTCGGCCACGTTGTTCAACCGGGTCACTTCCTCGCCGCCATCGGCCAGCGCCACGCGCACACGCAGGCCACTGCGCTCGCCCGCGGGCAGCGGCAGTGAAACCTGCACCGTCTTCGGCTGCAGGTCAGCCGGTGCGGCCATCGCCGGTACTTCGGTACGGGCGATCTCGCGGCCGCGCGCATCCTCCAGCACCGCCACACCCACGCCGCTGCCGGCATGGCCCAGGCTGTGCACGGTCACCTGCACCTGGCGCCCGTCCACCCGCACATCGCCGCGGCCGATGCCCAGGTCCGCACGCATTTCCACCGGCGTACCGGCGCTGATCCGCTCGAACTCGAACACTTCGGTGCGGCCGGGACGGAACTGCATCGGCACCGGGACACTGGTCTCCAGCTGCACGCTGCGTTCGGCGGCGGTGCCATCGATGCGCCCATCGCCATCGGCATCCACGCCGCTGCGCACGCGCCAGGTGCCGCTGGCCACGTTCCAGCCGGTCATGTCGGCTGCGATGGTGCGCGCGCCCAGGTTATGGCTGGTCACGCTGAAACGCTCACGCGAGGGCGCATGCACCAGCAGGGCCACCTGCTCGGCGGCACCGTCGCGGTCGAAGCGCCAGCTGACGGTGTGTCCCGGCCAGCTCTGGTTGCGCTTCAGCGCAATGCCGCCCAGTCGCGCGCGCTGCAGGAACTCGCTGGGTGCATCCACGCGGTCCGACCACCAGTGGCCTTCAGTGTTCATGTAGGCACGTTGCACCTTGGCCTGCAGGCCATCGGCATGCAGTGCGTCGATGTACGCCCTGTCGCCGCTGGCCTGCCAGGCCATCAGGCTGGCGAAACCGGTCTTTCCCGCATCGGCCTCGGCGGTCAGCAGCGGATACCAGTCGCGCTGCCGGCCGAGTACGTCCACGTAGTTCTCGCCCAGGTTGGCCAGTGCGCCGGGCCCGCCACGCGCTACGCGGTAGTCCAGCGCCTGCAGGTACTTCGCATCGCCGGTCCAGCGCCAGGCCGCCCAGAACGTGTGCATCGTGTCGCCACCGCCAGAGCCGTTGTTGAGCTCACCGCCACGGGTAGCCCCGGTGGCCCAGTGGATCTCGTTGGGCAGGGTGAAGCGGCCCTTGTCGTCGGTGCCCGCGTGCGCCAGGTAGCCATCGGCCAGGCCGATCACCAGCCGGCGGCCGGTGGGGTCGGCGTTGTACTGGCCGAGCAGGAACGCCGGGTGCAGCACCGGGAACGAATAGGGCTTCTGCCACTGCCAGTTCGGCTCGCGGTAGACCGTGTTGCCGCCGAACCAGTTGCTGGAGAACAGCAGGTGGCCCTGCGGGTTACGCAGGATGATGCGCTCGTCGAAGGCCTTCACCGTTTCCATCAGGCGCTCCAGCGTCAGCGGATCGCCCCAGTTGAGATAGAGCATGGCGCTGTTGGTGTTGATGCCTTCCTCGTAGGCGTGCAGCTCGTCGGTTTCGATCGTGCTCAGTCCGTTGCTGAACATGCCATTGCGGTACACCGCATCGGACAGCGCGGTCAGCGAGGCGTTCAAGCGCTCCGGCCGCACGCCCATCAAGGCCAGCCCCGGCCACTGCTGGGTCAGGTCGGAATCATCGGAAATGCCGCCACCGAAATCGCCGTAGGCCACCTGCCGCTCATCGATCCACCAGTCGACGAACTGCCGCACCTGGGCCAGGTCCTGCACCTGGTGGAACGCCCACGCCGGCACGCCTTTGGGCACGGCCGGTGCGCTGTAGGGCGGGCGGCCCTGGCTGTTGTAGCTGATGTAGTTCCAGTACAGACGGCCGAGTTCGTGGTCCGGGTCGACCCGCAGCAGGTCGCTCAGGTCCGCATGGACGCGCGCGTACAGGCGCTGGCGCTTGGACGTGGTGTGCTCTTCCACCAGGAAGCCCCAGTTGTCGCGCACCTGGTTGAAGCGGTCGGCCACGTGTTCCTTCACCGCGTCGGCGCGCGGCTTGAACACCAGGCGGATCTGCGCGCCGTCGAGTGCACGCGCATCGAAGCCGGGCGCAGCCGAAGCGATGCTCAGCCACAGGCTGTCGGGGGTGAGGATGCGGTCGCGCAGGTCCAGCCACAGCGTGCGCTGCTGCCCGGGCTGCACCGACACCGACACATCGATCATGTCGCGCGCCGGCCAGATCGGATCCTTGATGCGGATGTTCAGCGGGATCAGCCCCGCGTGCGTGGCCGGCAGGTCCAGCGCGGGAAGGTCGATGGCCACGCCATCCAGGCCGTCATGCATGTTCTCCCAGCTGTAGGCCCAGCTGCGGATCAGCGGCTGGTTGGCCGGGGCATCGCCCACGCCGGAGGGAATCAGCACGTGCACGATGGGCTGCGGATGCGCGGGCAGGCTGTCGGCACCGCGGCGGCGGGAGCCGGCGCCCTTGGGCAGGGCCATCACCGTGCTGCGTTCGGCCGCCGGATAGCGGCCGTTGATGTAGCGGCGCAGCGTATCCAGGTTGGTGTAGTCGGGCAGGGCCTGGCTGTCGATGAGGTAGGTCTGCTTGACCGTGCCATCGGGTTCGGCACCCTCGCTCACGTTGTAGGCCCAGATCTCCTGGATCGGCGTTTCCTGTTCGACGTTGCTGAAGCGCAGCACGCCACCGCGCTGCGCGGGAATGTCATCGACGCTGCGCACCACGCCGCGCGGGCGGGTCGCCAGCACCCGGGTGGCCTGCGCGGGACCGGGGCCGTGGGCGAGGGTGCCGAACGCCGCGCCGCGGATCTCCACCCGGTTGACGGTCTCGCCGGCCGGCAGGGTCAGGTCCAGATGCTGGCCGCCCTCCACATAGGTGTTCCAGTCCGGCAGCTGGAAGTAGTCGTTGCGGCCGGGCAGGCGCGAGCGGTTGTAGACACCGGGCCAGGTGGTTTCGGCGATGCCGTCGGTGGCCTTCCACATCCAGGCTTTCAGGTCGCGGCTGTCGGCGAACTCGATCTTGCGGATGCGCGTGCGCGCGGCGGTCAGTGCCGGTGGCGCCGCGCCCTCCCAGCCGAAACGGTGGCGCCAGGCGCGGTCATCGGCAACGCTGGCGACGGCGCTTTCAGCAGCCCTGCCGTGCGCGAGCGCGCTGACCGCCGCAGCATCAAGCATCCGGTCGTAGACGCGGATGTGCTGGAAGTCGCTGCCGCGCAGGAAGTTGTAGCGGCTCTGCACCTGGTAGGGCGCCATCACCCGCCCGGCCAGGCCAAGCTGGTCCAGCGCCGCATCGTAATCGCCAGTGGTCTGTGCGCGGGCCACCTCGCGGCCGTCGACGAACAGACGCACGCCCTGGTCTTCGTCCCAGGCAAAGGCCAGGTGCAGCCACTGGTCTGCGCGTGGCGGCGTGTCCATGCGGAACGACACGCGGGTACGGGCGAGGTTGGCATCGGTGACGAACGCATCGAAGCCGTGCCCGTTCCAGTCGATGCGCAGCCATGCCATGTCCCAGCTGCTGTGATCGGCATAGCCGACGCGGAAGATCACGAACGGTGCTGCGCCCACTGCGTAGCGCGCGCGCCAGTCGAAGGCGAGGGTGCCGCGCTGGGCGAGGATGTTGCCGGGCGCATTCCAGGCAAGCACGCCGTCGTCCTGCCACTGGATCGCCTTGCCACGCGCGCCGTCGTCGACGATGTCGATCCTGTCGCGGAAGTTCGGCACCGCCTCCCCGTGCGCCACCACTGCCTCAAGGCCGCTGTCAGCATCGACATGGAACAGCAGGGTGGGCGTATCGGTGGCGGCCATCGCGGGGCCAGCGGCCACGGCCACCGCCAGCAGTACGCAGTGGAACAGGGTCGAGCGGTGCGGCATCAGGCGTTTCCTTTCAACGGGCGACGGCCGGCGAGGGCCGCCGGACCGTAGCAAGGCCACGCCGCGACGGCACCTTGCGGCGCAGCAGCGAGCGTGGCGAGCGGCGGCGTGCGGGTGCGCGCCGCCGGCGTTGCTCAGAACTTGTAGCGCAGGCCCAGCAGGTACTGGCGGCCGGTTTCGGTGTATTGCAGCGGCAGGCGACCGGTCAGCGGCGAGTAGACCCACTCATCCGATGCCTCGTTGGTCAGGTTGATGCCTTCCAGGCTCAGTTCCAGCTGCTCGCTGATCGTGTAGCGGATGGAGGCGTCGAACACCGTGGTGCCGGTCATGCCGTGATAGCCATCGAGGTTGAAGCCGGTTTCCTGGCCCGGTGCCTGGGTCAGGTAGTCGTCGCGGTTGGTGGCCGAGATGCGGCCGGCGAATTTCTCGCCCTCGTAGAACAGCGTGGCGTTCCAGGACGACTTCGACAGGCCGGTCAGGTCGGTCTTCATCACCGGCTGCCCGGCCGCGTTGATGTACTGGATCTTCGATTCCACCCAGGTGTAGTTCAGCTGCACGCCCAGGTTCGACCACCTGCCCGGCAGGAAGGTGAAGGGCTGGGTGTAGTTGGCTTCCACGCCGTGCAGTTCACCGCCGGGGGTGTTGACCGGCTTGCTGTAGGTGAAGTCATCGCTCGCCGATGCGCCGGTGCCGACCAGCAGCGAGGCGGGCAGGCCGCTGTCGCTGTACGGACGCACTTCGCGGGTGGTCTGCACGAAGCTTTCGATGTCCTTGTAGAACAGGCCGATGCCGGCCATGGCCCCTTCGGCGAAGTACCACTCGAAGCCCAGATCGACGTTGGTGGCGCGGATCGGATCCAGCGCCGGATTGCCGCTGGCGATGGTGCGCGCACCGCCGGCCACTGCCACCGTCGCGCCGGGGGTCAGGCTGCCCAGGCCGGGGCGGCTCATCACCTTGGCGGCGCCCAGGCGGATCAGGAAATCCGGGGTGACTTCGGCCACCAGGTTGAACGAGGGCAGGGTGTCGTTGTAAGTGCGGCTTTCGGTGGTTTCCACCGTGCCGTTGGCCAACGTTGACAGGCCAGTGGAGGATTGCTTGGTGCGCACGTAACGCACGCCGATGTTGCCCGACAGCGGCAGCGCACCGATCTCCGTGGAGAACTCACCCATCAGGTAGCCGCCGCGGTCCTTCTCCTCCACGCTGCGCACGTTGTTGGCGCGCGGCGCCACCGCGTAGATGCCGTTGTTGCTGTAGATGTCGAACTGTTCGGCGATGGCGTCCAGGTTGGGCACGACCCAGCTGCCGGGGCTGCCACTGATGCCCTTCAGCCCGGCGGGCTGGGTCATGTCCACCGGCACGATCCTGCTGCCGTCGGCGAAGCTCGACACGGCCAGTTCGCTGGCGCGGCGCAGCTCGGTGGTCTTGAAGGTGTAGTCCTTGGCCAGCACGCCGCCCTTCAGGCGGAAGCCCGGGCTGATGTTCCAGTTGAAGTCGATCTGGCCGGTGTCGAAATCGTTGTCCACGTATTGCGGACGCATGCGGATCTCGGCCAGCTCCCAGCCGCTGGGGTTGGTCGGGTCGATGCCGTAGTTGAGGACCGGCGCGCGGCTGTTGCCACGGTAGTCGTAGCTGTAGCCGTCGACGTCGTACTTGTCCATGATCACGGTCGTCTGCACCGGATTCTCATGCCTGGAGCGCGAGATGCCGATCTTGCCGGACAGGGTGAAGTCTTCGCCGAAGCGGTGCTGGCCATTCAGCGCGATCTGCTTGAACTCGGTGCTCCACTCGTCGTGGCGGTTCTCGGTGCGGATGTCGACGTTGTCGAACTCGCCGTACAGCAGCGCGCCATTGCGGATCTCACCGTTCCTAACAATGGTGGACGGCTTGCCGTCACGGTCGGCACGCCGCGCCGCGCCGGTGGCCGAATCCCGGTTGCGGCTGAAGGAGATCGCCTCGATGTAGTTCTCGTCGCGGGTCGCATCGATCTTCGAGTACAGCGCATCCAGCGAGAACTCGGTGGCGTCGTTGGGCTTCCACTGCAGCGAGCCGGTCACGCCCAGCCGCTTCTGTTCGTGCGCCATCTGCACGTAGCGCGGGAAGCGCGGATGGAACACGTCGGCGGCACGCGCGGCGGCGAACGGCGAAGACGCGGCGAAGTTGCCGTTGCTCGGGCCGTTGGCCCAGCGGCCGGTGTTGGAGCCTTCCTCCAGCGCCTGGCGCTCGGAATAGGCCACCGACAGCAGCGCTCCGAAGGTGCCATCGGCAAAGGTGTTGGAGATCAACGCGGCCACCCGCGGATCGGCCTTCTCGGCCATCGCGTTGTAGCTCGCCTGGCCACTGGCGGCGAAGGTCAGTCCGTCATAGTCGAACGGACGCGCGGTGCGCAGGTCGACGGTGGCACCGAGCGAACCTTCCTCCACATCGGCCGACGCGGTCTTGCGCACCAGCAGCTGCGAGAACAGGTCCGACGCGAACACGTTGAAGTCGAAGCCGCGGCCGCGGTTGGTGCCGCCGCTCTGGTCACCGGCGCCCACCGTGGTCAGCGCCTCCATGCCGTTGATGCGTACGCGGGTGAAGTCCGGGCCCAGGCCGCGCACGGAGATGTTGCGGCCTTCGCCGGCTTCGCGGGTGATGACCACGCCCGGGATGCGCTGCAGCGATTCCGCCAGGTTCAGGTCAGGGAACTTGCCGATGTCCTCGGCAACGATCGCATCGACCACGCCGGCTTCGCCGCGCTTGATGTCCAGCGCCTTCTCCACGCTGGCGCGGTACCCGGTGACGGTCACCGTATCCAGTTCGGTGGCGTTCGGCTGGGCACCCTGCTGCTGGGCGGCAGCGCTGCCTGCCAGCGCCAGTCCGACGGCCAACGCGAGCAAGGTAACCGGTGTCTTTTTTCCATGGTTCCGAGAATGCATGCCTTTCCCTCTCCCAAAGGTCTGGTATCGCGGCTGTTTCAGCGTGATGACACCGCTGGTCAGGCCGGACGTTAGCAGCACGTTCCCGATCCGGCATCTTGCACCGCAACAGATCTGAAATGTCTCCAAGACGCTTGCAGGACAATGCTTCCAACAGTTTGATAGGCTACGGGCAAGGCCGGTGCCGGCTGGAATGACACCGATAGTCAACCGCCACGCCCCACGCGTGGTCCCCAACTCGCCGAGCAGTGTCACATGCCGGCGGCAAGCGTGAAGGAGCGGAAATGGGTCGTGTCGTGTGTTTCGGGGAAGTGCTGCTGCGGCTGGGGGCGCCCGGTCGCGAACTGCTGCTGCAGTCGCCACAGCTGCAGGTACACGTGGGCGGGGCAGAGGCGAACGTCGGTGTCTCGCTGTCCCGCTTCGGACATCCGGTGGCCATGGTCAGCACCGTGGCGGGCAACGCGCTGGGTGCGCACGCGCTGGCCGAACTGCGCCGGCACGGCGTCGATACCCGCGGCGTACGCGAGGATGCGGACGGCCGCATGGGCCTGTATTTCCTCACCACCGGTGCGGTGCAGCGCGCCAGCGAAGTGGTCTACGACCGCGCCGGCTCCGCGTTCGCCAACAGCACCGCCGCCGACTACGACTGGCCGGCCCTGCTGCAGGGCGCGCAGTGGCTGCACCTGTCCGGGGTCAGCCCGGCGCTCGGCCCGCAGGTCGCGCAGGCGACGCTGGAGGCAGCGCGCGCCGCACGCACGCTCGGCGTGCGCGTGTCGTTCGACGGCAATTTCCGGCCGAGGCTGTGGCAGCGCTGGGGCGGCGACGCGCAGGCGATTCTCCGTGAACTGTTTGCCCAGGCCGACATCGTCTTCGCCGACCACCGCGATATCGAAGTCGTGCTTGGCCAGCGCTTCGAACAGCCCGAGCTGATCGCACGCGTGGAAGCGGCGGCCATGGCCGCGTTCCAGGCATTCCCGCAGCTGCAGTGGATGGCCTGCACCCAGCGGCAGGCACTGAGCGTGGACCACCATGCGCTCGGCGCGTTGCTGCTGGGCCGTGATGGCACCCGCGCGCAGGCGCCGGTGCGCCAGCTGCAGGGCATCGTCGACCGCATCGGCGGCGGCGATGCCTTCGCGGCGGGCATCCTGCATGGCATCCTGTCCGGCTTCGATGCCGATGCCACTGTGCGTTTCGGCCTGGCTGCCGGGGGCCTGAAGCACTCCATTCCCGGCGATTTCAATCCCGTCAGCGAAGCTGACGTACTGGCCCTGGTGGGCGAGGAGCGATTCGATGTCCGGCGCTGATCCACGCGTTCGTGCGGTACTGAAACTGGCCCCGGTGATTCCGGTGTTCACCCCCGATGACATCGACGATGCGGTGCAGGTCGCGCAGGCGTTGTTCCGTGGCGGCCTGCCGGTGATCGAGGTGACCCTGCGCACGCCGCGTGCGCTGGAGGCGATCACGGCGATGGTCGCGGCGGTGCCCGATGCAGTGGTGGGTGCCGGCACGGTCCTGACCCCCGCACAGATGCAGGCCGCCAAGGCCGCCGGTGCGCGCTTTGCGGTATCGCCCGGTGCGACACCGACGCTGTACGCGGCCGCACGCGATGCCGACCTGCCGTACCTGCCGGGCGTCGCCACCGGCTCCGAGCTGATCGTCGGCCTCGAGCACGGCCTGGATACCTTCAAGTTCTTCCCGGCAGTGCAGGCCGGCGGCGCTGCACTGCTGTCGGCCTGGCATGGCCCGTTCGCCGATGTGCGGTTCTGTCCCACCGGCGGCATCAGCGCACAGACCGCCAGCCAGTTCCTGCACCTGCCCAACGTGCTGTGCGTCGGCGGGTCGTGGCTGACCACCGCAGCACTGATGCAGACCCGCGACTGGGATGCGATCGAGCGCCTGGCCCGCGAAGCGGCCGTGCTGGCAGGCTGAGCGCCCGCTCCGCAGTGGGCGCGGGCGGCACGCTGCTGGCCGACGCGGGGTGCTGCACCGCGGGGCCGCGCAATCACGGTGGGCCTGCGCCCGGCCCTGCGCCCGCGATTGATCGGGATCAAGGCGGCGACGGTGCGCCTGCTCCATCCTTGGACGCAAGCGCACTACGGAGATCCACGCATGAACAGAACCATGAAGGCCGCCGTGGTGCGCGAGTTCGGCAAGCCGCTGGTCATCGAGGAAGTCGCGGTACCACGCCCGGGGGCGGGCGAGGTGCTGGTCAGGATCGAGGCCTGTGGCGTCTGCCACACCGACCTGCACGCCGCCGAGGGCGACTGGCCGGTGAAACCGAACCCGCCATTCATCCCCGGCCACGAAGGCGTGGGGCACATCGTGGCCGTGGGAGGCGGGGTAGGGCACGTCAAGGAAGGCGACAGGGTCGGCATCCCCTGGTTGTACTCGGCGTGTGGCCATTGCGAACACTGCCTGGGGGGCTGGGAAACGCTGTGCGAGACGCAGCGCAACACCGGCTACTCGGTCAACGGCGGCTTCGCCGAGTACGCACTGGCCGATGCCAACTATGTCGGCCTGCTTCCGAAGGACGTGGGCTTCGTGGAGATCGCGCCGGTGCTGTGCGCCGGTGTGACCGTCTACAAGGGCCTGAAGGTCACCGACACCCGGCCCGGTGACTGGGTCGCCATCTCCGGTATCGGTGGCCTCGGCCACATGGCGGTGCAGTACGCGCGGGCCATGGGCCTGAACGTGGCGGCGGTGGACGTGGACGAGGCCAAGCTGGCGCTGGCGCGGCGGCTGGGAGCGCAGGTCACCGTCAACGCGCGCACCACCGATCCGGCCGCGCTGCTGAAGAAGGAAATCGGCGGCGCACATGGCGCGCTGGTCACCGCGGTTTCGCCCAAGGCCTTCGAGCAGGCGCTGGGCATGGTGCGCCGCGGTGGCACCGTATCGCTCAACGGGCTGCCACCGGGCAATTTCCCGCTGGACATCTTCGGCATGGTGCTCAACGGTGTCACCGTGCGTGGCTCGATCGTCGGCACCCGCCTGGATCTGCAGGAATCACTGCGGTTCGCTGCCGAGGGCAAGGTTGCCGCAACGGTCAGCACCGACCGCCTGGAAAACATCAACGATGTGTTCGCGCGCATGCGCGCGGGCGCCATCGAGGGCCGCGTGGTGCTCGACTTCGCCGCCTGACCGCCTGTGCAGGGCCGTCGTATCCGTTTCCCTCTCCCACGGATACGGCGGCCGTGCCGGTCACGGGTCCGCCCGCGAACCCGCGGCCGGCGCGCCGTACAATGCGCGCATGCCCAGCCCCCTCAAGAACGTCTTGCTGTCCCTGCTCGCCCTCATCGGCGCGCTGCTTGCGCTTGCGCTGGTGACCAGTGCCGGCGGCTGGTTGCCGTCGTTGCTGCGCCTGCATCCGGGCAGCGAGGCCCAGCTGGGCTGGGATCTGGCCTTCACCGTGCTGGGTGGCATCGCGGCCATTGCCTTTGCCACGTACTACGCACCGTGCTGGCCGCGGTCCCACGGCTTTTCGGTGTGGTCGCTGCTGCTGCTCGGCGCCGGGTACGGGCTGTGGATGACCGGCGGCGACTTCCCGCGCTGGTTCGTCATCGGCCTGCTGCTGTCACTGCCGGTGCAGCTGCTGCTGGGCTGGCGGTTCGGCCGCCGCGCGTCACGCAGCGTATCGTCGGCCTGACGCCCGGCAGGCTTCCGCCCACCGCGCTGCGCGCTCGCCGGGCAGGGCCCGGCGCTACCGCTTCAATGTGGGCAGGGTCTGCCGCAACCGCTCGATGCCCTGCCATGGGTCGGCCTTCAGGCGCTTTGCGCGTGCCAGCGCTTTGTCCATCGGGAACGCATCGGCCGCGCTGACCCGCGCCAGTTCTTCCCAGCGCAGCGGAACGGCCACCCCGGCGCTTTCGCGCGCCCGCAGCGACCACGAGCACACGCTGGTGGCGCCACGGGTATTGCGCAGCCAGTCGATGAAGATCACGCCAGTGCGCTTGGCCTTGCTCATCGTGGCAACGTAGCGGTCCGGCGCCTGTGCGGCCATGGCCTGTGCGAACGCTTCGCAGAACGCCTTGGCCTCGTTCCAGTCCGCCTTCGGCTGCAGCGGCACCACCACGTGCACGCCCTTGCCGCCGGACAACCGCACGAAGCTCTGCAGTCCGACCTCCTGCAGGCGGTCGCGCACTTCACGTGCCCCCCGTTTCACCTGCGCCCAGCTGACTCCTTCACCCGGATCGAGATCGAACACCAGCCGGTCGGGATGCTCCGGGTCGGCCACCGTCGCGCCCCAGGGGTGCAGTTCCAGGGTGTTCATCTGCACCAGCTGCAGCAGGCCGCGGGCGTCGTCGATGAAGACATACTCCTCGCGCCCGCTCTTCTGCTGCAGGGGCACCGCATGCACCGCGTCGCCCAGCCCGGCGCCGTGATGCTTCTGGAAGAAGCAGGCCTTGCCGACGCCATCGGGGCAGCGCAGCAACGACAGCGGCCGTCCACCGATTTCCGGCAGGATCCAGCGCGCCATCTGCCGGTAGTAGTCGGCCACGTCACCCTTGCTGAGCTTCTTCCGTGCAAACACCACGCGCTCGGGGTGGGTGATGGCAACGTCCCCGCTGTCGACGGCAACCGTTTCGCGCATCGCCAGGTCCTCCTTCTTCTTGTCGCTGCGCAGCCGCTTGAAGCTGGCCTGGCGCAGCAGCCCTTCCTTGCCCCAGCCACGGAACGCCACTTCGGCCACGGCCACCGGCTTCACCCAGCGCACGCTGGCCGCGCGGAACGGTACGTGCGCGGGCAGCTCCAGCACCGGCGAGGTCACCGCCAGTGGCTGCAACGCCGCGCTCAGCGCGCGCAGGCTGTCATCGTCGAAGCCGGTGCCGACGCGGCCTACATAGCGCAGTCCCCCCTTGTCCGGTGCTGCCAGCAGCAACGAACCGAATCCGACCCGGGATCCCTTCGGCGCGGTATGGCCGATGATCACGAACTCGTCGGTGTCCTCGTGCTTCACCTTCACCCAGCTGCGCGCACGGGTGTTCACGTAGGGCGCGTCGACTTGCTTGCTGACGATGCCTTCGAAGCCGGCCTTGCCGCTGGCATCGAACACCGCAGGTCCGTGGTCGATGACATGCTCGCTGAAGGCAAGCGTCCCCGGCGTGTCACCGAGCAGCGCCTTCAGCAGCGCCTTGCGCTCGTGCAGCGGTGCGCGACTGATATCAACGCCCGCCACACCGGGCAGGTCGAACACGATGTAGCGCAGCGGTTGCTTCGAGCTGCCGTCGATCACCCGCTGCAGCGCGGCAAAATCGCTGCGGCCGTTGCTGTCCAGCACGACCAGTTCGCCATCCAGGCGCGCATCGCCGACTGGCAATGCCAGTACCGCCTGCACCACCTCGGGGAAGTCGGCGGTCCAGTCCAGGCCGTTGCGTGATCGCAGCTTGACCTGACCGTCGTGCAGATCGGCCAGCAGCCGGTAGCCATCCCACTTGATCTCGTGCAGCCAGCGGTCGCCATCCGGCGCGCTGTCGCGGTGGTCGGTCAACTGCGGCTTGAATGCCTGCGGATAGGGGCGGTCACGCGCGCCGTCCAGCGTCAGCGCGCGCGCCCGCCAACGTGCGTCCGATGTGCGCGGGGATGCCCGCACGGCCTTCTTTGCTGACTTCTTCGTCGACTTCTTCGTCGATTTCTTCGCTGGCGCGGCAGCATCCAGCAGATCATCGGCCTCGGCGTCGCGGGCCTCGTCGTCATCGCGCTTGATCAGCAGCCACTGCACCTGCCGGCCCTTCATTGCCGTGCGCACCAGTTTCCAGCCACCGGCCAGGCGCTGCCCATGCAGCACGAAGTCGATCTTGCCCGCCGCCAAGGCCGCCAGCGGATCGCCTTCGCAGGCCCAGCTGCCGTGGTCGAACACCTGCACATGGCCGGCGCCGTAGTGGCCCTGCGGGATATCACCTTCAAAGCCGGCATAGGACAGCGGATGATCCTCCACTTCCACTGCCAGGCGCTTCTCTCCGACCCGCAACGACGGCCCCTTCGGCACCGCCCAGCTTTTCAGCACGCCATCCATTTCCAGGCGGAAATCGTAGTGGCGCGAGCTGGCATGGTGCAGCTGGATGACGAAGATCGGCCGCCGCCGCGGATCGCCATGGGCCGGTGCATCGTCCGGTTCCGGCGTCTGCCCGCTGCCACCGCCGAGGCGCCGCTTGCGACGGTACTGGTGCAGCGACACGACTCACCCCGCCCTGCGTCGGGCGGGGGCCTTCTTCGCCACCTTGGCCGCCGTTCTTCCGGCCGCCTTCTTCGCGGCCTTCTTCACCGTCTTCTTCGCCGCCTTCTTTGCCGGCGCCCGGCGCGCGGCGGTCTTCTTCGCCGGCGTGCGCTTGTTCGCATCCAGGCTCTTCTGCAACAGGGCCATGAAGTCCACCACGTTGGTGGTCGCATCCTCGCGCGGTGCCGGCTCTTCCTCCACCGTCGTGGTGCCGCCCTTGGATCGGATGCGCTTGTTCAACACCTGCTGCAGGCGCTCGCGGAACTCATCGTGGTACTGCGAGGGATCCCAGTCGCCGGCCATCGATTCGATCAGCTGCTCGGCCATCGCCGTTTCCTTGCTGGTGATGCGGTAGTCGGACGGGCTGCCGGTGGGCAGCTTGTAGTCGTCCGGCTCCACCAGTTCCTGTGGATAGCGCAGGATCATCAGCACCAGCGCATCGTCGTTGGGCATCACTGCGCACAGGTATTCGCGCGTGCGCACCACCACCCGCGCGATGCCGACCTTGCCGGTGCTGCGCAGTGTCTGGCGCAGCAGCACATAGCCCTTCTCGGCCTTCTTGCCGGGCACCAGCAGATAGGGCTTCTCGTAATAGCGGGGATCGATCTGCGTGGCATCGACGAAGGTCTCCACCTCGACCGTCTCATGGCTCTCCGGCGCGGCCGAGCGGATATCGCTGTCCTCCAGCACCACATAGCTGCCCTTGTCGTATTCGTAGGCCTTGACGATGTCCTTCCAGGGCACCTCTTCGCCGGTATCGGCGTTGACCCGCTCGAAGCGGATCGGCTTGCGGTCGCGCGAATCAAGCATGCGGAAGTGCAGGTCGACCTTGCGCTCACCGGACATCAGCGAAACCGGCACGTTGAGCAGGCCGAAGGAGAGGGTACCGGTCCAGATCGGGCGGGCCATGGGTACACCAGCAGCAGGGCAGGACCTCCAGCTTGGTCCGGGCGGTGTCAACCATCCGTGTCGACGCCGTGCAGGGCGGTTCTACAGGGGGCATGGCCGGGCGATGGCCGCTGCCGCCGTGCTGGCGTCTGCGTCCCCTGCCGCCGCGCTGGCGTCTGCGTCCCCTGCCGCCGCGCTGGCGTCTGCATCCCCTGCGGCCGCGCTGCGCGCTCGCCGGGCATGGCCCGGCGCTACTGCAGCAGCGGCTTCACGGCGGCGGCCGGGATGTGGTCCAGCGCGCGCCAGGCGTCTTCCACCACCGGCTGTGCCTGCGCCCAGCTCAGCCGCGACTGCCCGCGCATCTGCTCCCAGTGCTCGGCCAGCTCCTCGCAGGTCTCGGCCGCGCCGCCACGCGGCCAGTCGGCGGCGTGGGTGGTCAGCGCGAAGGCGTAGACCGGGCACAGGTCGCGCCAGTTGCGGTGGCCGTGGCCGCGGCGCTGTTCGTAGTCGCTCAGCATGTACTGCAGGTAGTCCTGCGCCACCGCCTGCGGGTCTTCATGGCGACGCGCGCGACGCGGCGCGGTGCGCGGGCCGAGCGGGTCCAGCAGGGCGTTGAACACGGACGGGGCGGGGCGTTCAAGACGCGGCATGGCCGGCTCCTGCAGCAGGGCGGGTGGGCAGGAATACGCGCGGTGCCGTTAGCCAGTCGTGACAAAGATGTTCATGACGCCGGGTTCGCGGTGGCTTTACCTTCCACGCGCTGTAGTGGAGCCCTGCCAGAGGAGACCGCCATGACCACCCGTGACCCCCTGCGTGAGACCCACGCCCCGCTGCCGGGCGAGCAGCGTGCCAAGCATGACAACGACGATGCCGACTACCGCGGGACCGGTGCACCGTTCATGCAGGGCAGCGATGCCCTGCCGGTGAAACGCGAATCCGAGCAGGCCGCACAGGACCGCAAGGACTGCGGCGACCGCAACCGCGGTGGCCAGGAGAGTCCGCTCAAGCGCCGCGAGCGCAAGCAGCATGCCAGCGACAATCAGGATGAAGCGCTGGAGGAGACCTTCCCGGCCAGCGACCCGACCTCGCCGTTCGTACCGGCCAAGGCCCCCGACTGAGCGGTAACGCCGGGCCATGCCCGCCGAGCGCGCAGCGCGGACGTGACGGATCCGCCGGGCATGGCCCGGCGCTACCGGGGGCCGCCTAACGCCAGGACCACTGCAGCCCCACGCCCGCGCGACGGTCCGGGCCCGGCTCGAAGAACCGGCCGTTGCCATCATTGACGATCACCGAGCCGATGTAGCGCTGGTCGAGCGCATTGTCGATGCGGGCAAACGCGCGCAGTTCACCGGCCTGCAGCGTCCAGCGACGTCCGGCTTCCAGGTTCAGCACGGCGTAGCCCGGCGCGCGATCGGTCGCCAGGTCATTCACCACCACGTCGCTGCCGGCGCTGCCTTCCACGGCCCACTGCCAGTCCCCCGGGGTCCACTGCAGGCGGGCGAAGGCCTGTTGCCGCGGCACGCCGGGAAGACGGGTGCCGGCGGCGACCACTGCGTTGGCGGTCAGGTACGGCGAGCGCACCTGCGCCTGCAGCCGGGTCCAGGCCAGCTGCAGCGCCAGCTGCTCGGTCAGCGGATGGCGGTACTGCAGTTCCACGCCCTGGCGGCGGGTGCGGCCGATGTTGCGGTAGGTGCTGCGACCGTTGCTGTTGCTGGCAACAGCCAGCTCATTGTCGGTATCTGCACGGAACAGGCTGATATCGAGCTGGGTTCCATCCTGCGCACGCCACTTGCTGCCGACCTCCAGGTTGCGGCTGCGTGCGGCGGCAAGGTCCAGCGCCAATCCGGCCTGCCCGTCGGCGCGATAGCCCAGCTCGTTGAAGGTCGGCGTCTCGAAGCCGCGCCCCACCGCGGCGTGCAGACGCCACTGCGGGCTGGCCTCGAAACTGACGCCCGCCACCGGCGTGGTGGCCTGGTAACGACGGTGGCCGCTGTCATCCGGGTTGCGGCCGACGATGTAGCGATCATCCGATTCGAAGCGCACCGCGCTGTGGCGCACGCCCGCCAGCAGCGACCAGCGCGGGCTCCATTGCCACCACAGCTGGGCGAACTGATCCAGGTTCTGCACCACATCGATCTGGTCGCGGCGCAGCCGGCCGCGCACGCCCAGCAGGCTGCCGACGACGTTCTCGTAACCGGTGCGGTGCTGGCGCTGGCGGTCGGCGTTGATCCCGACCACCAGGTCCAGCGGGCGCCCCGCCACATCGCCGTTCCAGCCCCAGCGCGCATCCAGTCCGCCGTAGCCGCCGTCCAGGTCGATCACCCCACCGGCGTGCAGCGGGTTGGCCTGCGGCGCGGGTGGAATCGGCAGGAACTGGGTCACGGTGCGCTGGCCGGCATATCCCATCAGTTGCCAGCGCTGCGCGCCGGTTTCCCGGGTCCAGCGCAGGCCGGCCTGCTGCTGGCGCACCGACTTGCGGGTGTTGTACTGCGCCGCCACCGCCGTCGCCTGGCGTGGATCGGCGGCCACCTGTGCGCGGGTCAGGCCCAGCGGATCCTGTGCATCCGGGGCCTGCAGCGCGTTGAGCAGCAGCTCCAGGCGGCCGCCGCCCAGCTCGGTGCCGAAGCGGGCATTGAGCGATTCGCGGCGTGCGCGGCTGTGGTCGCGCCAGCCATCGGTTCGGAAGTGGTTGGCCGCGATGTTGTAGTCGATGCCCCTGCCCGCGCCGCGCAGCTGGGCGCCGACGCTGACTGTCGCGTCGGCACCCGCGTTCACCCGCAGCCGCCAGGGATCACCGGCCTGGCCCTGCGCGCTCCACACCTGCAGCACGCCGCCGGAGGAGTTGCCGTACAGGGCCGAGAACGGCCCGCGCAGGACTTCGACGCGCTCGGCACCGAGCAGGCTGGCGTGCGACAGCTGGCCCTGGCCATCAGGCATGGTGGCCGGCACGCCGTCGATCAGCACCCGGACCCCGCGCACGCCAAAGGTCGAGCGCGCGCCGAAGCCACGGATCGACAGCTGGGTGTCCTGGGCGAAGTTCTGCCGGTCACGGGCCAGCAGACCGGGCACTCCGCCCAGGGCCTCGGACAGCTGCACGCCCGGACCGGCCCGGTCGGGGTCGATCCAGACCGTGTCCAGACTGCCCGGCAGAGCGAAGGGATCCACCCCCTGCACCCGCGCCGCCTGCACCTGCACCGTGGGCAGGGTGCTCGGCGCGGGAGCGCCGGCCGCTGCCAGGGGCGACAGCAACAGGGCCGAGGACAGTAGGCAGTTACGTCGTGCAGCAGGATTCATGATTCAGGTTGATGGATCGGGCGGCAACGCACGCCATGGTACGGGGCCACGGATGACGATGGCGGCGTCCAGCCCCGGCCGGCTTTGTTACGATGGGTCGGTTTCGGCCGACAGGCCGCAAGCCGCGTGGCGCAATTCCTCCCCCTTTCCGTCTACCGAACGAGTACCGCCGTGTCCTTCTTTGCAAACGTGGAACTGGTCCCAGGCGACCCGATCCTGGGCCTGACCGAGGCGTACAACGCCGACAGCCGCCCGACCAAGGTCAACCTGGGTGTGGGCATCTACTACGACGAGAGCGGCCGCATTCCGCTGCTGCGCGCCGTCAAGCAGATCGAGCAGCAGCTCGCCGCTGAAGCCAAACCGCGCGGCTACCTGCCGATCGATGGCCTGCCGGCGTACACCCAGGCCACCCGTGAGCTGGTGTTCGGCAAGGACTCGCCGCTGCTGGCCGCCGGCCGCGTCACCACCGCGCAGACCGTCGGTGGCAGTGGTGCGCTGCGCGTCGGCGCCGACGTGCTGAAGAAGCTGCTGCCGCACGCCACCGTCGCCCTGAGCAACCCGAGCTGGGAGAACCACCGCGCGGTGTTCAGTGCCGCGGGTTTCGAGGTGGTGGATTACACCTACTTCGACCCGACCACCCATGGCGTTGATTTCGACGGCATGCTGGCCGATCTGGGCAAGCTGCAGGCCGGTACCGTGGTGCTGCTGCATGCCTGCTGCCACAACCCCACCGGCGCCGACCTCACCGTCAGCCAGTGGAAGCAGGTGGCCCAGCTGCTCAAGGACAAGCAGCTGTTCCCCTTCATCGACATGGCCTACCAGGGCTTCGACAAGGGCATCGAGCAGGATGGCGCTGCCGTGCGCATCATCGCCGAGGCCGGCATCGACAGCTTCATCGTCGCCAACTCGTACTCCAAGTCGTTCTCGCTGTACGGCGAGCGCGTGGGTGCGCTGTCGATGGTCGCGCCGACCGCCGCGGACGCCAAGGCGGTGCAGTCGCAGGTCAAGCGCGTGATCCGCACGATCTACTCCAGTCCGTCCACCCACGGTGCCGCGCTGGTTGCCGGTGTGCTGACCAACCCCGAGCTGCGCGCGATGTGGGAGCAGGAACTGACCGAGATGCGCGAGCGCATCCACGCCCTGCGCCAGGGCCTGGTCGAGAAGCTGGCCGCTGCCGGTGCCCCGCAGTTCGGTTTCATCAACGAGCAGGCAGGCATGTTCTCCTACTCGGGCCTGAGCCGCGAACAGGTCGAGCGCCTGCGCGACGAGTTCGGTATCTACGCCGTCGGCACCGGCCGCATCTGCGTGGCCGCGCTGAACCAGAACAACCTGGAGTACGTCGCCAAGGCCGTGGCCACCGTCGCCAAGGGCTGAAGCAACGCTCAAGTGGATTGAAGACAAAGGCGCCGAAAGGCGCCTTTGTTTTTTGCTCTTGCCTTTGCCATCCCCACCGCGCTCGCGGCGAACCCTGAAGCGCGTGGGAGGGGGAGGCGATGCAGGACCGTTGGCGCCATGGATGGCGCCATCGAGCTTACATGGACGTACTTGCAGCGTGTCCTGCATCGCCTCCCCCTCCCACGAGCCTCGATAAAAGGAAGGCGCCACGAGCGCAACGCATCTGGAAACGATTACGCCTTCCCGCGCTCACGCACGGCCCCGCCAGACGGGCGACAATAGGCGTTTTCCCGCTGCCGAGACCTGCCCGCTCATGTCCCGTACCTCGTTGACCCGCTTCCTGATCCAGCAGCAGCACGCCGGCCGCATCAACGCCGATCTGCGCCAGCTGATCGCGGTCGTCGCCCGCGCCTGCACCAGCATCTCCATCGCCGTCAGCAAGGGCGCCCTCGGTGGCGTGCTCGGCGAGGCCGGTACTGGCAACGTGCAGGGCGAAGCGCAGAAGAAGCTGGATGTCATCAGCAACGAGATCCTGCTGGAAGCCAACGCCTGGGGTGGCCACCTCGCCGCCTGCGCCTCGGAGGAGATGGACCACAGCCAGCCGGTGCCGGACATCTACCCGCGCGGCGATTTCCTGCTGCTGTTCGATCCCCTGGATGGCAGTTCCAACATCGACGTCAACGTCTCCGTCGGCACCATCTTCTCGGTGCTGCGCTGCCCGACCAACGTCGAACTGCCTGGCGATGACGCCTTCCTGCAGCCGGGCAGCAGGCAGATCGCCGCCGGTTACTGCATCTACGGGCCCAGCACGCAGCTGGTGCTGACCGTCGGCCACGGTACCCATGCCTTCACCCTGGACCGCGAAACCGGCGAGTTCGTGCTGACCACCGAGAACATGCAGATCCCGGCGGCCACCCAGGAGTTCGCCATCAACATGTCCAACCAGCGGCACTGGGAAGCGCCGATGCAGGCCTACGTGGAAGACCTGCTGGCCGGCAAGGATGGCCCGCGCGGCAAGAACTTCAACATGCGCTGGATCGCCAGCATGGTCGCCGATGTGCACCGCATCCTCACCCGCGGCGGCATCTTCATCTATCCGTGGGACAAGAAGGATCCGTCCAAGGCCGGCAAGCTGCGCCTGATGTACGAGGCCAACCCGATGGGCCTGCTGGTGGAGCAGGCCGGCGGCGCTGCCTGGACCGGTCGCGAGCGCATTACCGACCTCCAGCCCGACCACCTGCACCAGCGCGTGCCGGTGTTCCTCGGTTCGCGCGAAGAGGTCGCCGAAGCCGTGCGCTATCACCAGGAGCATGACGCGAAGAGCGTCTGACCGCGGCCATCCCTACAGCGGTCATGGCACCTTGATGACATGACCGCGGGGTGACAGCAGGGGCGGCAAACGGCACCATCAAGCCCTTGCCGTCCAAGGAATGCACGCATGCACGCGCCGGGCCCTGTCGATTTCATCGAGGTCATCCACAACGCCGTCCCCAGCGACGTGTGCGCTGCGATCGTCGCGCGCATGCGTGCAAGCCAGGGCCTGAAACCCGGTGCGGTGGGCAGCGGTGTATTCCCGGAACTCAAGCACAGCAAGGATCTGCGGATCAGCGGCGTGGACGGCTGGCAGGATGTGGACCAGCAGCTGCAGCAGGCGGTATTTGCCGGTCTGCAGACTTATCTACGCCGTTATCCACAGGCATTGATCGCGCCGCTGATGTTGCAGATCCAGGACAGCAACGGCCAGCCGCGACGCCTGTCGGCCGAGGATTTCCCCGACATGGCGCCGGAGCAGCTGGCGGATCTGGCGCGCACCTGCCTGCGCCCCGGCGCAATCAACCTGCAATGGTATGCGGCGGGCGAGGGCGGCTACCCGTACTGGCACTGCGAGCTGTACCCGAAGGACGCGCAGGCCGAGACGCTGCACCGGCACGTGCTGTGGACGCTGTACCTCAACGACGACTTCGAAGAGGGCGAAACCGAGTTCCTGTTCCAGGGCCGGAAGATCGCACCGCGTACCGGCAGCCTGCTGATCGCCCCGACCGCGTTCACCCACACCCATCGCGGCAACCGGCCGCAGGGCGGCGACAAGTTCATCGCCACCAGCTGGATCCTGTTCCAGAGCGCGCAGAAGTTGTTTGGGGGGTGACCTCGAGCCTGCTCGACGATATCGCTTGCTCGACTGAACCTGGAGCGAAGTCGAGCAGGCTCGACGCTACCGAGGACGGCGGCGATAGAGAATCCCGCCCGCCACAGCGCCGAACACCGCCACACCCAAGCCAACGAGCTCTTCTTCTCCGAGCGCTTCGCCCCACATCAGCTTGCCGGCCGTCAGCAGCAGGACGTTCAGCGGAAGCATCCACAGGAACGCGATGCCGAGCCAGTGGATAGTCCTCATTTCATAGGCCTACTGGTCCGGATACATCGACTTGAACCAGTAGGCGGATCTGTTCCGCATCCATGAGCTGAATTCTTCCGTCTCCAGTTCCCGCAGCTGGCGCATGTCTATCCCATAGCGTTGGAACAACGAAATCAGCTCTCTCATAGCGTCCTCATCCACAGCCGACGGATCAACAGATACGTTGATCATTCTGAGAAACCCCTCAACAGACACCACGCCCGATGTCTTACTCAATCTGGAGAAGAAAGCGTCCTCGTCCAGTCGTGAATAGAACCTCAAAGATTCAACTTCCAGCTTCAGCACAGAATTAGCGCCTTCTTCCACCAGGATAGACATTAATGTAGTCGCCATTTGGGGATTGAGCGTCCCACCGTGGGCTCCCCCTCCTTGACCAGAGGGAACCCAGACATCTCCGGATTTGTCCAGCCATCCACTCCCTCTGCCATTCGGGCTCTTAACCCACTGAGGCCCCTTCTTGGGTGCACAGTATCCCTCAACCTCGCCAGGAAGACCCGGAGCTTTCGCGCCGTTGGGATCTGTTGCATCGGCGGGTGGCTTGTTGTACAGCGCCCTCGCAAGCTGAGGAAGTGAAGGAGAGACAAGGACGATGGTCCCGAAGATGCCAAAACTCCCCGCATCCAATCGAGGACCACCATACTCTTCAGAACCGCCCGTGGTGTAGTTGCCTGGATAGTAGGTCGGACGCAGTGCGCGAGCCTGAAGTCCGAGGGGGTCAACCGAATTGATTGGATTGCCGCCAGCATAGGCGTACGTATTGGTTCCCCCGCCAACCCGATCGGATCACTCTGCACATATCGTCCGATACTCGCGTCATAGTCGCGGAAGCCGTTGTACCAGAGTCCGCTTTCCACATAGTAGTACTGGCCGGGGAAGCCAATGTTCAACCCTCCGATCTCATCCTTCTGGACGCTACGTCCGTAGGCGTAGTTGTACGCCTTCCAGACGGTCTGCTGGCCCGGGCTGGTGACGAACTCCGGGCGACCAAGATGATCGGTATGCACATAATTGTGCTGCCCGCTGCGAGCAAGCCCAACCAGTTCACCTTCAAACCAGCAATAATTGGTCCACACCCCGTTGTTCAGCTCAGTCATGAGCTGGTTCTGGCCGGCGTAGAAGTAGCGGCTGTTGGTGGTCTGGTTGATCTTTGCAACGCGCTGCCCCTGCGCATTGAGCACGTAGTCAGTCGGAGTACCACCGATGTAGCTGCGGCTCATGCGATTAAGGCGTCGTCTCCGTACGCCCCGTAATTTTTTAGAACAGCGACCCCTGCGGCGAATCCTTCTGCGGCGGCAGCGGCTTCTGGAACCGGCTGCAGTCCAGCGTCGGCCAGTGGCTGTTCTGCGCATTGAAGCCCAGCCGCTTGCGCGCCAGCTTGAAGCGGTTGCTCAACAGCTCTGCGTACACCCCTTGGCCGCGCATGCGCGTGCCGAACCGGCTGTCGTAATCCTTGCCGCCGCGCAGCTGCTGGATGGTGCTCATCACGTGCGCAGCGCGATCCGGATGATGGGTATCGAGCCAGTCGCGGAACAGCGGCGCCACTTCCAGCGGCAGGCGCAGCAGTACGTAACCGGCAGTGCTGGCGCCGGCATCGTGTGCAGCCTCCAGCACCGCTTCCAGCTCGCTGTCGTTGATCCATGGGATCACCGGCGCGACCATCACGCCCACCGGAATGCCGGCCTGGTGCAGACGCTTCATCGCACGCAGCCGCGCATGGGGTGCGGAGGCGCGCGGATCCAGCTTTGCCGACAGATGCGGATCCAGCGACGTCACCGAGAAATGCACGCTGACCAGGTTCTCAGCCGCCAGTGGAGCGAGCAGATCGATGTCGCGCTCGACCAGCGCATTCTTGGTGATCAGCGAGAACGGATGCTTCGTTTCCAGCATCACTTCGATCAACTGGCGGGTCAGCTTGAACGTGCGCTCGATCGGGTGGTACGCGTCGGTGTTGATGCCCAGTGCGATCGGCTGCGGCACGTAGCCCGGCTTCGACAGCTCCTTGCGCAGCAGCTGCGGCGCGTTGGTCTTGGCAAACAGCTTGGTCTCGAAGTCCAGGCCAGGCGACAGGTTCAGATAGGCATGCGAGGGGCGGGCGAAACAGTAGGAGCAGCAACATTATATGTGTTCGAGAGAAAGTGCTCAGCATGAGATCGCCTGCAGCTGGTGTCGCCACAGCCTAGCCTCAGAATCCCACCTTCTTGTCCCTTAGCCCAAGCCAATACAGGGTAGGTTAGCCCAGCTAGTCGGGACATGGGTCCAGTGATCGGGCAATTGAGAATGAACCGCTCTCGCTCCGCAATTTTTGCCGCGTCAGGCCGAACTGACTGCATCAATGATCAATTTTGACCATACCGGTGCGAACAATATCTCGCTGTCCGCCAAGGGCGGAGCTCATTGAAGAGACACTTTTAGATTACCGCCACTTCAGGCATCACGCTCGGCGGAAGCTGACCCCAATCGTTGGGCACCTGGCACCGAAGGCTCCGATGGGGTCTCTCGAATGGCCGGGACGGGCGAGGAGCAGAACTCTTCTGCCCCACAGACCTTCATTCCCTCGCTCTGCTTTCGACCGAGCGCGGACGTTCGAGATTCTGGAGTCACTAAAGAAAAGGATCTGGCGTCGCCTTAGATGAACTATCCCCCCTCACTCTTGGCGATCCCTTGAACGAGGTATTTCATTGCGGAGGAGGCATCCTGCAGATCTCTGAAGTGCTCCATGCTTGAATTGTAGTCTCCATTGCTAGCTTTCAGGCAACCTGTATTCTCACACAGTGTCTGCGCCCGCTGATATGTATCAGGAAGTTCCGCCTTGTGCTTCTCTAAGAATGAGAGAGCTGCCAGCATAAATCCGGACATAGATCCACTTGTGGTGAAGTCAAAACCCGACAAGAGCGCACTGGCTTCTCGCTCGATCTTACGCATCTCGACAACCCTCTGCTCCGCGTCAGAGGCCTTCTTTTGATAGGAAGCCATTCCCAGAGCTAAAGCGGTGATAAATAGCGCATATACAACATGCACCAATCTAGACCTAGCAGTTGGAGCTGCGATAAGAAGACTAACAAGTGATGCTATGGTTCCAACAATTCCAAGCGCGGCGAGCATAAATATCCACTGTGAGAACAAAATACCTAAAGGACGTCGACGCTATTGATCGATCTGGTAGCTACACCGATTGCGCTACTAGCAGCCATGGCTTGTATCGCTGAAAGAAGAGACGACGAATGCCCAGGTAGAAACGCTCCAGTGGACCAATCCGGAAGAATGTAAATCCTGAGTCGCCATTCTGCCGTCGAGAGGGACTTTCCTCTGCGACTTCCCACAAATTGTGAACCCAGCAGTACGTTCTCAAGAGCCCCCTCTCACGCCCCGTTACTTCGTTATTGTGCATTCGCTCGGCAAGCAGCTTGCTTGCCCGAATGACCGCGTTATCGGCATTGTTTGCACTCAAGAAGAAGGTTGTATGGAAGCCGCCGACACGCCCCTCAAGCTCAGGGGCGTGAACGAAAACGCCTTCGATCATTATCCGATAGGAGATCATCTCAGCTATCTATTTCCATTTAGCTTTTCGTCGAGCTTCTTGGAATCAAGTCTTCCCCCAACATTGAAGTAGCCTTGGAATCCCCCGTCCTGCCCGACCTTGACGCCTGGCATAGGTATGCCCGTGGACTTATTGATCGTTCCCATCAAGTTGTTCCATCTATCTATATCGGCCTGCTCAGCCGGTCGCGGCGTAGGGTCCGGAATGTACTCTGCTGCCTCTGCCACCTGCTCAAGTGCGCCCGCTGCCGCCAGCGCAGCCACACTCAGTTTGCCCCAGAACGAATGCCCTCTAATACCTTCTGTTTGATAGTGCGGCAAGCCTTTGCTGCCATCTTCCAATTCATGAGCCGCATGCTTTAACTGATCTGCTCTTCCGTGCGCAGCTGTTTCGATCTGACTTGCCACTTGCCTGCGATCTGCAACGACATTCTGCCCCGCCCGGCGTGCAGCAACTGCTTGCTCTTGTGTGATGCGGGCCACCTTGTTCGCCTGATTCGCCGTCAGCCGAACTAGCCATGCCACACGCCCCGCCTCTCCGTTAGGATCGATGAATTTGTATGGATTGTTATTGGCATAGCGGTAGCGATTGAAGTGCGAGGCGGGCTTCTGTAGAGCCGTAATCGGGTCCACGCTCAGGAAGATGCCGATGCTCGGGTCGTAGTAGCGCTGCTGCATGTAGGACAGGCTATTTGCGCTATCCGAAACATGTCCGGCGTAGCCGATGCCATCGGTTAGGGGACGATTGCGTAGTTCGCCATAGGGCTCGTAGTAGCTGCGCTCGACCACAGTTCCAGAGGCATCGGTCACGGCCACCGGAGATCCCAACGCATCCAGATGCTGGTAGGTTGGACGAGTCACGCCATCAGTACCGGTTTCCAAGGTAGCTACCAGCATACCGCCAAGGTAAAGGTACTCGCGACTTTTGCCGTCGCGCTCGCTCTGCTGACGGCGAAGCTTACCGTCCCCATCGTACATCGATAGGATCGAACCGCTGCCCTGCAACCACGCCAGTACGCGACGACCCTCCGCGTCATAGCGGTAGTTTTCCGGTCCAGGAGCAGAGCGCAGACGGTTGCCCATATCAAAGATGAAAGGTTGGCCGTTGCGGAGTGCGAGATTGCCTTGAGCGTCGTAGGCCAAGCCGATGGTGGTGGCGCCTTGGCTGGACATGACATTGGTCAGGCGGTTCTTCGCATCGTATACGTACGTGTGGTCCTTGCCGCTCGCAACCCGCGCACTGCGGATGTTGTCCAGCACGTCATAGGTATATAGCAGGCTTCCGTCGCCACCAAAGGTGGGGGACGTTGCCTGCACTAGCCGCCCCAAACCGTCATAGCTCATCTGGCGGTCGCGTCCTGCGCTGACCATGTCAGTGATGCGGGTGACATTGCCGACGCGATCATACGCATACGCTAAGCTACTGACGCTCGGAAGAGCACCGATGCTGCTGGGCGCCTGCTGGATGTTAAACGCCTGCTCGAACCTGACGCCGTTACCGTAGGAGAAGCCCACCGGGCTGCCATTGGGATGGTAGGTTACGCCGAGGACGTAGTTGCCTACCCGCGTTGCCTGACCGAGCGCATTGGGGTCAAGTGCAATGTAGGTTCCGCTTGGATACTGAATGCCCGATCGTGCGCCGTTGGCGTCGTAGGCATAGCCTAGTGCCCAAGTAAACCATCCGGCCTGGGATGTGGATTCCCCCACCAGCAGCCTACGTTTGTTGTAGGTGTAAGTGTTGATAGTGTGGTTAGCACCACCGTCGTTTGCGGTCTGCACCTCCGCCGGCAACCCATCAGAGGTGTAACTCCAGCTCTGGTTGCCGTTGCCGTCTGGGAAAGTCAGGGTGATGATACGGTTGCGGACATCGTAGGCACGCGTCACCTGACGCCCGGAGCCCTGTGCAGCTGTCAGATCACAGTTGTCTGGACTGGGCAGGTTGAGGCCACTCGCGGACCAGGCCAGGTTACCGGCGCCATCATAGGCGGTTACCGTCGTACCTGCTTCCGGCTCGATGAGCTTGCACAGAGTTCCGCCCTCGCCATAGGCAAAGCTGCGGCGTAGCTGCACGCTGCTGTCTGCGTTGCGTCGGATCACAGCGGTGGGCCGGGCGTAGCGGTCACGTAGCACGTCTGTGAATGATCCTTCCGGTGCGCGAATGGCGATGGGATTCGACTGCGCCGGGGTACCAAAGGCTTGGTATTGGATCTGCGTCGTGTGGCCTAGCGGATCCACCGTGGTTTGCCAATTACCTGGCTGGTAGGTGGATACAGTGATGGCCAGTCCATCGTCTGTGTCTTGGGCGGTAGATGTAACGCGACCCAGCGCATCGTATTCCTTCCATGTGCCCTTCACCGGAGGCAGCGTTACCTGCACGTTGGTGTTCGGCGTGGACTCACCGAACCGGCCGACGCCTTCTTGGTTCATCCGCCACTGCAGCGGGTAGCTACCCGGCGTGGAGGGAGCAGTGATTGTGAAGACGAACTCCACCAGCCCGTTAGGCGGCACGCTGCTTGGTAGCGCAACACGTTGCATGCCCCAGACCGTGTTGTCGGCAGGATTTTCCGATGCCAATGCATAGCCGGCGGCTGAGGTCCAGGTTGTCTCACCATTGTTGCGAACCAGCAGGCGCATTTGCGTAGAGCTTCCGGTCTGCATGCCCAGCGGCATCGGACCGCCCTCCATTCGCGCCGAGTTCACCGGGGCACTGACGTTGATCGCCACATTTGGCGTGGCAGGGCCGAACCAGCCCTTACCATCCGCCCACATCTGGCGCTGGAAGTTGTAGGTGCCTGGCGTAGGCGGCGCCTGCAGCGTAACGGGTATGTCCACGGATTCGCCAGGCGCAACCGTCCGTGGCAGCGCAGTACGTACCGCGCCCCATACGGTAGAGTCGGTGGGATTCTGCGAACCCAGCCAGTAGCTACCCGGCTGCCAAGCGATATCTCCGGTGTTTTTCATGCGCACCGTAGCCACCTGGGCGACACCGGTCTTCATAGACGTTGGCACCGACTGGGCTTCGAAATCGGCATTGTTGACTGGCTGCCAGACAAAGAAGCCAATCTGCCCTGTGGCCAAGCCGAACCAGGCGCCATTGCGCTGCATCTGCAACTGAAAGCCGTACCACCCGCCATTGGTGGCACCCGAGTTGGGGGTGGCAGTGAAGTTGAATGTGGCAGTCTGGCCCGGGGCCACAGGTCCAGACACCGGGATGCTACCTACACCCCAGCCGCCCTGAGGCATGGCTAGTGCATAGCCTCCTTCAGGCGTCCAAGTCGTCTCACCGGTGTTCTTCATCGTCACGCTGACATTGAAGGGTTGTCCGGCCACAACGCGATTGGTGGAAAGAGATGCGGTCACCTTCTCAGCCGAATCGATGGGCGCAGGCGGTGCATTCACCGTTATGGTCACCGGTCCACTGGATAGCGACCGCACCACTTCCTCACCATTGAGGTTGCGTATGCCCTGCGCGGTAAGCATGTAGACGTAGGTGCCGGGCGGCAGGCCCTGCACGGTATAGGTGCCGTAGGCGAAGTTGGTAACTAGGGTGCCGTTCTGCGTCAAGCGGACATTGTCGATGTATTCCGATTTGGGGCCGCCGTTGGTGCTACCGAACTCGACCGTCATGCTTACGGTTGCCGGCGCAGTGTAGACGGTCTGTGCAGGCCCGGTTAGCCGCACCCAGGCCTGCGCCAACACCGATGGGCTGACCCCAAGCAAGCAGATTGCCAGCAGTGCCGAAGCTGCGCAGTGGCTGCGCAAGGCATCGAGGAGGTGTCGAATCATGTACATCACGGCTCTCCCATGCGATAGCGGCCGGGATAGGAGGTGAAGGTCACTCGGCCAGCATAGTCATAACTGTTAATCACCTGTCGGAGCGTGTCGCCGCGATTTGTCGCGTCGTATTCTTCAGACAGCACAGGGCGGAGCAGCACATCGCGGTAGGTTATGCGTCGTGCACTGCCAGTCGCCTCGAGCTCCCGCCAGTGACCTGGTGCCAAACCCCGCTCCGTGCTGGCGGTGCGTTGGCGTATGAAGGTTGTGGCATTCCATCCCACGCTGTCGCCGCTGGGATAGTTGATCTGGGTCAGGCGACCCATCGGATCGTAGCCAAAGCTGGTAACTGCCCCCGTCTCGTCGGTCCGGTTCAAAAGCCAGCCGTTACCGTCCACCAGCGCGGTAATGCCGGTACCGTCTGCATAGAGAATCGTGCGTGGAGTCCCGCGGTAATAGTCCTGGAAGTGGGTGGTATTGCCGTTGCCATCCATGCTCTGACTGAGCATGCCCTGTGAATCATATGCAAGCGTGGAGGTAAGCTTGCCGAACGTCCAGGTCTTGTACGGCAGCGACTGCGCGTTGAACTCTATGCGTGAGCTTTCCACGCCAGAATCGATGTCCGCCACGACCGCCTTCTGGCCCAACGTCCAGCTTCCCAGGCCGTCGTGATAGGTGATTCTGTCCTTTGCGACACCCAAATCGCTGCCGCTGAATGTTTCCACCGGGCGTGCGAAAGCATCGAAGCGATCCACTCGCTCCACGTACTGCGTTCCGTCGCGAACAGTCGTGACGAGCCGCTGCGGCTCGACCAGACCTTCTGTGGGGGTGATGGCGCTTAGGGACTGCCCCACAAGCGGCACGAACTGCCCGGCCGCCTGCTCCTTAGCGAGGTACTCATAGTTCACCGTTTCCAGGGTCGTTCCCGCTGTGCTGACCGTCCGGCTTTCCAGCAAACGGCCTTCGTCTTGGCGCGGTCGTACGCCGAACCGATATCGGTTCGTGGACCCATCGGGCTGCGTTACCGTGGTCCAGCGGCCCTGCGGCCCGAATGTGCCTTCATAAGCGTAGGTGGTGGTCATCCCTGATAGTCCGGCCCCGGTGACTGAGCGCTGCTGCAGGTTCCAAACCGCCACATAAGGCGCGCGCTCGCTGGACGAGCAGGGACTGATGTCAGTGGCGCGGTAGAAGTACCTATAGTTCAGGGTATAAGTGGCCGTCGCCCCGGCCGGGTGGGTCACGGTGTAGATATAGGGTCCCAGCACATCGGGCATGCGGGGATCGCATTCAGAGCCCTCCGGCGTGGGGCCGAAGATCGGTGGGCGCAAGGTTCCATTGGGTGAATAGGTCCATCGGGAGCCATCCGGCAAAATGACGGCGGCTAGCCCCCCGTCAAGCCGCGACCCCAGCGCTCCCGGCTCACGATACTGGTATGTCCAAGTCCGGCCATTGGCCGTCGCACTGGTGATGCGCTCCCCAGTATAGGTGATGCTGATACTGCGGCCGTCGCTGCTACTGATAGAAGTCAGCTTGTCGCCTGTGTAGCCGTAGTTCACCCAGTTGCCGAAGCGGTCCTCAGCGCGGGTGGCCATGAAGAAAACATGGCTACGCGACAGATAGCGGGTGGGCGCTAGGGGGTTGTCTTTGTAACTGTACAGGGGCATCTCGCGGCTGACGACCCAGTTCAAGGAGTACGTGATTCCCTGCGGAGTAACGACCTGAAAAGCCTCGCCAGGAACACCGTTCTGAGTCTGCGGTAAGCAACGCACGCGTGTGTCACCAACGGTCACCCAAGGATAGCTTTTCCCATCGCTTGGCATTGGGATGTTGGCCGAGGCAACCAGCAACTGCGCATCACCCTCCCCAGGCAGGTGCAGGTTATATCCGTTCCAGATCAGGTCCTCCGGGTAGGGCGTGCTTTCCCCGATAAAGGGCTTCTTCTGCAATGAGCAGCGCTGGTAGCGGCTGGCATCATCGTCTGCCCCAACCACCCAGCCACGGGAACTGAAAATGCCTTCCAGGTAGGGCACGTCCAAATCCCAATCGTAGAAGCCGGCCAGGTCGCCAGGTCTGGCATTCTGATGGAGGTAACGCTCACTGATTGTCCGCTTGCGACGGAGCGCTACAGACAGAGCGTTGTTGCCCGGGATGGTGATATCCGTTATCGAGAAGTCGAGTTGCCCGTTGAAAAGGGAGACGTTTTCACCAAACGAACCTTCATCCAGCTGCCCAGTGTGCTGAGCCTTGCCAACCTTGTTCGCATATTGCGACTCGGGTTCGACCCGATCCTGGGCCCCTGCAGTACTGCAGACGAGGCATGCAATTGCTGACGCTACGCACCATTTTCTGGAAACCATTCCTGTCCCCCGGCAGTAGATGAACGACTCGTTCATGAACCGCTGAGAGTTTGCACCGGATCCCGAGCGTCGTGGCCATAGGGACTCCCCGCATCGTGCTGTAGGAAATCTCCGACAGCCCCCAGTGCGTAAGCTATGGGATGGCAAGAAGAACGTAACGGTGGCTAGCGCAGGACCAGCATCAATTATCATCTGTGAGAAGGAGGAGACTGGGGTTTCTTGTCGCTACTTATCAGCATTAAGCCCAATATTCACTCTGAGCGAGTGCCGCCTAGCCTAGATGTCGCGGGGCCGAATGGTGGCGCGTACCCGGCACCGCTAAGGTCAGAGTTCAGAGACAAGAGTACTTCTGACGCCTTCGTCTTGTTTCGAGAGAGGGCGAAGACCGTAACTTCCCTAGGGGGGCTGGGTGACCACTGAATGCTTGTCAGGATTGCCGTCCAGCCAAGGGCGAGTGCCATCATCCGAACGTACTTCCTGGCGTCGGCCCTGTATCGATCCGAGCAGCCCGAGCGAAGTAGCTCGGGAGCTTCGGGCACACTTTATTGTTGAATTATCATGAACTTCATAGTATGCGTTCCTCAGGGTATGGCTGCGAACGCCCCTGGCTCGATCGCATTGCAGGGGTCCGTGCTTCTCCGATAGGGATACCGGTGATTGGCATGAATGAACAACTCGACTAGGTCGAGGCGCTACAGAACTTGTTGGTCTCCTGCGTTACTGGCAGCAGATAGAGCAATCCAGAGTATGTCGCGCTCCGCAGATTGCTGATGGCCAATCCTTCAGCTAAGGCAATTGAGCGCCGGTTAGCGCCTAAATCGCTTCCGCCATTGGAGCCCGTGCCGCGCCCGGCCGGGCTCAGGGGATTCAGCGATGCTTGCAGGCCGAGGGAGCCGGAGGGCCTATCCTCGCCGGCTGAAGTAGGCAACCACCTCAGAGATACCTGAGCTTGGCGCAGGCTCGGTCACGCAGACAAGTCGGATGGGAGTGAGCGAAAGCAGGTTTGGAAGCTCGTCCGCACGTAAAACGATCTAACTCCCTTTCACCTGCAGGAATACGTCGATGCCATTCTCGCCCGCGATGAGCATCACCGCGGGTAATCCGTGCGCACCCAGCCTTGTGCAGAGATGTGACAGCAGGTCCTGATCTTGGATGCTGGGAACTGCGTTAACGCCCTTGGGGTGCGAGTGCCAAGCACCTATCCAAAGGACCATACCGGCTGTTCGTCGCTGGGCCTCACTGATGTCTTCCTGCACGCCGTAGCTACCGCACTGGAAGTCCGCCTCAGTTGACACACTATCCCTTGGCGCAGAACGGCCGTCCACGAGATGGATTGTGTTGAGTTTGAAATCGACGACGCCCAGAAGGATTCCTCCGGTTTCGAGTGGAAGCGAGTTGGCTCGTTCCCCCAGGAGTTGTTCGCAGAGACCTTCGTCCCAGAAAATCTCCCAGTCTCCTACCTTTTTCGAAAAGGTTCGTCTGGCCGCCACCTCAATGTGACGAATGCTGCCGTCGCTCGAAGACTCCCATACATCGATACTTGCACCGGAAAGCATTGACCAATTCCTGATCTGCCCTGCAAGTAATGATGCACTTCGCAGCACCTGGTCGTAGCCTAGGACGACAGAGACATCGCGACAGCCCGCCCCACTTCGAAGGGGGCGCCCCTTTGCTTCGAGGTGCACTGCTCCCCAATCTTGCTGGATGATCGCCCTGTAGTACTGGGCCTCAAGCGATGCGCCTCTGATTTCCCGCGCGCTGTCCTCAGCAAGAAGCACGCAGCCATCTCCCGACGGCGTCAAGAAGGTTGCCATACCTCGAGGTAAGTCCGCTCCAGACCACGCCCTAGTTACCTGGATGGTTGTTGATGCATCGATGAGGAGATCGCCACGCTTCAGGCACGCGTGTACCGGCTCTGTATCAAGGTCCGAGGCCCGGTTCTGCAACGCTTTCACATCTGGGTCGGCAAACCCGAGCGTCCGCCGCGCATGGCGTTTGGCTACTTCGACTTTTGGCAACCCAACCTGATCTTGGGTGCCGACATGCCGGACGACGTTGTGCTGAGCTAGAACGTCGGGATCGATGTAGTCCCAGTGACCCCATGCGGAGCGTGACCATATATCGATAAGGGCACTTCCCAGGGCGCCCACTCCTGCAATTACGCCGCGGAACTCACCGTCCTCAATTCCCGACCATCGCTTCGCCTCGTCTCGATCAAGACTGCGGCTGACGTCGATGTGCAGCACTTCGATATCTTGCCAACCCTTCTCTGGCCACCTTGGTCCTTCTCCAAGTATAAGGACTGGCTGGACTGTATCGTTCTCTCCGTACCGGCCAAGTGCCTGCATTTTTAGCCCTAGCGCGACGAGGTCACAGTCGATTCTGAAGCCTATCGAGTCGATGCTCACAACTTCACCGTCTATTGTCCGCGGAAGACGAACGATCAAGATGATTCGCCCCTGACCCGGCCGGACGTTGGCGTCGCAGCATCGCCGGAAAGCCTCTTGAACTGATTTGGCCAGTCCCGGCATCAGCGAGCTTCCCTTAGCTGCAAGCAGCTCTTCAAGACTGCCAAGCGATGACGGCGGCGAGGAGAGTGGCAGGTGCGCGATCGGGGCGGCATCCATGATGAGTATGCGATGAGGCGCCCGTGCCGGAGAAGCGGACGCGACAATGCGCGTGCGATATGTCACTCCGCGTTCCCACTCCCACGCATCCATCAAAGCAAGCTCCTTGGACGGATCGCTCAAAGCCTCTGCAAAGTCCGGTGGAAGCATTAGGCACTGCCCAAGGCTGTAGAAGACGGGTTCCAAGCCGCGGTCGGCCCCATGAATCGTCCCATCTGCCGTCTTTTCCAGCCAGGCTAGAAGGGTCTCGAGTAGCGCTTCTGGCGTGAACCTGTGTTCCGCAAGCTCCCAGTCTCCCTCCATGATGCAGAGCGACGGTGGTCCTTGGTCGCCCGTAGAGTACTGATGCAGCGCTCTCGGAAAGCTCTTCCTGAGAGGTCGAGCTTCGAATGGGAATCGGGCACCAGTTCGGTAAAGAAGTGCCATTCGTTCGATGCGGTGAATTCCTGCGTCGTTCCCAGGGGACACGGCGCCATCACCAACATCGGCCACTATGATCTCTGCAACGAATGGGTGTTCAAGCCGTCTCAGCTCCACAACATTGATATCCGCATGTGCATTGCAGGCCGTGAGGAGGGCTTGCATGCGACCATCGCGGAATGGATCAGCCTCACCTTTGGGGATGCTGACCCCCCAGTCGAGAAAATCTGAAGTCACTGGGGGCTGCCCGCGCGCGGCGCGGCAGCCAGTGCCGCTACCGTAGAAGAGCCTGCGCCTGCCTTCCTGACTCGGACAGCCCCGAATGAAACCTGGAGATCCAGCGGAGCCTGCTCCCAGTACTGCGGATACTCTCCGGTGCACATGAATTTTCCACCCACAGCAGCCAGGATGCTCTCGTACTCCCTCTTAGCGCGAATGCACGGCGGATCATTCTTGTCATCCAGGATCCGCTTTGAGCTAGCCACAATCACGGCACCGGTCTTCGCCTGACCCAGGGCAGCTCGCGCTTCAGGTGACACTTGAGCCTTCTCGCCCTTTTCGGACCAGCTATCCCATGACAGCGAATGCCACGAGCAATGGTGTGGTGCCTGAAGAAGGTCGTACTGTAGCGCACCGCTCTTACCATACTCAGTCCAGAGAAGCTCCCATACGTAAACCTCCGCATCGCCGCCAGACAGGAACTTGCAGCGGGGGCGTCCGGCCTCGACAGAGTCCAATGCGAAGTTGATGACGATGCTGGAATTGTTCTTCTTCAGTTCCTCAACAATGTCCGGGTCGTCGCAGAGGATGGGCGCGAGCAGTGTTGCCTCAAAGTAGGAACTATTAGCACCATTAATGCGGCTGAAGGTGCTGCCAGGTTTGATGACGATAGGGGAGAGATCGTCCGTCTTGCCGTCAACGTCCTCACCCATCAGAAGTACACGCTCACCGTCCTTGTTCCCTAGACCATGGCGGTACTGGGTTACCCGCCGCTTTGCCTCGCGATTGAAGGCCAAGGCGTCGTCGCAAAGAACATGGTCCTTTGAACGACGGCGGAAGACCAACGGAGACGACCAGATTTCACGTATAACAATCCGCTTGTCCTTGTCAGCTTTCTTGTCGTCAGGATAGTCCTCGATCGGCCCCAGATAGAAATGACGGGCCAGACCGAGACAGTGGTCCTTGTCGGGGTGACTCAACATGAAGACGTCTACATAGGGCCGGCCAAGTCCATCCCGCTGCAGCCTAGCTCGCAGATCCGAAGCCACATCACGTACCGAAGTGTCGTCAGCATCGTCCGCCGCGGCGCGGATGTTAACGTCAATCAGGATAGAACTGACCGCAGCATCCGCGAGGCGGATCAGGGTCATGTCACCGCAGTCGACCGGGAAGAACGTGATGTTGCTCATGCGAGTTGCGCCTCATCGTGTTGACCACCCCTGGTGGCCGTTGGACGCACTATACTACGAAAAAATACGAGGTCATAAAAATTAGTGGCCTCCATCGGACAATGCAGAGATGACTAATAAATTCAATGACTTGAAAGTAAGCGCTGGCCGTAAGGAGCGTTGGGGGCAGGCCCGCCGGCTAGAGTTCATTGACTCCCGTCTCTTGTGGGCGGGAAAGGTCAATCGTTCCGACCTGGTCGAGTTCTTCAAAATTTCGCCCCCTCAAGCAACTCTGGATTTTGCTGAATACGCTGCACGCGCGCCCGAGAATGCGAAGTACGACGCCAAGGAACGCGCGTACGTTGCAATGCCGACCTATGCGCCGATATTTACCGAAGGATCGAGCGCCCGATATCTGGCAGAGCTGCATGCCATCACCACTGGCTTGCTGAGCCCCGACCTAAGCTTCCTAGGCAATCCGCCGCCTTCAGAGATCGTGAGCTTCCCGACCCGTCGGGTCGATATCGGGCTCCTGCGGGAGACCTTAACTGCAGTTCAGTCCGCTAAGTCTCTGGAGATCACCTACCAGACCATGGCACGTGCTGAGCCAGATGTAAGGTGTATCTCTCCCTTAGCATTGGCATACGACGGGTTTCGGTGGCACATCCGAGCCTACTGTCACATGCGCAAGGACTACCGCGACTTCCTCTTCGCCCGAATCTTGACGGCCAAGCCATCTGGAGACGCTCAAGCCGCGATCAGTGGAGACGAACAATGGAACCGCATAATCGATGTCGAGATAGCCCCTAACCCCGCGCTCTCTGAGGGCGCGCGGCGAGTTATTGAACTTGACTACGGCATGTCAGACGGAAGATTGAAGTTGAGGTGCAGACAGGCTATGGGCTACTACTTGTTGGCACGCTTGGGTCTCAAGGAGCAGGAGAACGAATCCGCAAAATCGCAGCAGATCGTCCTTGCCAATCGCGCTGAACTGTCAACCTACCTCCCCAACATTGTGCGGCCGGAGCGGTAGATGAAGGGGCGATCATGCCGCGCCAGGAGCAGCGGAACCTGGTTGGGTTCCCTCAATGGCTAGAACAGTTCGAACCAGACGGACACCGGCTACGCGGGCCACGACACTAGCGCCAAGGTACTGAAGACAGAAAACTGCTGCGACGGGACCGCGGGCGAAGCCGAGATCAAAGACAGTGAGTGTGATGGGAGCCGCCACGGTTACCATGAGTGAGACTACTGCCAGATCCCGAAAAGTGAGATAGCGACGATTGGCATCAACGACGGCCTCATCATTGCGATGGTCGCGGTAAATCTTGTACCAAAGGCGTTGCTGGGCATCCGGGTCCGACGGAAGAGGACCCCGTCGTGCCGCAACTGCGTCGGCGTCTATTCTCGAATCCTCCTTCAGGTGCCTCGAGAATGCCGAATAGCCAGGCAAGTGATACCTAGTTTTCCAGAAGACGATCGCTGCCTTCAGCTCCGGTGACAACACTGACGTCATCATGTACAGCATGGGGGGCGACAGCACTGTCGTCAGCCCGCCGATGATCATTTTCGGCTCGGCGGCACCCCACCGCCAATCGGGCGTCAGTGCATATGTCAGCAGCGCCATGTCGAAAGCTACAAAGGCTCCGATCCACCTAAGCAGTCCTCCTTTTGCAGACACCTCATTCTCCCCGTCGACTGAATTAGCAGGTGGTCGAGATCTTCTTCCCCCGCTAGATTATGCCTTCCCGATGGGGGATGTATGTAGAGTGCCCGGGATCTGTCCCCAAGGTATAGCCCATGCCTCCCGGGTCAACCTCCGCCTACCCTATCGATCTTTCCAGGAGTAGCCGGCCGGGATGCGCCGGTGCTTGGGCGGGGCGCCTGGTGAGTAAGAGACAGGTGCCATCAAGCCATGTCCGGTGTTTTAGGAGCTGACGCCGACCAGTAGTAGCCATTTATACCGCTCGCCGCGTGCCAACTGGAGGAAAGCTCGCATTCAACGCAGTGCATCCTTAGCGCTTCGCAGCTTGAAACGACCTGGTCCTGATGGGCGTTGCCAAAGGACCAGTTATATGTCTTTGACCATACGCGGCTCCGGCCAAAGACTGACCTACACTCCTCTGACTTGATCCCATCCCCACAATGTGGTGCCCGGAGTGGACGGCGCTCGATCTTGGATAGCCATCCAACATCTGCCAACATTCCGACGATAGACAGGGAGGGTCCCCCATGGAACGAGTACTCGAGGTCTACCACGACGGTGGTCCGGTACGTCTGGTCGACGAGGCTGAAGTCAGTGCAAGGGACAACACATATACAGTTGTTGTGGGGGAGAATGGCGTTGGGAAAAGCCGGCTGTTGTCGGACATTGCTCGGGGACGGATCAGCGACTACAACCTAATGGGTGCTCGGCGCCTTAGCGCCTCCCCCTTGCCTGTGGTCATAGCGGCATCAACCAGTCCGTTCGACAAGTTTCCTGCCCCGCCGAGGCGACAAGCGAAAGCACAGAAGAACTACCGCTATGTTGGCATGCGCGGTGAAGGTATTTATGGCGCTTCATCAGCTGTATCGCTGCTGTCTTCCGCAGCTCGCGGATTGCTATCTAAATTGTCCGAAGCTCCACCTAGCTTGAACCTACTGGGTGTTCTGGATTCGCTGAAGTTCTCTCCAGTGTTCCACTTTGTCTTAAAGCCGCAGTTTGAACGCTCGCGCGAGAATGAGACGTCGACCCGTCACAGGGGTGACAGAACCTCCTTCAAGTTTGGCGCCTACAGGTACAGCTTCGATACCCGCGTCGCATCCATCCTTGAGGCGACCGAAAGCTTACGGACAGTCTTGAGGGACCTCCACTTCGCCTCTGCCCTTATGGATGCGCCTGGCGCGTTGCGTCTCACAGTTGATTTCCGAAGTAGCGTCGCAACACTTAGCGGGGCGGTGATAGAACCAAAGCATCTTGGCGCAATTCTAAGGTTGTTCGACGAGAATCTGCTTCGGCTGATGGACATCGAGGTGGAGAAAAATGGACGGCAGCCCTTCAGCCTTAAGCGGGCAAGCTCTGGTGAGCAGTGCTTGCTTGTGTTGATGCTCGGCGTCGCAGGACACATCCAAGACCACTCTCTGATACTGATAGACGAGCCCGAAATCAGTCTCCACCCAGAGTGGCAGGAGCGCTTCATGGCGCTCCTGCAGTCCGCGTTCTCACATTACAGCGGCTGCCAGTTTGTGATTGCCACGCACTCGCCTCAGATCATCTCTAGGCTTAGTGGCCCCGGCTCCTTCATCTGTCACCTACGCAAAAGGAAGCTCTATCCTGCATCGCAGTTTCAACGCCGCTCCGCAGACTTCCAACTGGCGGAGCTGTTTGATGCGCCCGGCATGATGAACGAGTACATCTCCAGGGTATGCTTCAATCTCATCGCCCAAGTGCGCGTCGGCCGCCCACTCACGCTCGAAATGAAGCGCGAAATCGACTGGCTGTTCGAGATGCGCTCAAAGCTTGACCCTAGCGACAAGCTGATAGCGTTGATCGACTCACTCTCGGCGCTTCTCAGGGAGGAGCGGACTTGATTGACGACCCTGTTGTCTTTAGCGCGGATGCGCTCAATAGAATTGCGACCGTACGTGCTCATCCAGCATACGACCATACGATGTGGTCCGACGCCAGTCTTGAGCCGGTCCGTGTGGAAGTCCGAGATCATTACCGACGCGTGCAACGCTTGGCGTGTGTGTACTGCCTCAACCCCATATCGATCAGGTCGGCCGCAGGCTCTCCCGTCGAACACATTGCTCCTAAGGCGATGTACCTAGGATACATGTTTGAGCCACTCAACCTGTGCGTCTGCTGTCCTGATTGTAATGAGTACAAGAGTAGCCGGGAGGTTCATGTCGACCCACCCGTCAAGGGTTACGTTCCTGTGGCTTACCCCAATGATCCTGAGAAGTTTAGGATCGTACACCCGCACTTTGATGAGTACTCAAAGCACATTAGGCGGGCCGGCATACTCTACATACCGATGAGCCAGAAGGGCAGCTACACCTTCTATGTCTGCCATCTAGGTCGCTATCTTAGTGAGCTGGGTATGTCCGATGAGCTCTTCAACGACTTGCATGCCGTTATGCAACGTCATAGGTTCCATGAGGGGTAAGCGCAGAAAGGGCGGTGCAGTAGTTCGACGACGCGCCTACGCCACGTCGATGGAGATAACTTCGTCGGAGCGACTG
This sequence comes from Stenotrophomonas sp. 704A1, assembly GCF_030549525.1. Classification (NCBI taxonomy): domain Bacteria; kingdom Pseudomonadati; phylum Pseudomonadota; class Gammaproteobacteria; order Lysobacterales; family Lysobacteraceae; genus Stenotrophomonas; species Stenotrophomonas tuberculopleuritidis. The sequence continues at coordinate 21,656 of NZ_CP130831.1, read as the reverse complement.
GTTGGTCGACCCAACCGGCAGCCGCCGGGGGGCTCTTCGACGTAGTCGTGGCGGAGAGTAGCGACGTTTGGACTTAGAGCATCAATTGCTACTGATGATGAGCATTATTCTTAGACTTTGGTACGTGACGATATCGAAGCTCTGGACTGTTGGGCAGTAAGTGACCGCATTGGAGTTTCGCGTTGAACAGTACCTCGCAAAGTGCCTTTGATTTGGAAGATGCCGTGATGCCACTCCTGCGGGATGGCGCGTGGTGGGATACTCACTCTCCTTACTACCGTTATGCCTATCAAGAGGCCGACGCCTACGTCCTTGCTATGGAGCGGCTGACTGCTGGGGAAGCGCAGTGGACGAAAGTGCATGGGGCTGCCGGGTTCAATGACGTGTTTGCGAGTGATGTGCCGGATGATCTTATTGAGCTTCACGAGGCCGCCTATCGCCATGCCATTAGCTGCCATCTTTTTGTGTGCATGGCTCTGGAGGGATTCATCAACGCCTACGGAGTTCGCCGGCTAGGCGAACGGTTCTACCAGCAAAACCTGGAGCGCGTGGGCATCACAGAGAAGCTCGCAATCTTGGGCGTATGCTGCCGTCAGTGGACCCTCGCGCCTGATTCAGAAGTTCGTAGGGATTTCAGGCAGTTGTTCGACGATAGAAATCGTCTTGTCCATCCCAAGACGAGAGAGATGCGCTGGGACAGGCTCGAAGATGCGCTTTACGGGCATCCTTCAGAGATCGCGCTCCACGAAACTATGGCTCGCTTGGAGAGATGCATCGATTTCTTGTGCGAGGCAGACAACGACATCCACCGGGATTTCTACTTCCGTAGGTAGCGCTGTCTGCATGGATAGGCGGATCTCCTGAGGAGCGGGGCTAGCGCAACGCTCCCCACGCTAGTCCCTGTTGGTTAGGGCAATTGCATCCACCTTTGTTGCCTTCCAACGCGGTTATTGCTGCCATTTGTACCGACTAGAGATAGGAATCGATGACGTACATGTTCTCCCGCATAGGATCTACATGTGTAGTCTCGGGGAAGATGATGTGCTGCATCTGAATGTGCTAGGGAAGGATGGCCTCGACTGGGACCTCCGATTCTGTGTTCGGATCTGGAGAGAGCCACTGGATCCAGAGGCTCTGATCTCTGCGGGCGATTCGTCCGACGCTATCTGTCCTTAATCTGGCTGGCACGCACGCTCTTCACCAGCTTCGATACGTGCTCAGAGACCTCGGTAGGGGAGAGCCCCAGGGCAGAGGCGATGAGACAAAACTCCAGAACATCCAGGCGCCGTGCGCCGGACTCGACCGAAGAAATTCTCTGCTGGGGCCATCCCAGATGGGAAGCCAGCTTGGCTTGACTGATCCCCAGGGACTCACGTCGCTCGCGAAGCTGGCCGACCAACCGAAGGTATGCACTTTGGTAGATCGTTTTAGTAGCCATCGGGTCCGCCTGTAGGGGCGGAATGGAATCTATGGCCGAGGCAGCGAATACATGAAAATTGTGTGGACGGGTTCCCGGCAGCTTGCTAGCATCGGAGCTGGTTGAACTGCCGGGGATCGAGTGATCTATGGGCGTGACCAACAGACCCTCATCTCCCCGTGGCCAGACCTCGATGCGCTACTGGTATCGCTTGGGCCGTTCTACGCATGCGCGTGGTGTGCGCTTGAGCGCTCGACTTCGATCTCCGCACCTGTAGCCGCTGACCCAGCTACTGCGCAGCACTTGCTGCTATTCCTTAAGGCAGCGGGGGTTCTGGCTGAGACGGGCTCGTCAAACGGTTCTACAAGGCGCTCTCTTTACGACCCTATAAGCTGGAGCTATCGGGAAAGCAGTCAGCTGCCAGACGATCTGGGTGCTTCGCTAACCCGTGCATTGAGAGCCTGGTGCCCCTCGCTTGGAGCACACGACCGTCAGTGGCTTTGGCGTCAGCTCTCCGACCGAGAAGTTGCCGCCTATCTCGTGTCACTGCTACGCAAGCATCGAATCGGGATTCAGCACGCAGAGGAGATCTTACGCGTGCAGGAAGAAGGCTGGCTTCAGCTGAGCTTGGGACGCAAGCGGTATGTGCTTTGGTCATCAATTCGAGGAGCCGCCAGTCAGTTCTTGAGCACCGGCGGCGATGAATCGGCGGCAGTCACCGTGCTGAGCCGCGAGATACGAAGTCGAACAGACTGGCTCTCTCACAAGCAAGCATTGGGAACACTAAGCAAGTCTGACTACAGCTTCTTGCCAGATCCCGCGTGGCGGCGAATAAGCTATGTCGTCTTTGCTTGCCAGCTTCTTCAGATACTCGTCTCGCGCTCTGGCGAAGACGCGATTGAGTGTTTCGGGAGTGACTGGTTTGCCTTTGTAGCGCGAGTTCTTGGTCCTTTGAACGAAGAGGAAGCCGTGGTCCATTCCGCCCCTGGCTGTCCTCGGCCCAAGTAGGCGGGCTCTCTCCTCCACGGCATATCTTTTGAGCGCGTTGAGAAGCCAAACGGGAACCGGCACCTTCCGCTTCTTCGATCCCTTGCCCATCACCTGGATCGCGACTTGAACAAAGTTGTCCTTTCCATTCGTGATCGCGTTCAGAACTGTCTGAGCTTTCAGATCGCAGACTTCTGCTCTTCTAAGTCCAGCATGCCTGCAGAGCTCTGCCATAAGGCGTGGGCCTGTCAGGCCATCGTTGATGATGAGTTCCCCGTCCTCCACATGGGTGGGACTGGGCCCAAGCTGATCGAACACGCCATTGAGTGTGTCTATATGCAGCGCGGTAACGTGTTCGTCCGCCTCATTGAGACCCGGAAGCTTCACTCCAACGTCGAGGTTGAGAGCGGTGCCCTGTGGCGTCTGCACCTCTACGATAGCGAAGCGGCTTTTTCAGGTAGCCACGGCTCTGGCAGAACCGGATTGCCTTGGTCAATGTTGACCAGCGGCGACGTATCGTACTTGCCGCAAACTTCCTAAAGGTCACAGGCGAAATGCTGTTGTTTAGATCGTATGCATAGTTTTGAAGAAGCTCTTCATCGATCAGCTCGAACGTTCTGTCTCTCGCATCGAGGTAGTGATGGAAGTCTATGAGGTCCTCAGCCCAGCCTTTTGCTGATGCAGGGGAACAGACGAGAGACGGTCGCTTTTCCCTGGTCAGGGTTTCATAGCAAAGAAACTCAAACGCTGGCTCGATGGCCATTGCCGTGTTTCGGCTGACCAGGAAGCTGAAACCTGCTGGTAGCGGTGTGCCGGCATCTTCGGATCGTTTTGAATGTGTGCGCTTCCCAGCGCTTTGATCCTTTGCTTTTGGCGCTTTTACGTGCCGGATTTCAGCGTCATAGATCGTCATGGCGCGAGAACATAGTCGCACCATTGTTCCCAGTTCAAGACTGGAAAAATTCTTGTCGGAGATCGCTCAGACAGCCTCAATCTTCGAACAGTTGGTTGTGGGAACTCAATGCGTTACGCTCAGAAGGAAGGATGCGTTCTTAGACCGATTTCACAGAACGAAGTTTGTGCGACTCAGGTCGCATTTTCTCCAAGGCCAGTGCGCAGATTGTGCGCTCGCTGCGGAGCTGACTCGGTGCTGCAGCATGCAACGCTTCAACTTTTTTGCCTGTAGGCAACCATGTCCGAGGTCCTTTGACCTCTAGCTACCGTTAGCGGTAGTGGCGCTCATTTGCATGCTTGCCGCAAGCCATACATGTCCGATGCAAGCTGTATCGGCCTTGTTTCTCAGGGCCAAGCGGGCCGCCACAGTAGGGGCAGGTTGGACCAAGTCCGAGCTCCGCTTGCCTGCAGCGATAGGTTGTCCAAGCCCCGAGAATGAAGGCGTAAACCATTCCGGCCACTGGGAGCCAGATCATCGCCTGATAGAACCCTCTGGTCATGCTGTTGCCGCTTAGCGAGGACACTATGAGCGCGCAGATCAAGGACAGGAAAGCGGCCAGCAGGGCGGGGAAGTACAAGCGCAGTAGCTTCAGCCAGTTCATAGGTTTGCTCTCCTTCGTCGTTGGAAGGCTAGGCTCAGCCTGTCTCACGGCGTGAGACCGTTTCGTCCCTAGATGCCTGCAGCGATCGCTCTTTTCGGCGTTAGAAGAGTTGGCCTTGTGGGGAGTACTCCCTAGGAGGCTGGAACAGTTCTGTGTTCAGAGGCGGGAGCTTTGTGAAGCCAAGCTGCCGGTGTGCCTTCTTGAAACGCTGCGCCAGGAGATCTGCGAAGGGCCCGGTACCACGCATGCGCGTTCCGAAGGTAGAGTCGTATTCCTTCCCACCATGCAGTTGGCGCATCAGGCTCAGCACATGTTCCGCCCGATCCGGATAGTGCAGCTCCAGCCATTCTTTCCAGATTTCCTTGATCTCGTTGGGTAGGCGCAGCAACACATACCCTGCAGCCCGCGCTCCATGGGCATGAGCTGCTTCGAGGATCGCCTCGAGCTCGTTGTCAGTGATGCGGGGAATTACTGGGGCAACCAGTACTCCTACCGGAACGCCGGCTCTATGCAGTGCATCCATCGCCCTCAATCTCGCATGCGGTGCCGCTGCCCTGGGCTCGAGCTTAGCTGACAGCTTTCGATCAAGTGTGGTCACGGAGAAGTAGACCGTGACCAGACGATCCTTCGCCATCGCTGCGAGCAGGTTGATGTCGCGAGTGATCAGCGCACTCTTGGTGACGAAGCTCACAGGGTGGCGCGTCTCGGCCAGGAGCTCAAGGCATTGGCGGGTAATCTGATAACTCCTTTCGATAGGCTGGTAGCCATCTGTGTTGATGCCTAGAGCGATTGCTGCACATTTGTAGCTCGGGCGGCTCAGCTCACTACGCAATCGCTCTGCGGCATTCGTCTTGGCAAAGAGCTTCGTCTCAAAGTCCAAACCCGGCGATAGGCTCAGGTAGGCGTGCGAGGGTCTGGCGAAGCAGTAGACACATCCATGTTCACAACCTCTGTAGGGATTGACCGATGCGCTGAAGCCAACATCAGGTGAAGTGTTCCGGCTGATCACACTCCGCGCCCGCTCTTCAGTTACCTCAGTCCTCAGCGAGGGCATCTCGCGAAGATCTTCATAGACTGATTCCCAGCCATCATCGATTCCGACTGTCGCTGTCGTATCGAACCTGCTCGGTACGCGTGAGGCGGAGCCTCGGCCTTTGATTGGCGCCTGGACCTTGCGAGCGTCTTGTTCCATATCTCCCCCAAGCCCTACAGCGAGCAATTAGTATTATTGCTAACCACAGGCAGCGCAACTGACGGGGATTCATGTAGCCGTAGGGACTGAGCTGAATTCGACGTCCCATTGCCCCCAGAGTTATCCACACCTTTCAAGGCAGGCGCCGTTGAGCCAGACGGCTCGTTGGGTACTTCCAAGTGCGGGCACGAACTAGGAGGCGTTCCATTGGCCTTAGCAGAGAGGCGCGGGTTGCATTCAGTGTGCGAAGTGCTCATCAGAATGAGCATATGTGATTGTTTTATATAAATAATTGCCGTGAGCACTTACGGCACGTTCGCACCGTGCTCGCAGCCGCGATACGGATTCACCGACTGGCTGAAGCCGACGTCCGGGGAAGTGTTGCGGCTGATGATGCTGCGGGCGGTCTCCGCGCGTACTTCGGTGCGCAGGCGTGGGGCGAGGAACTCCTCGCTTTCGTCCACTGCCCAGCCGTCGTCCACCGCCTCGCTGACGGTGCTTTCGAAACGCCCCGCAAGATGGGACGTGGAACCCCGGCCCTTGATGGCGGCCTGGGCGTTGCGAGGGGGGTGCTGCATGGTGCCCTCCGGCCGTTACGGGCTGTTAGTATTATTGCTAACCACAGGCGGCGCAAGCGGCCAGGATTCATGTAGCTGTAGGCGCGGAGGCGGATCGGGCCGCACGTTGACCCCAGACTTGTCCACAGGGTGGCAAGGCGTGGGGACCGGGCGCGCGCCATCGCCGCGGCAGCCCAGCATGGGCCACGGGTGTCTCAGCAGCTGCGATGGGAAGATCGGTCGGCGCGCCAGGAACTGGCGCACCGCTTCAGGCGTTGATCTGCCGGGACAGGCGGCGAGGGAACCCGCGGCCAGCGCCACGCACCGCTACAGCAGTGCCAGGTAGCCCTTCACCGTGGCATCCAGGCCGTCGTACAGCGCCTCGCCGATCAGCGCGTGGCCGATCGACACTTCCAGCACCTGCGGCACGGCGGCCAGGAAGTCACGCAGGTTGTCCTGCGACAGGTCGTGGCCGGCATTCACCCCCAGGCCGACGGCCTGGGCACGGCGCGCGGCGGTGGCGAACAGCGCCAGCATGGCGCGCGCGTCGCCGGCGGCATGGGCCTCGGCGTAGGGGCCGGTGTACAGCTCGATGCGGTCGGCGCCCACGTCGGCGGCCTGCTCCAGCAGCGGGTTGCCGGCGTCGACAAACAGGCTTACCCGGCAGCCCATCGCCTTCAGTTCGGCCACCAGCGGGCGCAGTCGCTGGCCGTCGCGTTCGAAGTCGAAGCCATGGTCGGAGGTGATCTGGCCATCGCCATCGGGAACCAGCGTGGCCTGCGCCGGGCGGGTCTGCGCGCACAGCGGCAGCAGGCCGGGGTAGCCCTCGCGCGGCGGCGCGAACGGATTGCCTTCGATGTTGAACTCAACGCCGCGGGCACGGGTCAGCGTGGACAGCCCCAGCACATCCTCGGCGGTGATGTGGCGGCGGTCCGGGCGCGGGTGCACCGTGATGCCGTGCGCGCCGGCGTCCAGGCAGGCCTGGGCGGCACGCAGCACGTCCGGTTCGGCACCGCCGCGCGAGTTGCGCAGGACGGCGATCTTGTTGACGTTGACGCTGAGCTGGGTCATGGAACGGAACTACGGGGAGAAGGAGGGAGGGTCGCCACGGTCGGTCTGGCCGGTCCGGGCCTGCTCGTGCAGGCGACGCAGCTCATCGCTGTCGACCAGTGTCGCCGGGTCGCGCTGAAGGTCGCCAAAGCGCGCGACATAGCGTCCGCGCACCCAGGCCAGCAGGAAGGCGAGAGCGCCCAGCAGGGCCAGTGACATCACGCCCATGTTCGGCGTCTTCAGCGCGAAGGCGAAGCAGCCCAGCGCCAGCAGCAGGTATAACCAGTACATTCGTCAGTCTCCCCGTTGACCGCCGCAGTGTAGCGCCGCCTTACAGCAGCGGCGAGGCCAACCGTGCGAATGCCTCGGGCAGCCGATGCAGCCACAGCGAGCGACCGGCCTGGTCGTGCACGCGGCTGGCTCGCTCGAACTCGGCCTGCAGCAGCGTCGACAGCGCGGCCACCCGGTCGCGGTCGCTGATCATCATCGACAGCTCGAAGTTCAGGCGGAAGCTGCGGTGGTCGAAATTGGCGCTGCCGACAATGCAGACGTCATCGTCGGCGATGAAGGCCTTGGTGTGCAGCATGCGCGGCCCGTACTCATAGATCTTCACCCCGGCATGCAGCAGCTCGTCGAAGTACGAACGGGCGGCCTGGGTGACGAACCAGGAGTCGCTCATCTTCGGCACCAGCAGGCGAACGTCCAGGCCGCCGAGGGCCGCCGAGGTCAGCGCCATCCGCGCGGCCTCGCCGGGTACGAAGTACGGGGTGACCAACCAGACCCGCTCGCGCGCTTCCTGGATCGCAGCGACATGCAGGCGATGGATCGTCTCCCAGCCCGAATCCGGCCCGGACACCAGCACCTGGGCATCGATGCGGCCATCGCCCCGCAGCGGCATGTCGCCCGGCCACAGCCGGGCGATGTCGAAGCGTGAGTGGTCCTGCCCGCTGGCGTACAGCCAGTCCTCGGCGAACACCAGCTGCAGGCTGCGCACCACGTGGCCGCGGATGCGCATGTGCAGGTCGCGGTAGGCGTTCGGGTCGCGGCTCTCGTCCTCGTCATCGGTGATGTTGATGCCACCGGTGAACGCCAGCCGGCCGTCGACGATCACCAGCTTGCGGTGGGTACGCAGGTTCAGCCACGGCCGCTTGAAGGGCTTCAGCAGCTGGCGCGGGTGGAACCAGATGGCCTCGCCGCCGGCGTCCAGCAACGGCTGCAGGAAGCGGCGCGGCAGCGCCGAGGAGCCGACCGCATCCAGCAGCAGACGCACCTGCACGCCGGCCCGCGCGCGCTCGACCAGCGCGTCGCGCAGGGCGGTGCCGGCGTGGTCCGGGTTGAAGATGTAGTACTCCAGGTGCACGTGGTCGCGCGCCTGTGCAACCGCCTCCAGCAGGGCAGCGTAGGTCGCTGCGCCATCCACCAGCCAGGTGACTTCGGTGGCCGTGCTCGGCGCCAGCCCGGTGGTCGCCTGCGCCACCTTGGCCAGCTCGGTGCAGTCGGCATCGGGCGGGCAGACGTCGCTGTAGTGTTCCATGCCCGAGCGCGCGCGGCCGCGCCGCAGGCGCTGCCGCTTCACCTTCTGCGGGCCCAGCAGGTAATAGATGAAGAGGCCCAGGTAGGGCAGCAGCGCCAGCGACAGGATCCAGCTCAGCGTGGCCACCGGCTCGCGCTTCTGCAGCATGATCCAGCCGGTCAGCGCGAGCAGGTACAACAGGTAGGCCACCGCCAGGATCGTTCCCAGGTGGGCGATGCCATCCAGCCAATGGCGCAGGGAATCGAAGAGGGCGAGCATCTGCCGATCATAACGGGTGCACGGCACCCTGCGACCTGCGCTGCGGGGTGCTGCAGGCATCCACCCGTTGCGCGTTTCGGGCACGCACCCACACAAAAAAAGACGCCCCTGTTTCCAGGGGCGTCCGCAGTCGCGTCATGACTGTTGTATTGCGGTGTAGCGGATTACTGCTGCACGAAGCCGATCTTCTTCATCTGAGCATTCTTCGCGGCGGCCAGGACCTTGGCCATCACGTCGTACTCGGAATCCGGGCTGGCATCGATCCGCAGTTCCGGCTGGTTGGTCGGGTCACGCTGGACCTCCTGCTCCATCCGCTGCTGCAGTTCGTGCGTGCTGATCGGGCTGTTGTTCCACGAGACCTGGTTGCTGGCGTCGATCTTCAGTTCGATCGGCGGCGGCGGTTCGACCAGCTGCGGCGGTGGGTTGAGCACGCGCTGCGGCAGGTCCACGGCGATCGGGTAGGTCATGATCGGCGCGGTCACGATGAAGATGATCAGCAGCACCAGCATCACGTCCACGAGGGGCGTGACGTTGATGTCTGCCATGGGGCCTTTGCCACCACCACTACTGAATGCCATGGCTTATTGCCCCTTCTCTTTGGTCGCGACGAAGCCGACGTCCAGCATGCCCTGCTCCTGCGCGACCTTGGTCATCTCGTTGATGACGCGCATCTTGGTGGTGCGGTCACCACGCAGGTTCAACGGCGGCTGCGGGGTCTGCTGGGCGGCGGTCGCCAAGCGCGACTCGAGCGTCTGCTTGTCGATTTCCTCGTCGTTCCAGTAGATCGAACCGTCTTCCTTGACTGCCAGGGTGATGGGACCCTTGCGGTCGTTGGTGTCGTCCGGCTTCTGGACCAGGTTGGCCTCCGGCAGATCCACCTTGACCTTGTGGGACATCAGCGGCGCCGTGATGATGAAGATGATCAGCAGCACCAGCATCACGTCCACGAGGGGCGTAACGTTGATGTCGGCCATGGGGCCGCCGCTGTTACCACTACTGAAAGCCATAACGGGCTCCGTCTAGATCTTGGTGACTACTTACTTCGTCGCTGGGTGACGCGCGCCGCAATCAGCGGACGCGCGAACCGGTGGCGAAGAAGTCGTGCAGGTCGTGCGCGAAGGTATCGAACTTGCTGATGGTCGCGCTGTTGATCTTGCTGAAGAAGTTGAAGGCGAACACGGCCGGGATGGCGACGAACAGACCGATCGCGGTCATGATCAGCGCTTCACCCACCGGGCCGGCAACGGCGTCGATCGAAGCGGAGCCGGTGGCACCGATCTTGATCAGCGCGCCGTAGATGCCCCACACGGTACCCAGCAGACCGACGAACGGAGCGGTTGCACCGACGGTGGCCAGCAGGGTCATGCCCGACTGCAGCTTGTTGCTTTCACGGGTGACGGCCTGGCGCAGGGCGCGGTCGACGAACTCCGAACGGCTCAGGTTCTCACCCACGCCACCGGTGGCGCCGCCTTCAGCGCGCTGGTGGTGGGCAGCTGCCTGGGCAGCGTCCAGGGCGATCTTCGAGAACGGCTCCGAAGCCGGCTGTTCTTCCATCGCACGGATGGCGTCCTGTGCGTTCGGGGTATCCCAGAACAGGCTGACGACGCGGTCAGCAGCGCTCTTCAGGCGGGTAGCGCGGAAGATGTTGATGACGGTCCAGTACCAGGACATGGCCGACATGATCACCAGGGTCAGCAGCACGACCCAGGAAACCGCGAAATCACCCGGCTTGGTGGTCATTTCGTGGATCAGATGCTCGAAGCCCATCTGCGACAGGGCATTGGACGGATTGCCCCCGGCAGCAGCGGCGATGAAAATTTCCTGCAGCATGACGCTTACCTTTGTTGTGTGTGGTGATAAAGGGTGTAGCTAAGCTAAACAATCGAACGGAAGGCGAGGGTGGCCAGGCGGCCACCCGGGCGCATCAGTTCAGTGCAAAGTTGACCGGGACGCGGACGCGGCCAGCAGCCTTCTTACCGCCAGATTCAGCGGCGTTGAAACGCCACTTGCGGGCAGCTTCCATCGCAGCACGGTCCAGGTCGCGGTTACGGCTGGACTTTTCCACCGTGACATTGGTGACGTTGCCGTTGGCATCGACATCAATGATCAGGATCACTTCACCCTGGATACCAGCGCGGAAAGCGGCCGGCGGGTAGCGCGGCGGATTCATGGCCTTCGACGAGATGTCCACGCTGGCCTCGATCGAGGTCGGCGGAGCAGGCGGCGACGGCGGCGACGGCGGGGTGACGATGTCGTTCGGGCGCGGTTCCGGCACGTCGACGACCGGCGCCTGCGGCGGCGGCGGGACGGGCGACGGCTTCGGCGGCGACAGATTCTTCACCGGCGGCGGCGGAGTATCCTGCGGCGGCGGCGGCGGCGGCGGCGGCGGCGGTGGCGGCGGCGCGTCGACGATGGTCACCATGACGTTGCGCTCCTTCTCGGCCACGGCCTTGGGGGCCACAGCGGGGATCAGGAGCATCATGAAGGCGGCCAGATGCAGGGCGATTACAAACGCGATACCGACGATGCGAGGCCAGCTCAGCCCCTTGTCATCGGGTTGTTCGTACCGGTGAACGACTAGTTGTTCCGTCATGCGCCAAGAGCTCAATAGTGGGGCCGGAATCCCGGGGGCGGGATCCCTGATCAGCGGTGCATGACACCGCAGGAACCTCCAAGCTTATACCAATCCTGAGCGCCTGCGCATCAACTGAGCAGGCGTTCAGGCGTTATTCCTACTTACTTCAGGTTGATGATTTTCTTGGCATCAGCCTGGTTCTTCACGCCCTTCGCCAGCGCCTGCTGGGCGGCCTGCTTGGCCTCCGGGACACGCCCTTCACTGTGCAAGACACGTGCCAGATTCAGGTAGGTCTCACCGTCCTTGGAGAGCGGGGCGGCCTTCTGCCACGCATCGATCGCCTGCGGCACCTGGTCGGAGTAGTAGTAGGACTGGGCCAGCGCCAGGTAGACCTGGTAATCCGGCTTCAGGATGCCCTTCTGCAACCCTTCGTTGATGACCGCGATGACGTCCTTTTCCTTGTTCTCGGTATTGGCGTAGATCGAGTACAGCTGCTTGTACTCACGCTCTTCGGTGAGCTGGCCGCTGCTGCGCAGCTTGTCCATCACCGCGGCGGCCTTCGGCATCTGGTCCGCCTGCATGTACATGTTGGCCAGGTTCAGCTGGGCCTTCTTGTCAGTGGGGTTCTTCGCGGCCAGTGCCTCGGCGGCCTGCACGGCCTCACCGGTCTGGCCAGCTTCGGCCAGGGCGGCCATCAGCAGCTGGTTCCAGTTGTCCTTCGGCTCGGTGGCGCCGGCGATGGCCTGCTTCAGCACCGGGATCGCTTCCTGGTAGCGCTCCAGCTGGTACAGCGCCTGGCCCTTGATGATCAGTTCTTCCGGCTTGGTCGACTTGCTCTCGGCGAAGTACTTGTCCAGGGTCGCCAGGCCTTCGGCGGTCTGGTCTTCCTGGATCTGCAGCTGGCCCAGCATCAACATCGACTGGAAGTGGCCGTTGTTGTCCAGGCCGTTGAACTGCAGGACCTGCTTCAGGTACGCGATCGCGGCCGGGGTGTCGTCGGTCTGGTAAGCCGCCTGCGAGGCCAGCTGGGCTGCGAGCGACTTGTCGTATTCGTTGGCACCGTCGTTGGCCAGAACCTCATCGGCCAGCGTGCGGGTCTCCGGGAACTTTTCCTTGTTGTAGCTGTCAATCATTTTCTGCAGCTTGCTGCCCAGCTTCGCCGACGACTTCGCCGCCGGCTCCTGGCGGGTTGCATCCGGGAACAGCACCTCGGCCTTGGCCTGCTTGCCACCGCGGTTGCCACGCTCGGACGAACGCGAGGACTGCGCGAACGCATCGGTGACCACGGCGCCGGTCAGGGCAGTCGCGATGAGGACGGAAAGCACAGCTTTGTGGTTACGGGAAATCATCGTTCACCTCGATCGAACCGCCGGGAGCGGCAAAGTCGGACTGTCAGAAAAATCTGAGCCGCCAAACGTATCAGAAACAGATGGCGTGAGAAATCGTTTTATGTGCTGCAATACAGCATGAATCTGCGCACTCAGCCACACTTTGGCCGGCGTCCGGCGGCCTGGGCCTGCTGGTAAACGGGGGCGAGGGCCGGCGCGTCACGCTGCAACTCCCTGATCCGATTGGCCGGATCGGGGTGGGTGGACAACCACTGCGGGCTGCGCCCGCCACTGGCGGCCATCATGTTCTGCCACAGATCCACCGCCTGGGCCGGGTTGAATCCGGCTTCGGCCATCAGGCGCTGCCCGATCACGTCGGCCTCGCTCTCCTGGGTGCGCGATCCCGGCAGCAGGAAGGCGGCCTGCGCGCCCATTCCGCCAAGCTGGTTGACCGTGCTGGCCGCGCCTTCGCCGCCGTAGGCACCGGCCAGCGCACCCAGCACCGCCAGGCCGGTCTGCGCGCCCATCTGCCGGGTGATGCGCTCCTCGTGGTGGCGCGCGATGACATGGCCGATCTCGTGGCCGATGACCGCCGCCAGCTGGTCCTGGTTCTTCGCCACGGTGAAGATGCCCGTGTTCACGCCCACCTTGCCACCGGGCAGTGCGAACGCATTGGGTTCCTTGTCGACGAACACCGCGGTCTCCCACCGTACGCCACGGTATTGAGGCGGCAGCTGCGCGACCAGCGCGTTGACCACGCACTGCACGTAACCGTTCTGGCGGCCGTCGCTGCTGATCTTTTCCTTCTGCTTGGTTTCGGCGAACGCCTGCGCCCCCAGCTGGTCCAGCTGCGCCTGCGACACACCGCCCACCATCTGCCGGCGGCCGGTAGGGGACGTGGTGGTCGCGCAGGCGCTGACCAGAGTGGTGATGACGATGGCCAGCAGCAGTTGTTTCATGGATCCACCCCCGTGTTCAGAAGCGCAGTGTGTAACGGGTCTGCTTAATCTTTCGTCAAGCGGACGGGGCCTTACGTTGCACCGAAAAACACCAGTGCGGCCAGTGCCACCGCGTTGTTCAGCGCATGCGCGGCGATCGCGGCCCACAGCGTGCCCGTGCGCCGGTACAGCCAGCAGAACGCCGCGCCCATGCCACCGTAGACCAGCCACAACTGGAGCATGCCCGGCAGGCCGTTGTCGCTGACGCCGGGAATCTCGTGGATCAGGGCGAAGGCCAGGCTGCTCAACAGCATGCCCAGCCAGGGGCGGCCGGCCTGCCACAGCCGTCCGAACAGCACGCGCCGGAACAGCAGCTCTTCATAGGCCGGCGCGAGCACCACGGCGAACAGGGTCAGGAACAGCGGAAAACGCGCGATCGCGTTCTGCATCAGCTCCAGATTGGTGGGGACCGGCTCGATACCGATCTGCTTGGCCAGGAAGGCGATGCCGTTGCTGCCGATCACGATCAGGGTGGCCACCAGCAGCGTCCAGCCCCAGGTGGCGGGTCGGCGCAGGGCCTGCCGTGAGCGCTGGCGCTCGGCCCGATCGGCCGGGCGTCGCCAGAAATAGACCAGCAGCGCGGCGCCGCCGGTGGCGATCAGCGCCATCAGGATCTGGCCCAGGGCGCCGGGTTGCCCCAGTTGCGTGGCGACCGCGGCCGGGTCGGCGGCCGCGCCGGACGCCTGGGAATTGGCGTAGGTGATCGACAGGGTCCGGTACAGGCCCCAGGCCATGCCGCTGATCAGGCTGAGCCCGAACAGCGTCGCGGCTGCAATGCCCAGATCGATGAAAAAGCCGGCCAAAGGCGAGCCAGGGCGTGGCGCGGCGGACGCCGGGGGAACCGGCGGCGGGGCGGAAACCGGGACGGAAGCGGACATCGATTACCTGTGTTCAGGGGAGCAGGACCGGCGCGCCTCCCCGCGCACCGGTCACGGTCCGATTGTGTCAGATATCCAGGTTGGCGACCTTCAGCGCATTGTCTTCGATGAAGTCGCGGCGCGGTTCGACCACGTCCCCCATCAGCGTGCTGAAGATCTGGTCGGCGGCGACCGCGTCTTCGATGCGCACCTGCAGCAGGCGCCGGGTTTCCGGATTCACCGTGGTGTCCCACAGCTGCTCCGGATTCATTTCACCCAGGCCCTTGAATCGCTGGATCTGGCGGCCGCGCTTGGCTTCGTCCAGCAGCCAGTTGCGGGCCTGTGCGAACGACTGCACCTCGATCGACTTGGCACCGCGGCTGATGACCGCGCCGTCGCGGACCAGGCCGTGCAGCAGCTGGGCGGCCTGGTGGATGCCCCGCAGTTCGCCGCTTTCGAACGCGGACAGCGGCAACACCTGGATGTGCTGTTCGCCCATGTGGCTGCGGGTGACCAGAACCGCGGCGGGGCGCTGCTCGTTCGGCTCCTGCAGTTCCAGGGTGAAACGGGCGCTGCCGAGGCTGCCCCGGTTGAGGTGGGCGGCCAGGGCCTGCAGACCTTCGCCCGGGCCGGCGCTGCGCAGGGTGTCCAGGTCCATCGGCATGAAGTCGACCAGCGCTTCGAGCAGGCTGCGATCGTAGCGGTGAGCGTTGCGGTTGATCGTCTCCTGCGCGGCCGCATAGACCAGCAGCAGTTTCTCCAGCGCCACGCCGTCGATCGGCGGCTCGCCAGTGGCCGGAACCAGCGCAGCGTTTTCCACCGCGCTGCTGGCCAGGTAACTGTCCAGCGCCGGGTCGTCCTTCAGGTACAGCTCCTGCTTGCCCTGCTTGATCTTGTACAGCGGCGGCAGGCCGATGTAGACGTAACCGCGCTCGATCAGCTCCGGCATCTGGCGGTAGAAGAACGTCAGCAGCAGGGTGCGGATGTGCGCGCCGTCGACGTCGGCGTCGGTCATGATGATGATCTTGTGGTAGCGCAGCTTGTCCGGGTTGTACTCGTCGCGGCCGATGCCGGTACCCAGCGCGGTGATCAGCGTGCCGACCTGGTCGGAGGACAGCATGCGGTCGAAGCGCGCACGTTCCACGTTGAGGATCTTGCCGCGCAGCGGCAGCACCGCCTGGTTCTTGCGGTTGCGGCCCTGCTTGGCCGAACCACCTGCCGAGTCACCCTCGACGATGAACAGCTCGGACAGCGCCGGATCCTTTTCCTGGCAGTCGGCCAGCTTGCCGGGCAGGCCGGCGATATCCAGCGCGCCCTTGCGCCGGGTCAGGTCACGTGCCTTGCGTGCCGCTTCGCGGGCGCGCGCCGCATCGACGATCTTGCCGGCAATGGCCTTGGCTTCGTTCGGATTCTCCTGCAGGAACTCCTCCAGGCGCTGGCCGAAGGCGTTCTCCACCGCCGGGCGCACGTCCGAACTGACCAGCTTTTCCTTGGTCTGGCTGGAGAAGCTCGGATCGGGCACCTTCACCGACAGCACCGCGATCATGCCTTCGCGCATGTCGTCGCCGGTCAGGTTGATCTTGGCCTGCTTGGCGATGCCGTTCTGTTCGATGTAGTTGTTGAGCACGCGGGTCAGCGCGCCACGGAAACCGGCGAGATGGGTGCCGCCGTCCTTCTGCGGGATGTTGTTGGTGAAGCAGTACATCGTCTCCTGGTAGGAGTCGGTCCACTGCAGCGCCACTTCCACGGTGATGCCGTTGTGCTCGCCGCTGACGGCGATGACGTTGGGGTGCAGCGGGGTCTTCAGCTGGGCCAGATGCTCCACGAAGCTGCGGATGCCGCCTTCGTAGTGGAAGTCATCGCGGCGGCCGTCGCCGCGCTCGTCGGCCAGGACGATCTTGACCCCGGAGTTCAGGAACGACAGTTCGCGCAGGCGACGGGCCAGGATCTCGTAGTGGAATTCGACGTTGTCGTGGAACGCCACCGTCGACGGCCAGAAGCGCACCGTGGTGCCGCGCTTGGTGGTGGTTTCCAGCTTCGCCAGCGGACTGACCGCCGCGCCGTTGCTGAATTCCTGCTGGTAATGGAAGCCGCCCTGGAACACGTCCACCAGCAGCTTCTGCGACAGCGCATTGACCACGCTGACGCCGACGCCGTGCAGGCCGCCGGACACCTTGTAGCTGTTGTCGTCGAACTTGCCGCCTGCGTGCAGAACGGTCATCACCACTTCGGCGGCGGACACTTCGCGGCCGAGCTTGGCGCTCATCTGCTCGTGCTTGCCGGTCGGGATACCACGGCCGTTGTCGGATACCGACACCGAGCCATCGGCGTGGATCGTCACCGCAACATGGTCGGCATGGCCAGCGAGGGCTTCGTCGATCGAGTTGTCGACGACCTCGAACACCATGTGGTGCAGACCGGTGCCGTCATGGACGTCGCCGATGTACATGCCTGGGCGCTTGCGGACAGCCTCCAGGCCTTCCAGGGCCGTAATGCTGTTGGCGTCGTAGTTGCCGTTGTTTACCGGGGTGTTCTGTTCGTCGGTCATTGCGCTTGCCGTAGGCTCCGCAGGTCGGACACCACCAAGGGCAGTGTGCCGAGAATGAAGGGATAGCAGCCGGAATTATACCAGCCGGGGCTGATCGGCCTTGTTGCGCCCACTATGGCACAGCCACGATCTGTGCATGTTCCACGTGGAACCGGGTGATTTCGCTGAGGGTCTCGAGCGCTGCCGGGATCTCGGTGGCGGTGACGAAGATCTGCGCCGGGCCGGTAAGCAGCCGCTGCAGAACGCGGGCCTGGTGGGTGCGGTCCAGCTCCGAGGCCAGATCATCCAGCGCGATGACCGGCCATTCGCCACGCTGCTCGGCGTAATCCTCGGCCTGCGCCAACAGGCAGGCCAGCGCCGTGAGTTTGGCCTGGCCGCGCGACAGCGCGTCTCGGCCCGGAATGTGGGTGAAATCCACGCTCCAGTCGGCGCGGTGTGGGCCGACCGAGGTGTAGCCGGCCTGACGGTCGCGCTCGCGGGCCAGGAGCAGGGCATCGGCCAGGGGCAGCTCGTGCCGACGCCAGCCGGGGCTGAGTTCCAGGCCGCGGATACCCAGCTGCGGCGCGAGAACATCGGCCAGGGCAATGGTTCTTTCCTGCAGCCGTTCCAGATAGTGCTGGCGCCGGCTGGTGAGCGGTTCACCGGCTTCGGCGAGCTCGTGGTCCCAGGTATCCAGCATCCGCGCCGGTCCGCCTTGCTTGAGCAGGGCATTGCGCTGCTTCAGCGCCCGGGAATAGCGACGCCACAGGGAAAGAAAGTCTGGTTCCACGTGGAACAGGCCCCAATCGAGGAAACGGCGGCGCGGTTCACCGCCACCACTCACCAGCGCATGACTGCCAGGCTCGAAGGTGACCACCGCCAGCGCCGCGCACAGGTTCCCGAGCTGGGCAACGTCCTCGCCATCCAGACGGCCTTTCCAGTCCTGCCCGCTGTGACGCAAGCCGGCCTTCCGCCGTTGCAACGGCAGCGTTCCCCGCTGTTCGTCCCATTCCACGAAGATCTCCAGCGCTTCATGGCCCTGGCGTACCAGGCCGTCGCGTACCCGACCGCGGAAGCTGCGGCCATAGGCCATCAGATGCAGCGCTTCGAGCACGCTGGTCTTGCCGGCACCGTTGTCGCCGGTCAGCAGGTTCAAGCCAGGGTTCGGCAACAGCTCCACTGCATCGAATCGACGCAGGTGGTGCAGGGAAAGACGGCGGATCTGCATGGACGAGAGGAACCGGCCGCGCGCAGCGGCAGAAAGCAGGGGATCGCATCAGCTTACTGCATCGGTCAAGCCGGTCCCGGGGCTATCGCCTGGGCATTCCCACGGGTGGCAGCCCTGGAGCGACTGCCGCGTTCCACGTGGCAGCAGCGGTCCGATGCCGAAACTGCGTGAATTCTGACCGATCGTTGTGCACTGGTCTGCCCAGATTCCAGCGAATCCACGCTCTTGGCGGATGACCGCTCCCGTTGCCCCCGGTACACCGGGCTGGCAATCGCCGTGTTCTGCGTGAAATCTGCGGCCGATGACGCTGCACGGTTCCACAGAATTCAAGAAATTCAGGCGTACCGTTCCACGCCATCCACAGGCGGCCTGTATGACTTATACACAAGGTGTGGGTCATCTGTGGATAAAAAAGCCCCTTTTGCCGAACCGCGAAACTATCCACAGGTTCCCCCCCAGCCTCAGGGCCTTCCATACAGGGGGTTTCAGCACCATAAATTCTTTTAATATCAATTAGTTGACTAAGTTTTACATGAAATCTGCTCCTACCATCACCACCAAGCTTTAGATTTATACCCAGATTTAAAAGCTTTGCAGCACGCCTCAGCCCTCGAATCGAGCCTGTGGACAGCAGCGTCAGCAGAGACCCGAGGATTCTGATCCTCTGCTCAAGCGAGCAGACGTCGCACGCCGAAGACACTCCGCTTCGCGATGGGAAGCGGCCGCGATTCACCGCGAAGCGTGGCAGTGACCAGGCTGCCGGCTCGCGGACGGCAGGGCAGCACTCGGGTGCCTCCGACGACGAGTGCAATGCTCCACGTGGAACAAAAAACGCCCGGGACTGGCCCGGGCGTAGACAGGTTCCACGTGGAACCGCAGTGCGGTCAGAGACGCAGCGGCATCACCACATGACGCGACTTCTCGCTGCTGGATTCACGAACCAGCGCCGAGGAGTTGGAATCGCGCAGCTGGATGATGACTTCCTCATCGCGCAGTGCGGACAGGGCGTCGAGCAGGTAGTTCACGTTGAAGCCGATGGCCAGATCGCTGACCGTGGTATCCGCTTCGATCTCTTCCTGGGCTTCTTCCTGCTCCGGGTTGTGCGCGCTGATCTTCAGATTGCCCGGCGAGACTTCCACACGGATACCGCGGTACTTCTCGTTGGACAGGATCGCGGCACGCTGCAGCGAGGCACGCAGGGCTTCACGGTCGACCTTCACTTCACGGTCGGCACCGATCGGGATCACGGCTTCGTAATCCGGGAAACGGCCGTCGATCAGCTTCGAGGTGAAGGTGACATCGTCGCGCTTGACGCGGACGTGGCTGCGGCCGACTTCCAGCTCGATCTCGCGATCGCCGCTCTCGAGCAGGCGCTGCAGCTCGGTCACGCCCTTGCGCGGGACGATGATCTGGCGCTTGGAACCGCTCGGCTTGGCCAGGTCGGTTTCGCACAGGGCCAGGCGGTGGCCGTCGGTCGCGACAGTGCGCAGCGCATCGCCGCGCAGGTCGAACAGCAGGCCGTTGAGGTAATAGCGCACGTCCTGCTGGGCCATCGCGAACGCGGTGCGCTCGATCAGTTCCTTCAGGGTCGCTTCGCCAATGGCCACGCGCTCGGTGGCTTCCACCTCATCCACCGATGGGAAGTCGTTGGAGGGCAGGGTGGCAAGGGTGAAACGGCTGCGGCCCGCCTGCACGGTGATCTTGTCACCGGTCTGCGAGACGGTGATCCGGCTGCCATCGGGCAGAGCGCGGATGATCTCGAACAGCTTGCGGGCGGGGATGGTGGTTTCGCCGTCCTGGGCATCTTCTACCGCGATCCGCGACACCATCTCCACTTCCAGGTCGGTGCCGGTCAGCGACAGCTGGCCGTTCTGCACCTGCACCAGGAAATTGGCCAGAACCGGAAGGGTCTGGCGGCGTTCGACCACGTTGACGACCTGTGCCAACGGCTTGAGAAAGGCTTCGCGCTGCAGTGTGAAACGCATGTGGTTCCGTGCCCCTATGCTTTAAAAAATGTGGAATAAATCAAAAGCTTGGTGGTGCTGGTAGCGGCAGAATTGCTGGAAAACACAGCTAAGTCGTTGTAAGCAAAAGAATTTTAGACATCGAAACCCTCTGCATTACCCGCCCCCAAGGGGTGGGGAAAGCTGTGGATAAATCTACCGCGAAATCGAACGGCATTTTTATCCACACCCTGTCCCGCGCTTGCTACCGGATTCTGCACCGTTTTATGCGGTGACGCCTTATCGGCGAGCGTGCATCATTCGCTCAGCTTCCGGATCAGCTTGTCCCAGTCCTCGCGGAGCTTGCCGTCGGTCTCCATCAGGGTGCGGATCTGCCGGCAGGCATGCAGCACCGTGGTGTGATCACGACCGGCAAAGGCATCGCCGATCTCGGGCAGGCTGTGCTCGGTCAGTTCCTTGGTCAGGGCCATGGCGACCTGGCGCGGGCGGGCCAGGGAACGGGTCCGGCGCTTGGACAGCAGATCCTTGATCTGCAGCCCGTAGTAGTCGGCCACGGTTTTCTGGATGTTGGGAATGCTGATCGCCTGCTGCTGGGCGCGCAGCAGATCGCGCAGGGTTTCCTGCGCGAATTCAGTGGTGATCGCGCGGCCGGTGAAATTGGCGCGGGCGGTCAGGGTATTCAGCGCGCCTTCGAGGTCGCGCACGTTGGAGCGCATCTTCTTGGCGATCAGGAACGCGACATCATCGGGAATCTCGGCGCCGCGCTCGCGGGCCTTGGCCAGCACGATCGCGGCCCGGGTCTCGAAGTCCGGCGGTTCGATCGCCACCGACAGGCCCCAGGCAAGTCGCGACTTCAGGCGCGCTTCCAGGCCTTCCACCTCGCGCGGATAGCGGTCGCAGGTCAGGATGATCTGCTGTTTGCCATCGAACAGGGCGTTGAAGGTGTGGAAGAACTCTTCCTGGGTGCGGTCCTTGCCGGCGAAGAACTGGATGTCATCGATCAGCAGCGCGTCCACCTGCTGGAACTGGCGCTTGAACTGGTCCATGGTCTTTTCCTGCAGCGCCCGGATCATCGCGCTGAAGAACTGTTCCGACCGCAGGTACAGCACCTTTGCCCCCGGATTGGCCTGGCGCATGGCGTTGCCGGCGGCAAACATCAGGTGGGTCTTGCCCAGGCCGGTGCCCCCGTACAGCAGCAGCGGGTTGTGCGCCCGGTCGCCCGGCTTCTGCGCAGCCTGGAACGCCGCCGCCAGACCGAGCTGGTTGCTGCGGCCTTCGACGAAGTTGGCGAAGGTGTAGTGGTTGTCCAGATTGCCGGCGAACGGTACCTGCGGTTCCACCGGCACATGTGCCGACGTCGTGGATGCAGGCGCGGTCTGCGCCTCCACGGTGCGCGGCCGCGAGCCGATTTCAAGGAAAACGTCGCTGAAACCGGCGAAATGGGTGAGCAGTTCGCGGATCCGCGCCAGGTACAGTTCACGCACCTGATCGACGATGAAGGCATTCGGTGCATACAGCACCAGGCTGTCAGCGCGCAGATCGGCCTGCAGCGGCTTCAACCAGGTGTGAACGTCTTCAGGCGGGAACTCCGCTTCGAGGCGCTCGAGACTACGGGACCAGGCATCCAT